>NZ_JADDUM010000089.1 GCF_015163715.1 Pseudomonas cyclaminis
TTGTAGGAACAACGCTACACAAATGTGGGAGGGGGGCTTGCCCCCGATTGCAGTGGGGTCAGCGACAAATAAGCTGGCTGACCCACCGCTATCGGGGGCAAGCCCCCTCCCATATTTTTAGCACGGCACTACAGTGAAATCAGCGATTGCGTACCCGCTCAATCGCCGTGTCATACACCGGATTGGCCTTTTGCTCCTTGGCCAACTGGTAGTGACGCAACGCATCCGGGAACTGGCCCGCCGCTTCGTAGATCCGCGCAATGTTGTAGTAGGCGCCGGCACGTACCGTCGCAGCATTCGCACCGGTTGCCAGGGCGATAGCCTTGCGGTTGGCCCAGATCGACTCGGCCGTGTTACCGGCTTTCTGATAGGCCAGGCCGAGGTTGCCATAGGCCTTGCCGAAGCTATTGTCCAACTCGATGGCCTGACGGAACAGGTCGATGGCCTGGTCGAGATTACCCGCTTGGTAGGCTGCTTCGCCTTGCAGGTTCAGACGCTTCGCATCAGTTTGTACGGAAGAGCTGACGGTAACCGCCGTCACTGCAACGCTGTCATCGAGCAGCGGTTTGACCTCATTGAGTACATTCGCAGCATTCACGGTGACGCCGCTGAAAGTGTTGATGTCCTGGAAGTCGCCGCTGCCGGTCATGCGGAATACGGTCCACAGGTTGCCGCTGCGGTTTTTAGGCACGTAGTAAGTGCGCACCAACGACTGGCCCATGTACACAAACACTTTGGCTTCGCTGTTGGATAGCTGGCGCGAACCCGGATTGCCACCGTTGCTGTAGTCATGCACGGCGTAAACATAGCTTTCGCCGTAGTGTTTTTTCTGCAGGGTGATGGTTTCCGGGCCGTAGCTGTCGGTGTCATCCACGTCCAGTTCGGCGTCGGTGCCTTTCTGGTTCTCGAAGTAGATGTTGTTGCCGGGGAAGATCATGTGGGAATCGAGATCTGCCGGTGTCTGGCCCCAGGTCAACACGACGCGCAGGCCGTCGAGGTTGTCCATCACCGGGCTGATGGCGTAGGTCATGCCCTTGCACGGGCACTTCACCACCAGGTTGGAATAGCCGGGCTTCTTGATGATCAGCAGGTTGCTGGCATCGTCGGCAGCTTCGCTAGTCAGGGTCACCTGGCCCTGGCCGTTGGTGCGCCCCACCACATTCTGCGCGCCGTTGCGTTGCAGCAGCACTTCGGCGTCGGCGATTTTCTGGTCCTTGACCACGGCGCTGAGTACTTCAATCGGCAACTGCTCGGCCTGGACAGCAAAAGCCACCGCACACAATGACATCGCCGAAGCGATACGAAGCAAACCCATGCTTAACTCCCTTTAAGTAGCGGGCGGAATCGCCCTACAAGATTTTGCGGTGAAACATACGCTGAATTCAGCCGACTGGCGGAGTTTTTATACAAAATGTGACGTGGTTTTTATCCCGCCTACCCGCCGAAGCATTGCGCTACAATCAAGCCTTGCTACCCAGGAGTACGCTGCGATGAGCGAACCGACGTTTGAGCAAAAGCAGGATCATTACCACAAGATCCGCCGTTCCAATTACCTGGCCAGCCTGCGCCTGGAAGGGTTCGACACCCAACCGGCCGACGTCGACAAACCCCTGCCGACCCGCGAAGCCGTCCTTGCCAAGTACCGCAACACCCCACGCTGATGCTCGACAAATACGGGGTGGGCCAGGATCCGTACTGCTACCCCGGTAGCTGCGTCCTGCGTAACCGCCTCGATTTGCTCGACGAAGCCCGCCTGCAGCAGGCCGAGCGTGAATTATCCGAAATCGCTGTAGCCAACCTGCCGCTCTTCCCACCGCCTTACGACCTCGAC
This sequence comes from Pseudomonas cyclaminis, assembly GCF_015163715.1. Taxonomy (GTDB): domain Bacteria; phylum Pseudomonadota; class Gammaproteobacteria; order Pseudomonadales; family Pseudomonadaceae; genus Aquipseudomonas; species Aquipseudomonas cyclaminis. Next base: position 1,832 of record NZ_JADDUM010000089.1, read on the forward strand.
CGCCTGCAACACATCCACCGCACCCTGTTCGGCGATATCTACGACTGGGCCGGCGAGCTGCGCAGCGTCAACATCCAGAAAGGCGACACGCTGTTCTGCACCCCGGAACGCATCCCGCCTGAAGCCGCGAAGATCATCCGGCAGATGGCAGAGGCAAACTGGTTTGTCGGCGCAAGCCAGACCGAACTGGTGAGCAAGGTCGCCGAGGCCTATGGCGACCTGAATGTCATCCACCCTTTCCGCGAGGGCAACGGCCGGGCGCAGCGGATTCTGTTTGAACAGATCATCGTGAACGCGGGGTTCTCAGTGAACTGGTGGTTGGTCAAGCACGCGGCATGGATACCGGCGAATATCGATGCGGTGGCGTGTGATTATCGGGGCCTGGAGGCGATTTTTGAGCGGTGTATCAGCAGGCCTGTCAGCATTTGACCGAACCGCGCCTCATACAATTGAACCGTTTCTTCTATCAAATCGCTGCCAAGCCATAAATACCGGAAACCGCCGTAGGAAACCGCCAAATACCGCGCAATCCTCTTCCCAAACTACTCCAAATACCCGCCCACGCCTCTATAGAAGTTACCCGCAGCCGAATGAAAATAGCGCCCTCTCAACTGTCCCGGCGAAAACCCGTGAATATAGAAAGGACTCAATACATCGGTCATTACGGCATCACCTTTACGGTGCTCCGCCTTATAGGGCTCGACGCTCAGATCAACGGAGGCATCGGTCCTCAACGATCGCTCTCGGCGATGGTCCGACAGTTCCTGGGTGGCTAATACAATGATCGAGTACATCCATTGGATCAGCCTGATCCTACTCTTGGCCCTTGCCGCCTTAGCCGACAAAACAATCAAGCGGCCCATATTCAGAACAGGTTTTGGACTCGTCCTTGTGGTAAGCGGTCCGACAATCTTATTCTGCGCCACCTCTTGGATAAGGGATTCACCGATAGAGAGCCTGCCGGTCATCGCTTTTGTAACAGGCATCATTTTGCTAACCAGCCAGAACAAGTACCGCTACCAACGCAATCGTCCCACCCACCCACTCCTGCGTGTCCCCACCATGAACCTCGCCCCCAACTTCCCCGAAGACCCCGTCATGCAGCAACTCCTGCAACTGCTGCACGAGGAAATCGGCCTGCCGAAACACAAGACCATCCGCCTGCAAACCTCACTCAACTTCGACTTGGGCTGTGACGGCAGTGAAGCCAAGCAACTGATGGAAGCGCTGGAGCAGGAATTCGCCCTCGACCTGGGCGACTACGACACTTACCGTTACTTCAACCCGCCGGTCTTTGATGTGTTCCTCAAGCGCCGGGGCAAGGGACATGGCGACAAGGTCCCGCTGACCATTGGCATGCTCTACCTGGCCATCAAGACCCACAGCTGGGACACGCAGACCCTGGAAAACCTGAGCTGAGCTAACGCCGACTCCAAACACACCGGAACTCAAATGTGGCTGGGTATATCGCCAACTGACCTTTCGCGCACAAAAAAGCCGCCCACAAGAGGCGGCTTTTTCACAACATGCGGATCTTACAACTTAGGACCCGCAGCCTTGATCGCATCGCTCACTTCAAACTTCTTGAAGTTCTCAACGAACAGACCGGCCAGCGCCTTGGCCGCTTCGTCGTAAGCAGCTTTGTCAGCCCAGGTGTTGCGTGGGTTCAACAGGCCGGTTTCAACGCCCGGTACGGCCAATGGCACGTCGAGGTTGATGGTGTCGAGGTGCTCGGTTTGCGCACCGATCAACGCGCCGCTCTGGATCGCTGCGATGACGCCGCGAGTGGTCGGGATGTTGAAACGCTTGCCAACGCCGTAGCCGCCGCCGGTCCAGCCGGTGTTGACCAGGTAGACCTTGGAGCCGAAGCCGCGGATGCGCTTGATCAGCAGCTCGGCGTATTCGCCGGCCGGGCGTGGGAAGAATGGCGCGCCGAAGCAGGTCGAGAAGGTCGACTTGATGCCGCTGCCCGAACCCATTTCAGTCGAACCCACCAGTGCGGTGTAGCCGGACAGGAAGTGGTAGGCCGCTTGTTCTTCGCTGAGGATCGACACGGGTGGCAGCACGCCGGTCAGGTCGCAGGTCAGGAAGATCACTGCGTTTGGCTCGCCGCCCAGGTTCTTCTCGGAACGCTTGGCAACGTGCTCCAGCGGGTAGGCGGCGCGGCTGTTCTGGGTCAGGCTCACGTCGGCGTAGTCGGCGTGCTTGGCGTCGTCGATCACGACGTTTTCCAATACTGCACCGTGCTTGATGGCTTTCCAGATCACCGGCTCGTTCTTCTCGGACAGGTCGATGCACTTGGCATAGCAACCGCCTTCGATGTTGAACACCACACCTTCGCCCCAACCGTGTTCGTCGTCACCGATCAGGTAACGGCTTTCGTCGGCCGACAGGGTGGTTTTACCGGTGCCGGACAGGCCGAAGAACAGGGTGACGTCGCCCGCTTCGCCAATGTTGGCGGCGCAGTGCATCGGCAGTACGTCGGAAGCCGGCAGCAGGAAGTTCTGCACCGAGAACATGGCTTTCTTCATTTCACCGGCGTAACGCATGCCAGCGATCAGCACTTTTTTCTGTGCGAAGTTGAGGATCACGCAGCCGTCGGAGTTGGTGCCGTCACGCTCTGGCACGCACTCGAAGTTGGCCACGTTGAGCACTTGCCATTCGTCACGGCCGGCCGGGTTGTACTGGGCCGGGTTGATGAACAGGCAACGACCGAACAGGTTCTGCCAGGCAGTCTGAGTGGTCATTTTCACGGCCAGGTAGTGGTCTTCGGCAGCCCCTACGTGAACGTGGGAAACGAAGTGCTCCTGCGCGTTGTTGAAAGCCTCGACGCGAGCCCACAGGGCATCGAACTTGTCGGCCGGGAACTTGCGGTTGATCGGGCCCCAGGCGATAGCGTCCTGGGTGGAAGGCTCTTCAACGATGAAACGGTCGACCGGCGAACGACCGGTGCGGTGACCGGTTTCTACGACCAGTGCGCCAGTATCGGCAAGCACGCCTTCACCGCGCTGCAGGGCTTCTTTGACCAGATCGTCAACACTCAGATCGGTGTATACGGCGTTATTGGCTTGCGTCATGAGGTTCCCCGTCGGCCTATGGCCGAGTGCTCCAAACGTTTTGTAGTAGAAAGTTGCGCACTACTACCGCGAAAAAAGTGGGCCGGATTATGCCAGAAAAGCCCAAAAAGAGTAGGGCCCTCCCGTCAGAACACCTCTAATCCGGCATTTGTCAGGTGATTTACCTGTGCTTAAACGTTTTAGTGGCGGGTGTCAGAAGGCGTGTCGATGCCCGCGCCAGCGAACAACTGGGTGACATCGGCTGCATCAAAGAGGTAGCGCTGATTGCAGAACTGGCAGTCGATTTCGATATTGCCGCCGTGTTCTACCACCAGGTTTTGCGCATCTTCCAGGCCCAGGCTGACCAAGGCGTTACCTGAGCGTTCCCGGGAGCAACTGCAATGGAAGCGCAGGCTTTGTGCGTCAAACAGGCGCACAGGGTCTTCGTGGTAGAGGCGATGCAGGATGGTTTCGTTGTCCAGGCCCAGCAGCTCTTCGGCTTTCAGGGTGTCGGCCAGGGCGATGGTGTGCCGCCAGCTTTCAGCGCGGTCATCGTCGTCCTTGATGCGGTCAGCCGGCAGTTGTTGCAGCAGCATGCCACGGGCGCGCTTGCCATCGGCGTTGAGCCAGAACTTGGTGCCGACTTGCTGGGACATCACGAAATAGTTGGTGAAGCATTCCGAGAGGGTTTTGCCGTCAAGGTCGACGATGCCCTGGTAGCGCTGGCCCACAGTCGGGTCGACGGTGAGCGCCAAAACGCCGTTCGGCATCAGGTCGGCCAAGGTCGCGTCCGCAGCGATCAGGCCGGCGTCGTAACGGGCCAGGCCACGGATGTCACGCTCGCTGGAGCACTCGATCATCAGCAGCGGGATCGGGCCTTCGGAGCGGGCTTGCAGGATCAGCAAACCGTCGAACTTCATGGTGCCCACCAGCAACGCCGCAGCGGCCATCAGCTCTCCGAGCAGTTGCGCGACCGGCTCCGGATAGGCGTGCTTGGCGAGGACTTCGGCATAGCTCAGTTCCAACGAAACCATCTCGCCGCGGGCGTCGCTCTCGTCGAAGATGAAACGTTGGGTGAAGTCGGTATCCGGTAGATCAGTCATAGGTCTGGGTATCTGAATTGATGACAAATTGATTACAAGGTTTATAAAATTAAACGCTTTAGCACCGTTTTGGTGCGGCTTTCTCCTGGAAACAGAGAGCTTAAATAGAGCGAAGAGGAACAGTTTATGAACAATCCGGGTTTGTTCCAAGCCAAGTGGAACCTCCGGCGATGGGCTCTGTGCAATCTACTCGCTATCGCGTTGCTGTGTTTTTGGCTGTGGCCCACGGGCCAGATGCTCTGTGTGATTTTCGACGAGTGGCTGTTTCATCTGCTAAATGACCCGCTGGCAACCCACACAACCTGGCTGCACGTGTGGGCTGTGGCGAGTTTGCGACCCTTTGATGCGGTGGTCGGTGTGATCCTGCTGTCGCTGCTGATTCGCGGCGACTGGGTGTTCAAGGCAGTACAGGTGCGACAGGCACTGTTAGGTTTTGTCGGCATTTTGTTGCTGTTGTTGTTTATCCGCATGCTGTTTTCCAAATGGGCGGCGCAGATGGGCTGGCAGCACAGCAGCCCGTCGATGGTGATCGGCGGGGCAATTCAGATGAGTGACTATTTCCCTGGCCTGGAGAAGACCTGGGAGCTGAAGGACCGTTCGAGCCAGAGCTTCCCGGGGGATCATGCGTCGGTGTTGTTGATCTGGGGGATGTTCATGACGGTGTTTGCCCGGCGTATCAGCCAGAGGCTTGTGATCTGGGGGCTGGCGGTGTTGTTCATGATGCCGCGCCTGGTAGCGGGGGCGCATTGGGGGCAGGACGATTACATCGGCGGTGTGTTGCTGGCGCTGCTAGCGTTGGGCTGGGGTTATTACACGCCGTTTGCGGCAGTGGTGTCGGGAATGCTGATGCGGGTAACGACGCCGGTGTTTGCGCTGATGGCCAAATGGCCATTGATCGGGCGATTGAGTGTCCTGCGCGCAACCCCCTAGCACCACAGGCTACGTGTGGGAGCGCTATCTCCCACACTGGATCTGCTTTTTGCGCAGTTAGTCGTCATTGCCACTGCCGCGAAACTTGAACAGATCGCGACGCTGCTTCTTGCTCGGCTTGCCATCCGTGGTCAGGCCTGAAGCACCTGCCTTACGCATCGCCGCTGCATTTTCGCGCTTGGCGATGCTGGCTTCAGTCTCGGCGTAAAGAGCCTGAGCCTCAGGCGCGCCACGGCGCACGATGGAAAGTGCCTGGACCACGATGGTTTTTTCATCAAAACCGGTACGAATCTGGAACTCATCGCCGACACGCGGCTCCTTGCCCGGCTTGCAGCGCTCGCCGCGATGGTGCACCTTGCCGCTCTCGATGGCGGCCTTGGCCAGGGCACGGGTTTTATAGAAACGCGCTGCCCACAGCCACTTGTCCAGACGGACCTTTTCTTCCTCTTCCTGCTTTTGAGCCACTTGAATTCCTCGCTCTGAAAAATGTCGCAACTTTACCGTTGAAACCCTTCGACGCATAAACCCCAAGGCTCGCCTAAGATACGCCAGGTAGCACCCTGTTTTCGCGAGGATACGCCGTGACCGACTTTCCCACTTCACTCACCTCGCCTGACCAGCGTTGCGTAGGCTGCCAGCAAAACGAACCTTTGGGTTTCGATTTTGCTTTCGCCTACCAGCCTATCGTAGACCTTCGGGACCATTCGATTTTTGCCCACGAAGCCTTGGTGCGCGGTACACAAGGCGAAGGGGCGTTGTCGGTGCTGGACCAAGTCAACGAAAGCAACCGCTACCGCTTCGACCAGCGCTGCCGCACCCAGGCGATTGCCGGTGCTGCCGCCCTGGGGATGCAAACCCACCTATCCATCAACTTCATGCCCAACGCCGTGTACCGTCCGGAGTTGTGCATCCGCAGCACCCTGCAGGCGGCTCGCGCGCACAATTTCCCGCTGGACCAACTGATTTTCGAGACCCTGGAAAGCGAGCATGTAGATAACTATCGCCATTTGACGAATATTCTGCGTGAATACCGCGAGTTCGGCTTCAAGACCGCCATCGACGACTTCGGCGCGGGCTATTCGGGGCTGAATCTGCTGGCTGATTTCCAACCTGACTTGATCAAACTCGACATGGCGCTAATCCGCGATGTCGACCAGGATCGTGTCCGTCAGGTGATCGTCCAGGGGATTGTCACAATCTGTGAGCAGTTGAACGTTACTGTCATCGCCGAAGGCATCGAAAGTGCCGGCGAACGCGACTTTCTGTCTGACTGTGGAATATTTCTGATGCAAGGCTATTGGTTCGCCAAGCCTGCATTCAAAGCCCTGGCCGAGGTTTCACCGAAAGCCTGGGCGAATTGATCGGTTACCCATTTTGAAAACATTTGACCATTTGACCGTTGTGGGTCTGCGTGAGTGGGTGGCACTTCCCGACTTGGGAGTGGCAGGCCTGCGCGCGAAGATCGATACCGGTGCCAGCACCTCAAGCCTGCACGCCACCGATATCGAGCCCTTTGAGCGCGACGGTGAGCAGTGGGTGCGCTTTACCGCACACCTCGGCAGCGTTGTGCAACTGCGCCACCGCCGCTGCGAAGCACCGCTGGTGACAATGAAAACCATCAAGAGCTCCAACGGCCATGCGCAGGTGCGCTATGTGATCAGCACCACCCTGGCGCTGGGTGATCGGGTATGGCGGGTGGAGTTCACCCTGGCCTGCCGCAAGGCCATGCGTTACCGCTTGCTGCTGGGTTCCAAGGCGCTGATTGACGGTCAATTGGTCGTCAACCCAGGCATCAAGTACGTTCAAGACAAGCCGGTGTTCCCGGTCTCTACTATTCCTGCCCCAGGTGCTGCATGAAGATTGCTGTGCTGTCGCGAAACCCGCGTCTGTATTCCACCCGCCGCCTGGTTGAGGCGGGCACCGAACGTGGCCACGAAATGGTGGTGATCGACACGTTGCGTGCCTACATGAACATCGCCAGCCACAAGCCGCAGATCCATTACCGCGGCAAACCGCTGGAAGGCTTTGATGCCGTCATTCCGCGTATCGGTGCTTCGGTGACGTTCTATGGCTGCGCGGTGTTGCGCCAGTTCGAAATGATGGGGGTGTTCCCCTTGAACGAATCCGTGGCCATTGCGCGCTCGCGAGACAAACTGCGTTCGCTGCAACTGCTGTCGCGCCGGGGCATCGGCCTGCCGGTCACCGGCTTTGCCCACTCCCCCGATGACATCCCGGACCTGATCGAGATGGTCAACGGTGCGCCGCTGGTGATCAAGGTGCTGGAAGGCACCCAGGGCATCGGCGTGGTGTTATGTGAAACCGCAACGGCAGCCGAATCGGTGATCGAGGCGTTCATGGGCCTCAAGCAGAACATCATGGTGCAGGAATACATCAAGGAAGCCGGCGGTGCGGATATCCGCTGCTTCGTGGTGGGTGACAAGGTCATTGCGGCGATGAAGCGCCAGGCCAAGCCTGGAGAGTTTCGCTCCAACCTGCACCGTGGCGGCAGTGCCAGCCTTATCAAGATCACCCCAGAAGAGCGCATGACTGCATTGCGGGCAGCCAAGGTGATGGGCTTGGCCGTGGCGGGTGTGGATATCCTGCGGTCGAACCATGGGCCGCTGGTGATGGAGGTGAACTCGTCGCCCGGGCTGGAAGGGATCGAGACCACCACCGGCAAGGATGTGGCCGGAATCATCATTCAGCACCTGGAGAAGAATGGTGGGCCGAATATGACCAGGACCAAGGGCAAGGGCTGATAAAGCCCATCTCTGGCACCCTGAAAACCAAATGTGGGAGCAAGCCCGCTCCCACATTTTTTATCTCTGTTGCGGGTTAGACCGCGTCCCTGGGTAGCATCAAACCAAGCGGCAAACGCACCCGCGCCTCAAGGCCGCCGCCTTCGCGGTTACGCAACTCAACATTGCCGCCATGCATCGAGGCAATCCGCCGCACAATCGCCAACCCCAGCCCCGTACCCTTGCCTCCACGGGCGCGGTCCCCACGGGTAAACGGGTTGAAAATGCCTTCCAGCTCCGCCGGATCGATCCCCGTTCCGCGGTCCATCACACTCAGCACCACATAGGGCGCGGCACTGTCGCCTGATACGTACGCAGCCACTTCCACATCCGAACCTGCGTGATGCAAGGCGTTGCCGATCAAGTTGTTCAGCAGACGCTTCATCGACACACGTCGCAACGCGAACGGCTGGATCGGCTCAAGGCGCATGCGCACCTGTTCGCCGCTCTGGTTATAGGGTGCGACCACTTCGCGCACCAGATCCGTCAAATCGACTTCCTCAACCACCTCGTCGCGGCCATCGCGGATAAACGCAAGGAACTGGTCGAGAATCGCATCCATGTCCTCAATGTCACGGACCATGTCGTCGGTCAGGTCGGTATGGTTGCCCATCAACTCCAGGGACAATCGCAATCGCGTCAGCGGCGTGCGCAGGTCGTGAGACACGCCGGCCAGCATCAACTCACGTTCGCGCCCGGCCTGTTCGACGTCCTCCGCCATCTGGTTGAACGCGCCGTACACTTCGGTCATTTCACTGGGCGTATCACTTACCGGCAGACGGACGCTGCGCCCCTGGCCCAATTGCCGGGCGGCAAACACCAGCCGTTTAAGGGGCTGGTTGAGCTGGCGCACGAAAATCCACGCGGATGCCGTTGAAAGCAACCCGATCGCCAGGAACCAGCCCAGCACGTTCCAGATCTTCTGCCCCCGCAACGGATGGGGGTACAGCGGCACTTTCAGCCAGTCTTCACCCAGGCTCGGCGCACGCACCCACAAAGCGGGAGACACATGCATGCGCAGACGAACCTCGGTGTCTTCACCCAGTTCGGCCTGCATTTGACGCTGGTAAATCTCGCTATAGGGCCAATGCTGCTCGCCTTCGGGCACACCGGCGCCCGCCACGCGCACCAACGTGGCAGCCTTGGCGATCTTCTCGCGGTTCTCGGGATCAGCGGCCCAATAGGCGCGCAGCGTCAGGGCGACACCGTGGCTGTACTGTCGATCCACCAGCACATCTTCGTTCATCAACAGATAAACCAGCGTAAGTGCCTTGGAAAACAGAACGACGATCAGCACCAGCCAAAGGGTGCGGGAAAAGAAACTTTGTGGGAACCACAGCGGGGTTTTCATAGATGACAGCTGGACACCTTGCAGGAACGAACGGCGCTCGCAGAATTGCAGACGCCGGGCATCCCGTCGACCCTCACAGAGTCAAACGCCAGAATGCCCGCCGTGCAAATCGTCGGTCACTTGGTGGCGGTGCCATCCGGCACAAACACATAACCCACACCCCAGACCGTCTGGATGTACCGTGGTTTGGACGGGTCCGGCTCGATCATCCGGCGCAGACGGGAAATCTGCACGTCGATGGAGCGCTCCAGGGCGTCCCATTCGCGACCACGGGCCAGGTTCATCAGCTTGTCGCGGGTCAGCGGCTGGCGTGCGTTCATCACCAGGGCCTTGAGCACTGCGAATTCGCCGGTGGTGAGCATGTGCACTTCGTCGCCACGCTTGAGCTCGCGGGTGGCCAGCGACAGTTCGTAGTCGCCGAAGGTAACGCTTTCATCTTCACTGCCCGGCGCGCCCGGCACCGGCGCTGCCTGACGGCGCAATACGGCCTTGACCCGCGCCATCAACTCATCCGGGTTGAAGGGCTTGGCCAGGTAGTCATCGGCGCCCAGTTCAAGGCCCTTGATGCGGCTCAGCTCATCGCCCTTGGCAGTGAGCATGATGATTGGAATCTGATTGTTCGCGCCGCGCAGGCGCTTGCAAGCTGTCAGACCGTCTTCGCCAGGCAGCATCAGGTCGAGTACGACCAGATTGAAGACTTCGCGCCCCAGCAGGCGATCCATCTGCTCGGTGTTTGGCACCGCGCGGGCACGGTAGCCCTTGGAATTGAAGAATCGCTCCAGCAGGCTGCTCAGCCCTGGATCGTCATCAACGATGAGAATTTTTTCGCCTTCAGCAGTTTGTGCAGTGCTGCTCATTGGATGCTCCTCTTATCTCGGCGCGCATTATGGCCTAGCTGCCGTTATACGCACCGTGTGCATTGTTAGCAGATTTTTCCTCGACTGCCAGCAAACCCGCGCCGTACAACCATTGGCGCAGTAGCCCTCAAGGACAGAACGCTGGTTATAATGCGGCGCCTCCGTGCAGGGCAATGTCAGATCGTTACCGTTTACTGCCGGGGCTTTTTTTACCCGCTTGTGGTGATTTTTTCGATTTCGAGGGTCAATAGGCAGCCTCTTGACCCAGGCAGCGGCGCCCGTCAGGCCGCTCAACCAGCCGCGCAAGGCCTTGTTTTCCGGGCCTGCGAGCTGCTTCTAAGAATTTCAGGTGGATTTATGGACAGCATCAACAGCCGCATCGCCGAAGAACTCGGTGTACGCCCCCAACAGGTCGAAGCGGCCGTCGCTCTACTGGATGAAGGCTCCACGGTGCCCTTCATCGCCCGTTACCGAAAAGAAGTGACCGGCAGCCTCGACGACATCCAACTGCGTCACCTGGAAGAGCGCCTGCGCTACCTGCGAGAACTCGACGAACGGCGTATCAGTATCCTCGCCAGCATCGAGGAACAGGGCAAGCTGACCCCACAGCTTGAGCGCGACATCAAGCTCGCCGACACCAAGACCCGCCTTGAAGACCTCTACCTGCCCTACAAACAAAAGCGCCGCACCAAGGGCCAGATCGCCCTCGAAGCCGGCCTGGGCGAGCTGGCCGACGGCCTGTTCAACGACCCGTCGCTGACCCCGGACACCGAAGCTGCTCGCTTTATCGATGCCGAAAAAGGCGTCGCCGACGTCAAGGCCGCCCTCGAAGGCGCCAAGTACATCCTCATGGAGCGCTTCGCCGAAAACGCCGGCCTCCTGGAAAAACTGCGTACATACCTCAAGCAGGAAGCCATCCTCAGTGCTCGCGTCATCGCCGGCAAAGAGGAAGAAGGCGCCAAGTTCCGCGATTATTTCGAGCATGACGAACCGCTCAAAAGCATGCCGTCCCACCGTGCCCTGGCGATTTTCCGTGGCCGCAACGAGGGCATTCTCAGCTCCGCGCTCAAAGTCGGCGACGAGTTGCCGGGCAGCATGCACCCGTGCGAAGGCATGATCGGTCAACAATTCGGCATCCAGAATCAGAATCGTCCTGCGGATAAGTGGCTCGGTGAAGTGGTGCGCTGGACCTGGAAGGTCAAGCTCTACACCCACCTGGAAACCGACCTGCTCGGCGAACTGCGTGATGGCGCCGAAACCGAAGCCATCAACGTGTTCGCCCACAACCTGCACGACCTGCTGCTGGCCGCGCCGGCCGGCCCCCGCGCTACCCTGGGCCTTGACCCTGGCCTGCGCACCGGCTGCAAAGTGGCGGTGGTCGACTCCACCGGCAAGCTGCTGGACCACGCCACCGTGTACCCGCATGTGCCGCATAACAAGTGGGACCAGACCCTCGCGATCCTCGCCGCCCTGTGCGCCAAGCATTCGGTGGACCTGATCGCCATCGGCAACGGCACCGCCAGCCGTGAAACCGACAAGCTGGCCGCCGAACTGATCAAGAAATACCCAGCCATGAAGATGACCAAGGTCATGGTCTCGGAGGCGGGCGCTTCGGTGTACTCGGCGTCGGAACTGGCGTCCAAGGAATTCCCGGACCTCGACGTCTCGATCCGTGGCGCGGTGTCCATTGCCCGTCGCCTGCAGGATCCACTGGCCGAGCTGGTGAAAATCGACCCTAAATCCATCGGTGTCGGCCAGTACCAGCACGATGTGTCACAGCTGAAACTGGCGCGTGGCCTGGATGCGGTGGTGGAAGACTGCGTAAACAAGGTCGGCGTGGATGTAAACACTGCCTCGGTCGCGCTGCTGGCACGTATTTCCGGCCTGAACACCACCCTGGCGCAGAATATCGTCACTCACCGTGACGAGAACGGGGCGTTCAAAACCCGCGCCGCGCTGAAAAAGGTCGCACGCCTGGGTGAGAAAACCTTCGAACAAGCCGCTGGTTTCCTACGCGTAATGAACGGCGACAATCCGCTGGATTCGTCGGCCGTCCACCCGGAAGCCTACCCGCTGGTGCAACGCATTGCCGCCGAAACCGACCGCGACATCCGCTCGCTGATCGGCGACGCCGCGTTCCTCAAGCGCCTGGACCCCAAGAAGTACACTGACGAAACCTTCGGCGTACCGACCATCACCGACATTCTGCAAGAACTGGAAAAACCTGGCCGCGACCCCCGTCCAGAGTTCAAGACCGCAGAGTTCCAGGACGGCGTCGAAGACCTCAAGGACCTGCAACTGGGCATGATCCTCGAAGGTGTCGTCACCAACGTGACCAACTTCGGCGCATTTGTGGACATCGGCGTGCATCAGGACGGTTTGGTGCATATCTCCGCGCTTTCGGAGAAATTCATCAAGGACCCACGCGAAGCGGTGAAAGCCGGTGATGTGGTCAAGGTCAAGGTCATGGAAGTCGACATTCCACGCAAACGCGTCGGCCTGTCGATGCGCATGAGCGACACCCCCGGCGAGAAAATCGACGGTGCCCGTGGCGCACGCCCAGGCTCGGCACCGCGCCAGTCGCAGAACCGTTCCGAAAGCAGTCAACCGCGCAAGGAAACCGCGACTGCAGCGCCAAGCAACAACGCCATGGCCTCGCTCTTTGCCAACGCCAAGCAGTTGAAGAAACGCTGATGGAGATCCCGGCCGGTTTGACTCAGAGCGCGTTCAGCGAACTGATCGGCTGCCGCCTGCAACACCTTGAAGAAGGCGTTGCACAGGTGGCCCTGACCCTGGAGCCGCACTTGCGCAACCGTGCGGGCAAGCTCCATGGCGGGGCGATTTTCAGCCTGGTGGACATCACCATGGGCCTGGCCTGCTCCAGCAGCCATGGCTTTGACCAGCAGAGCGCGACCATCGAGTGCAAGATCAACTACATCCGCGCCGTGGAAGACGGGGATGTGCTGTGCACCGGCCGGGTGATTCACGCCGGCCGGCGCACATTGGTGGTCGAAGCCGATGTGTATCAGGACGAAAGACTTGTCGCAAAAGCACAGGGCACCTTCGCTGTCCTATAGCTCCTCACCCTCGATTTGAGTTAATTTCGGCGCTGCGATAACGGCGTCGGAATTTTCCTGCTGCGCTATGGCCCAATTCATGGAGTGAAGTAGGCTTTTTTAACGCGGGTCAAATCGACTCAAAACCAGGCGATCACGCCAGTTTTAACTTCACCCTTGTAGACCGTCCTGCCCACCCCCATATTGGGGCGACTGACGCGTGAAGGAATCCAACTTGAGCGAACTTCTCAACCGCCGCCTGGCTCTGCTCGGCAAGCGCGAACACCTCTCCCTGCTAGAGCAGTGCCTGCATGGCATCGAGCGTGAATGCCTACGTGTCACCGGTGAAGGTCGCCTGGCGCAAACGCCGCACCCGGAAGCCCTGGGCGCCGCGTTGACCAATGAATTGATCACCACCGACTACTCGGAATCGCTGCTGGAGTTCATCACCCCAGCCCTGCCCAACCCGGCCGACACCCTGAGCAGCCTGGACAAGATCCACCGATTTGCCTACACCAAGCTGGGCAGCGAATACCTGTGGAGCCCCTCGATGCCGTGCCCGTTGCCGGCCGAGGAAGATATTCCGATTGCCTACTACGGCACCTCCAATATCGGACAGCTCAAGTACGTGTACCGCAAGGGCCTGGCCCTGCGCTACGGCAAGACCATGCAGTGCATCGCCGGCATCCATTACAACTTTTCCCTGCCGGAACAGTTGTGGCCGTTGCTCAAGGAGACTGAAGGGTTCGTCGGCACCGACCGCGACTACCAGTCCACGGCCTATATCGCGCTGATCCGCAATTTCCGCCGTTACAGCTGGCTGCTGATGTACCTGTTCGGTGCCTCACCAGCCCTGGACGCGGGTTTCCTGCGCGGCCGCTCGCACCAGTTGGAAGTGCTCGACGCCGACACCCTATACCTGCCCTACGCCACCAGCCTGCGCATGAGCGACCTGGGTTACCAGAGCAACGCCCAGGCCGGGCTTACGCCGTGCTACAACGACTTGGCGAGCTACACCGACAGCCTGCGCGAAGCGGTGGCAACGCCCTACGCGCCATACGTCGAAATCGGTACGCACAAGGACGGTGAGTGGGTGCAGCTCAACACCAACATCTTGCAGATCGAAAACGAGTACTACTCCAACATCCGCCCCAAGCGCGTGACCTATACCGGCGAACGGCCGATCCAGGCGCTGGTGGCCCGGGGCATCCAGTACATCGAAGTGCGCTGCCTGGACATCAACCCGTTCCTGCCGATGGGCATCGACCTGCCGGAGTCGCGCTTCCTCGACGCATTCCTGCTGTACTGCGCGCTGAACGACAGCCCGTTGTTCGCCAACAATGCGTGCGGCAATGCCACCGCCAACTTCCTCAGCGTGGTCAAGGAAGGTCGCCGTCCAGGCCTGCAATTGCAGCGCGACGGCGCGCCGGTGGACATGAAGGAATGGGCCACCGAACTGCTGGAGAAGATTGCACCGCTGGCCGCCCTGCTCGATCAGAGCCACGGTATCAGCGAGCACAGCCAGGCGCTGGACGCCCAACTGGCGAAAATCAACGACCCGTCGTTGACGCCGTCGGCCCAGGTACTGGCAGCGATGGCCGAGCGCAAAGAGACTTTTGCGCAGTTCTCCCTGCACCAGAGCCGGCTGCATGCCGAGTATTTCCGCCAGGAGCCATTGGCTGCCGAGGAACAGACGCGGTTTGAAGAACTGGCGCGTAAATCGCTGGCGCAGCAAGCGGAGCTGGAGCAGAACGAAGTGGGCGATTTCGATGTGTTTGTCGGGTCGTACCAGGCGAGTATCCTGGCCATCAGCAACTGACTGAAGCCGAATCTGGCTCAACATGTGGGAGGGGGCTTGCCCCCTCCCACATTTGCCTTCACTTGACTGAAAACCCGCTGCAGCTGTTCCCCACATAAGCTAATTCGAAAATGTTATTTATTTTCGGATTCTTAGATCATTTAGTCTCCTCACACGCCGACCCTCGGCCGCCTGATTGAGGAGCTTCCCCTTGAAACTGCTTACCCCCCTGCGCCTCTTGGCCGCATTGTCACTGGCCGGTGCCAGCCTGTTTGCCCAGGCGGCGGATGTGACCATCGCTTACCAGACCACCGTAGACCCGGCCAAAGTCGCCCAGGCCGACGGCGCGTATGAAAAAGCCACCAACGCCAAGATCGACTGGCGCAAATTCGACAACGGCGCCGACATCATTGCCGCCATCGCTTCCGGCGACGTGCAGATCGGCTACCTCGGTTCCAGCCCGCTGACCGCAGCAATCACACGCAAAGTTCCGGTGGAAACCTTCCTCGTCGCCACCCAGATCGGCGGCGCCGAAGCCTTGGTGGCACGCAATGGTTCGGGGATCAGCAGCCCCCAGGACCTGATCGGCAAGAAAATCGCCGTGCCCTTCGTCTCCACCGGCCACTACAGCCTGCTGGCCGCGCTGAAGCACTGGAACATCGACCCATCCAAAGTGACCATCCTCAACCTTGCGCCGCCGGCAATCATCGCCGCATGGAAGCGCGGTGACATCGACGCCACCTACGTCTGGGACCCGGCGCTGGGCGTGGCCAAGGAAAACGGCAAGGTGCTGATCACCTCCGGCGAACTGGCCAAGTTCGGCGCGCCAACCTTCGATGCGTGGATCGTGCGTAAGGATTTTGCCGAGAAGCATCCGGAAATCGTCACGGCCTTCGCCAAAGTCACTCTGGATGCCTACTCCGCCTACCGCAAAGACCCACAAGCCTGGCTCGCCGACAAAGGCAACGTCGACAAACTGGTGAAGCTTTCCGGCGCGAAAGCCAGCGACATTCCGCTGCTGCTGCAAGGCAACGTCTACCCGCTGGCCGCGGACCAGGTGACCCTGCTCGGCGCACCGACCACTAAAGCCGTGACCGACACCGCTGCGTTCCTCAAGGAACAAGGCAAGGTCGACGCCGTGCTGCCGGACTACGCCCCTTACGTCAGCGCCAAGTTCATCACTAACTGATTCAAGGAGTTCATCGCGATGGCCTTGCTACAACTGGAGCGCATCAGCGCACAGTACCCAGGTGCCCCGGAACCGGTACTGGCGGATATTTCACTCGACCTGGGGCCCCAGCAATTGCTGGTGGCCCTCGGCCCGTCCGGCAGTGGCAAGACCTCGCTGTTGAACCTGATTGCCGGTTTTGTCGAACCTTGCGCCGGGCGTATCACCCTTGATGGCGTGCCGGTCAAAGGCCCCAGCGCCGAGCGTGGCGTGGTGTTCCAGGACGACGCGTTGCTGCCCTGGCAGGATGTGTTGGCCAATGTAGGCTTCGGTCTCGAACTGGCTGGCGTACCCAAGGCGCAACGGGAAGTGCGTGCCCGGGAAATGCTCGCGCTGGTGGACCTGGCGGGTTTCGACAGCCGCCGTATCTGGCAGCTCTCCGGCGGCCAGAAGCAACGTGTCGGCCTGGCGCGTGCCTTGGCGGCAGACCCACGTGTGTTGCTGATGGACGAACCCTTCGGCGCCCTCGATGCCTTCACCCGCGAACAGATGCAGGAGCTGTTGCTGCAAGTCTGGCGGCGCACGGCCAAGCCGGTGTTCCTGATTACCCATGACATCGAAGAAGCCGTGTTCCTCGCCACTGATCTGATCCTGCTGGCGCCCAACCCCGGCCAGATCGTCGAACGCCTGCACCTGGACTTTGGCCAACGCTACGCGGCCGGCGAATCGGCGCGGGCGATCAAGTCCGACCCGCGTTTTATCGAGACCCGCGAACACGTGCTGGGCAAAGTCTTCTCCCAACGGCAGGTGTCCGCATGAGCAGTTACGAACTTCCCGCCACCGCCGCCAAGCCGGTGACGCACGCGGTCATCCCGGTGCGCCGCAGCCTGAGTACACGCTGGATCAGCCTGCTGACACTGGCCGCGCTCGTGGCCATCTGGTGGGCCGTGACCGCCACCGGTTTGATCGAGCCGCTGTTCCTGCCACCGCCGTCCGCCGTGCTGCAAAAAGGCTGGCTGCTGGCAACCACGGGCTACATGGACTCGACCTTGTGGCAGCACCTGGGCGCAAGTCTCAGCCGTATCGGCCTGGGCCTGGGCTTTGCGGTGCTGACCGCCGTGCCGGTGGGGATTGCCATCGGCTCCAACCGCATCGCCCGTGGGATTCTCGACCCGCTGATCGAGTTTTACCGGCCGATTCCGCCTTTGGCCTACCTGCCATTGATCGTGATCTGGTGCGGCATCGGCGAGCTGTCCAAAGTGCTGCTGATTTACCTGGCGATCTTTGCGCCGATTGCCATCGCCACCGCGACGGGCGTGCGCACCGTCGACCCGGCCAAGCTGCGCGCTGCGCAGTCGTTGGGGGCTACCCGCGCCCAGTTGATCCGCCATGTGATCCTGCCCAGCGCCCTGCCCGATATCCTCACCGGCGTGCGCATCGGCCTGGGTGTGGGCTGGTCCACCTTGGTCGCTGCCGAGCTGATCGCCGCCACCAGCGGCCTGGGTTTTATGGTGCAGTCGGCCGCGCAGTTCCTGGTCACCGATGTGGTGGTGCTGGGGATTCTGGTCATTGCCCTGATCGCTTTCGCCATGGAAATGGGCCTGCGCGCCCTGCAGCGCAAACTGGTGCCTTGGCATGGCCAGGCACACTGAGTGATGAGAATTAAATGAGCCGCCTGACCGTTACACCATTAAGCACCGCCCTGGGCGCCCAGATCAGTGGCGTCGATATCACCCAGCCTCTGAACCTCGAACAGCGCGACGCCATCGAACAGGCGCTGCTGACTCACTCGGTGCTGTTCTTTCGCGACCAGGCCATCACCCCGCAACAACAGGCGCGGTTCGCGGCGAATTTCGGCGACCTGCACATTCACCCGATCTACCCCAACGTGCCGGAACAGCCCGAAGTGCTGATCCTCGACACCGCCGTCACCGACGTGCGCGACAACGCCGTATGGCACACCGACGTGACCTTCCTGCCGACCCCGGCGCTCGGCGCGGTGCTCAGCGCCAAACTGTTGCCGGCGTTTGGCGGCGACACGTTGTGGGCCAGTGGGATTGCGGCGTATGAGGCGTTGTCCGAGCCGTTGAAGGTGCTGCTCAATGGGTTGACCGCTACTCACGACTTCACCAAATCCTTCCCGCTGGAGCGCTTCGGCAACACCGCTGAAGACCTGTTGCGCTGGGAAGAAACCCGCAAAAAGAACCCGCCGCTGTCACACCCGGTAGTGCGTACACATCCCGTGAGTGGCCGTAAATCGCTGTTTGTGAGCGACGGTTTCACCACCAGAATCAATGAACTGGAACCGGCAGAAAGCGAGGCGATTCTAAAGCTGCTGTTCGCCCACGCGACACGTCCGGAGTTCACCATTCGCTGGCGCTGGCAGGAGAATGACGTGGCGTTCTGGGACAACCGCGTGACCCAGCATTACGCGGTAGATGACTACCGGCCGCAGCGGCGGGTGATGCATCGGGCGACGATTCTTGGGGATGTGCCGTTCTGATACCCAACCTCTAGAAAACGATCAGCGGCTGGATAAAAAACCAGTGCCTCACTTCCATAACGAATAAATATGGAGTAAAAATCCGCTTACCGAATAGCGAGTGGTGATTACGTGGTCACAATACAAGAAATCCAAGGGTTCATCCGTGCACAGGTAAATAAAGAATTTTTCGAGGAGCTTGGAGTTTTACTTCCTCAAACCTTCCAAAAAGCCTTGAAAGAAACTCAAGAGCTGCTGATTTATACTCCCCATGAAGATTTGCGAGGGCACTTACGGCATTCGCTAGTCCAGGAGTCCCTGGCTGGAATGAAGCGGTGGAATCCGATAATCAAGTCAACAGATCCGAAGGGGCACAATTATGTGCTGCTTGAGCTCGGCTCACTGAGAATCACGGCGGTGGTGCTTCCTTGGCAGAAGGAAATCCGCGATGCAAAACACCGAAGCGAACTCAAAACGTTAAATGAATCCCTTGCAGACACCCAAATGGACTGGATCGATGGGCTCAAACATACCGTAGCCGAACAATTGATTCATGCGCTTGTCGTAGTCCATGCACCTCCAACTCGCTCAGAGGATCAGTCAGAGCCACGCGCAATCATGATGGCCGTACCGTACTTCAACGGTAAGGGCTTCCACATGAATTGCACATTTGAGGATTTGCTTCAAAGCTATTCTGATAATGAGGCGGTTCAGCAGAAACCAGTTGAGTTGGTGAAATTGCGAGATAAGATGCGCCGCGCCGAAGAAACCGAAGACCAAGCTGATGATGAGCAAAACGCCAAGAGGTAGACCATGAGAACGGGAGTCGCGGGCTTTCAGTCAGAGCGCCTCAAGCAATTGCGCCTTGCGTTTGGGATGACGCAAACCACTCTCGCCGAGATGGTGGGGCGCGCCTCTGGCAACGTTTCAAAATGGGAGAATGGGCTTCAGGTCCCAGAGGCCGATGCCTTCCAGCGCTTATGCGAAGTTTTCGGGGTCAGCGAAAACTGGTTACTTGAGGAACAGTTTACAACTGGCGAGAACACTCCATTTTTCTTTCGATCGCAGGTCAGCACTACGACCAGCGCACGGGAAATAGCGGAAGTACGTTTGGAGTGGCTTCAAGAAATCTCTTACAAACTGCAAGAAAGCCTTGAATTTATTGACGTCAATGTGCCGCATTTAGAAGAGCATAATTGCGAACTGATTTCTGACGAAGAAATCGAACAGATGGCCAGTAAATGCCGTCAAACCTGGGGACTAGGGATAGCTCCGATCTCCAATGTCGTTCACGTATTGGAGAGTGCAGGTATTGTCTGTGCTCGGACCACACTCGGGCACCTGAAAATGGATGGCGTTTCGAATTGGTACGAGTTGGACCAACGGCCATATGTTTTACTTGTCGCCGATAAGGCAAACGGGATCAGAAATCGCTTTGATGCGGCCCATGAGCTCGGACATATCGTTCTGCATAGGTACATATCCAAAGAGCAGTACGACACGAATTACGCACTTCTTGAAACTCAAGCTCATCGATTTGCAAGCGCCTTTTTACTGCCCCCAGAAAGCTTTCTGCGAGAAGTCCGTTGGCCGACACTGGATACGTTGCTAGCTCTGAAACCACGCTGGAAAGTCTCAGTAGCCGCAATGGTGAGGCGTTGTTTAGATCTAGAAATAATCAACGACACCACAACCACCAGACTATGGAAGGCCAGATCTGCCAGGGGATGGGTAAAGGGAGAGCCTATGGACAGCGATTTTGACTTCGAAAAGCCCCAACTGATCGCGCGAGGAGTGAAAATGCTTGTTGAAAACAACGTGCTTTCCCGATCTCAGCTAAGGCAGGTGCTCGGGTTGCCACTACACATTCTAGAAAACCTTTGTAGCTTGGACGAAGGTTATTTCAACCTCCCGGACAAGTCGCAAGTAGTAGATATACAGTTGAGAAAGCGTTCTGCACGCGAAACTTTTTTCAACGAAACGGCAGAAATACTCGGTTTCCCGAACAAAAAGTAACAAAATCAGCAGCCCGTTCTACTTGCAAGCCCTCCCTCTACAGGAAGGGCTTGCTTTCAATGCTATTCAGCGGTGGACGGCTTTTCCCACAAGTTAATCCCACCTTCCTGAGCAAACCGATCGATCTCCGCCAGCTCTTCTGCACTGAAGCTCAAGTTCTTCAACGCCCCGACGTTCTCGATAATCTGCTCCGGCCGGCTTGCACCGATCAGCGCGCTGGTGACCCGTGGATCACGCAGCGTCCAGGCCAACGCCAGTTGCGCCAGGCTCTGGCCACGACGCTGGGCGATTTCGTTCAGCGCACGTACGTGGGCGATGTTGGCTTCGGACAAGTGCTTGGCCTGCAACGAACCACCGCCTGGACGATTGACCCGTGCATCGGCTGGCACGCCATTGAGGTATTTGTCCGTCAACAAACCCTGGGCCAGTGGCGTGAAGGCGATCACGCCGGCGCGAGTTCCTCGGTGGTGTCGAGCAGGTCTTTTTCCACCCAGCGGTTGAGCAGGTTGTAGGCCGGCTGGTGGATCAGCAGCGGCACTTTCCACTCCTTGAGCAGCGCAGCGATTTCACGGGTTTTCACCCCGGAATACGACGAGATACCGATGTACAACGCCTTGCCTTGTTGCACGGCGGTGGCGAGGGCGCTGGCGGTTTCTTCCAGCGGGGTGTCGGCGTCAAAACGGTGGGAGTAGAAAATATCCACATAGTCGACGCCCAGGCGTTGCAGGCTCTGGTCAAGGCTGGCCAGTACGTATTTGCGCGAGCCGCCGCCCTGACCGTAAGGACCGGGCCACATGTCCCAGCCGGCCTTGCTGGAGATGATCAATTCGTCGCGGTAATGCTTGAAGTCTTCGCGCAGCAAACGACCGAAATTGATCTCGGCGCTGCCGTAGGGCGGGCCGTAGTTGTTGGCCAGGTCGAAGTGGTTTATCCCCAGGTCAAACGCCGTGCGCAACAGGGCGCGCTGGGTGTCGATCGGGGTGCTGTCGCCAAAGTTGTGCCACAGCCCCAGGGACAGTGCAGGCAGCACCAATCCACTGCGGCCTACGCGGCGATACGGGATAGATTCATAGCGGTTTTCGGCAGCAATGTACGTCATCGAATCCTCTCTGGGCTTAGGGCAAATAAGGCCTGGGAATAAGGTTATTCCCAGGCCTTTTAACCAGCTGAATCGCTTAAGTCTGCCCTTTCGTTTTACAGCAAATGGCTGCCCGAATGGAACGATAAGATCACCTCAACGCACCAGGTGCAGGAACTGCAAATGCCGCTCGTACTGGTCGAGGATGTCGTTGATGATCTGCTCCTTGGTGTAGCCCACCAGGTCGTAGTCCTGGCTGCCCTCGCTCAAGTGCACTTCCGCCCGGTAATAGCGGCGGTTGTTGATCTCTTTGGAACCCATGCCGCCACGGGCGAACGACGGCGTGAAGTAGCCGCGCATCTGCACCTGGTAGATGAAAGGATGTTCCTCGCCATGGCCGATCTCCAGGCTGACGCTGTCGTTGGACGGATCCGGCTGGGTAACCACCGAGAGCCCCTTCTCGACAAACACCGCCGTCACTTCTTCGATAGCCGGGCGCACCGTCGACTCAAGGAAGCGGTACACCTCATCCCTCGACGGGAAATGCACCGCCTGGCTCAAGCGCTGGCGCCAGCCGCCCTTGCCTTTGCGCGAGGCCGAGATCGGCGCCAGGGAATGCAACTGCGCGATCTGCTTTTGCGACTCCAGATAGAACGCCTTGTGCAGCCCCCACATCATCAGCAGCAGGATCAGCGAGAACGGCAGCGAGGTCAGCACCACCGCCGATTTCAGCGAGTCGATACTGCCGGCGAACAGCAAGGCACTGGTGACCAGTGCAGTCATCGCGCCCCAGAACACCCGCAGCCATTTAGGCCCGTCTTCATCGGCATTACCGCCCTTGGACGACAGGGTCGACAAGACGACCGTGCCCGAATCCGCCGAAGTGACGAAAAACACGAAGCTGATAAACACCGTGACCGCGATGACGGTTTTGCTCCACGGATAGGTTTCCAGCAGCAGGTAGAGGCTCATCGACGGGTCATCAATGGCCGACTGACCGAGCGCGGCCATGCCGTGGTTAAGCACTTGGTCGATGGCGCTGTTACCGAAAATCGACATCCATGCCAGGGTGAAACCCAGCGGGATCAGCAGCACGCCGAACACGAATTCGCGAATGGTACGGCCACGGGAAATCCGTGCGATAAACAGGCCCACGAACGGCGACCATGCGATCCACCAGGCCCAGTAGAACACCGTCCAACCGCCCAGCCAGTCGCTCGGTTTGTCGTAGGCGTACACATCGAAACTCTTGGTCGGCAAGGCGCCGAGGTAATCGCCGATGTTCTGGATCAGGGTGTTGAGCAAATGCTGGGTAGGTCCGGCAAACAACACGAACAGCAGCAGCGCGCAGGCCAGCAGCATATTGATGTCGGACATCACCCGCACGCCTTTATCGACGCCGGCCACCGCCACCAGAATCGCCGCGCCCATCATCAGCGTGATCAGGCCAACCTGAATCCACTGGGTGTGGGCAATGCCGAACAGGTAGTCCAGGCCGGAGTTGAGGTGCAACACACCAAAGCCCATGTCGGCGCCAAGACCGAACACCGTAGCGATGATGCCGAAGCCATCCACGGCATAACCGATGGGGCCGTTGATGCGCTTGCCGATCAGCGGATACAGCGCCGAGCGCAACGCCAGCGGCAGGTTATGCCGGTAGGCGAAATACGCCAGCGCCATGCCGACAAACGCGAACACGCCCCAGCCGTGCAGGCCCCAGTGCAGAAACAGAATCTGCATGGCCTGGCGCGCCGCATCGGCGTTCATCGGCGCGCCTTGTGGCGGCTGCACCAGGTGCGTCAGGGGTTCGGATACGCAGAAGAAAAACAGCGTGATGCTGATGCCGGCCGCGAACAACATGCCGGCCCAGGACAGGTAACTGAATTCGGGCTCGTCGTGGTCGGCACCGAGTTTTATCTTGCCGTAGCCCGATAGCGCGGTGACCACCACGAAGACCAGATACAGGGTCATCGCCAGCATGTAGTACCAGCCGACCGTGTTGGCCGCCCAGTTTTGCGCCGCCAGCAGCCAGGCCCCGGCCTGTTGCGGGATAGCGATGACAGTGATGCCGAACAGCAGGATGAAGGTCGCGGCGAAGTAGAAAACCGGCGCATTCATGCGCACTTGGCCGCTGGCTGGGGTGGACGATGCACTCATGAACGATGCACCCCGAGGTTGAAGGATGTGGCTGTAAATAACGGACTCAGCAAAGGTAAGCCTCCTGTTGTGAGCGGGCAGCGAACCACCGGGTTTAACTTGAACGAACGTTCAAGTTAAACATGAATAGGCGGTTATGGACTAATCGCAGGGCTGAGTGGTATGACGGGCGAACAAAACAAATCGTTCAGCGGCTGCTGACTGAAATACGGCCTCGGTGTGGAATGCCGTCAAAATGTGGGAGGGGGCTTGCCCCCTCCCACCTGGTGACGGTGCTGGTTCTTTACTTCTGCGCCCCATCATCATGCTGCAGATTCGCCTGGGTGATGTTCGCCTCAGCCGGCACACTGCGTGTCAGCCACACATTGCCGCCAATGGTCGAACCCTTGCCAATGGTGATCCGCCCCAGGATCGTCGCCCCGGCATAGATCACCACATCATCCTCGACGATCGGGTGACGCGGATGGCCCTTCTGCAACTGCCCGTCTTCATCCGCAGGGAAGCGCTTGGCGCCCAACGTGACCGCCTGGTAGATACGCACCCGCTCGCCGATGATCGCGGTTTCGCCAATCACCACACCCGTCCCATGGTCGATAAAGAAACTCGGGCCGATCTGTGCGCCGGGGTGAATGTCGATGCCGGTGGCCGAGTGAGCGATTTCCGCGCTGATCCGCGCCAGCAGCGGCAAACCGGCGCGGTACAGGTGGTGGGCCAGGCGATGGTGAATCACCGCCAAAATCCCCGGGTAGCACAGCAACACCTCATCCACACTGCGCGCGGCCGGGTCGCCGTGGTAGGCGGCGAGTACGTCGGTGTCCAGCAGGCTGCGCAGGGACGGCAACGCCAGGGCAAAATCCTGGATCAGGCGGATAGCGTGGGCATCAATCTGGCTGTCATCCTGGCCGCCCTGCCGTGCGGCATAACGCAGCTCCAGACGTGCCTGGGCGAGCAAGGCATTGAGCGCGACGTCGAGGGTATGGCCGACGTAGAAGTCTTCACTTTCTTCACGCAGATCCGCCGGCCCCAGGCGCATCGGGAACAGCGCGCCGCACAAGGCTTCGAGGATTTGTGCAACGGCTTCTCGGGACGGCAACTCGCGGCCGCCATGCTCTCCGCTCAAGCGACCATTGCGCGTTCGCCACGCGTCTCGGGCGCCGCGCAGCTGGCTGACGATGGTCTGTAATTGCCAATGGCTGGAACGCTCACTCACGGTATTCACTCCTGACGTAATGGCCATCACTTTACGGTATGCACCTTAGCCGCCCTTAAGAACCAATGGTGTGATGCTAAGAACCATCGGGCATAAGCGATTGACGGTTGCCCGATGAAAAGTGCCTGCCTATAGTCGCTTTATCCCTTAGCCACCGTGCGTAGCCATGATCAAGCAACAGCTCGACCGTTTTAACCGCCTGGACCTGCTCGGCGGCGCCACCGCCCTGGAAAAACTCGAACGGCTGTCGACCTGGTTGGGACGTGACATCTACGTCAAGCGCGACGACACCACGCCACTGGCCATGGGCGGCAATAAGCTGCGCAAACTCGAATACCTCGCCGCCGATGCCATCGCCCAGGGCGCCGACACACTGGTGACGGCTGGCGCCATCCAGTCCAACCACGTACGCCAGACCGCCGCCCTCGCCGCCAAACTCGGCCTGGGCTGCGTCGCGCTGCTGGAAAACCCCACCGGCACCGACGACCCCAACTACCTCGGCAACGGCAACCGCCTGCTGCTGGAACTGTTCGACGCGAAAGTTGAGTTGGTGGAAAACCTCGATAACGTCGACGACCAACTCAACGCCCTCGCCGACCGCCTGCGCAGCAACGGCAGGAAGCCGTACTTGGTACCCATCGGCGGCTCCAATGCTCTCGGCGCCCTGGGTTATGTGCGCGCCGGCCTGGAACTGGCCGCGCAGATCGAAGACAGCGGCATCGAATTCGCCGCCGTGGTGCTGGCCTCCGGCAGTGCCGGTACCCACAGCGGCCTGGCCCTGGCGTTGAGTGAAGCGCTGCCGACATTACCGGTGATCGGCATCACCGTTTCGCGCACGGAAGAAGCGCAGTTTCCGAAAGTACAGGGCTTGGCCGAACGCACTGCCGAGCTGCTCGGTGTGGATATTCCTGAGGCCTTCAAGGTCATCCTGTGGGACGAATACTTCGGCCCGCGTTATGGCGAACCGAACGCCGGCACCCTCTCAGCGGTCAAGCTATTGGCCAGCCAGGAAGGCCTGTTGCTCGACCCTGTCTATACGGGCAAGGCCATGGCCGGCCTGCTGGATGGCATCGGGCGTCAGCGCTTTGAAGACGGCCCGATTATTTTCCTGCATACCGGCGGGGCCCCGGCGTTGTTTGCTTACAACACCGCATTTAACTGAATAAACAGGGATCAACAGGTGGGAGGGGGTTTGCTCCCTTCCACATTAGACCCAACACATATTCACAAATGGAATATCAATTAAGATTTATATTATTTTCAAGTCTTAAAACCTGGCTTTATCATCGCGCCGAAGGCGAAGACGCGCTTCGCGCTTTAAGGCAGGATACGACTACCGCGTCACCTGCTTCGCTCAACATAAAAACACAGGGGCTCTTCATGACTATTTCCGCATTCCGTCGCACATTGCTGGTCGGTACTCTGGGCCTGGCGCTCGGTGCCAGCCTGCTGGGCCAGGCCGTTGCCGGCGAGCAACTGGGCAACATCAAAAAGGCCGGCGAGATCAAGATCGGCCTGGAAGGCACCTATCCACCGTTCAGCTTCGTCGATGAAAGCGGCAAGCTCAGCGGTTTCGAAGTCGAGCTGTCCGAAGCCCTGGCCAAGGAGCTGGGCGTCAAGGTCAAGCTGCAGGCCACGCCATGGGACGGCATCCTCGCTGCCCTGGAATCCAAGCGCCTGGACGCTGTGGTCAACCAAGTGACCATTTCTGAAGAGCGCAAGAAGAAGTACGATTTCTCCACGCCTTACACCGTCTCCGGTATCCAGGCGCTGGTGCTGAAGAAGAACGTCGACAGCATCAAGACCGCCGACGACCTGGCCGGTAAAAAAGTCGGTGTCGGCCTGGGCACCAACTACGAACAATGGCTCAAGGACAACCAACCCAAAGCCATCATCAAGACCTATAACGATGACCCAACCAAATTCCAGGACCTGAAAGTCGGCCGTATCGACGCCATCCTGATCGACCGCCTGGCCGCCCTGGAATACGCCAAGAAAGCCCCGGACACCGCCGCTGCCGGCGACGCCTTCTCCCGCCAGGAAGCCGGTATTGCCCTGCGCAAAGGCGAGCCTGAACTGCTGGAAGCCGTGAACAAGGCCCTCGACAAGCTGCGCGCCGACGGCACCTTGAAGAAGCTGTCCGAGAAATACTTCAACGCTGACGTCACTCAATAATGGAGGCAAGTCTCCAACTCGCGCTGGACTCCGCGCCCTTCCTGCTCAAGGGCGCGTATTACACGGTGATCCTCAGCCTCGGCGGCATGTTTTTCGGCTTGCTGCTGGGCTTTGGCCTGGCGTTGATGCGCCTGTCGCGCTTCAAGCTGCTGAGCTGGACTGCCCGCGTCTACGTGTCGTTCTTTCGCGGCACGCCCTTGCTGGTACAGCTGTTCTTGATCTACTACGGCTTGCCGCAAGTGGGTATCGAGCTGGATCCGATCCCGGCCGCCATGATCGGCTTTTCGCTGAACATGGCCGCCTATGCCTGTGAAATCCTGCGGGCCGCCATCGCGTCCATAGAGCGTGGCCAGTGGGAAGCCGCGGCCAGTATCGGCATGACCCGTGCGCAGACCCTGCGCCGGGCCATCCTGCCGCAGGCGATGCGCACCGCGCTGCCGCCGCTGGGCAACAGTTTTATTTCGCTGGTCAAGGACACGGCGCTGGCCGCCACCATCCAGGTGCCGGAGCTGTTTCGCCAGGCGCAACTGGTGTCGGCGCGCACCTTTGAAATTTTCACCATGTATCTGTCCGCCGCCCTGATCTACTGGATACTGGCGAGCATCCTGGCGCATTTTCAAAATCGTCTGGAAGACCGGGTCAACCGGCATGACCTGGAGTCTTGAAGCATGATCGTGGTTGAAAAACTGACCAAACAATTCAACGGTCAGGTGGTGCTCAACGGCATCGACCTTGAGGTCAAGGAAGGCGAAGTCGTCGCCATCATCGGCCCCAGCGGTTCCGGCAAGACCACCTTCCTGCGCTGCCTGAACTTCCTCGAAGAACCCACCAGCGGCCGCATCAAGGTGGGCGACATCCAGATCGACGGCAGCAAACCGCTCAACCAGCAACAAGGCCTGGTGCGGCGCCTGCGCCAACACGTGGGTTTTGTGTTCCAGAACTTCAACCTGTTCCCCCATCGCACCGCGCTGGAAAACGTCATCGAAGGCCCCACCGTGGTCAAGAAAATGCCGTACGACGACGCTGTTGCCTTGGGCCGCAAGCTGCTGGCCAGGGTTGGCCTGGCGGGCAAGGAAGACGCCTACCCACGGCGCCTCTCCGGTGGCCAGCAACAGCGCGTGGCGATTGCCCGTGCATTGGCCATGGAGCCGGAGGTGATTCTGTTCGACGAACCCACCTCGGCCCTCGACCCTGAGCTGGTGGGTGAAGTGCTGGCGACCATCCGCAGCCTGGCTGAGGAGAATCGCACCATGGTCATCGTCACCCACGAGATGAGCTTTGCCCGAGACGTGGCCAACCGGGTGATCTTTTTCGACAAGGGTGTGATCGTGGAGCAGGGCGAAGCCAAGGCGTTGTTTGCCAACCCCAGGGAAGAACGCACCAGACAGTTCCTGAGCAAGTTTTTGGCTCACTGACGAGCGCCTGAACATGGAGAGGCAGATCGCTTCCTCTCCATTATTTGTATTCCTACAGCAAGTCCTCGCCCCCACCGGTAAAACACCCGCGCAATCCCCCCCTTAAAGTCCCCCGCCCAGTCAGACGCATCTGAATATCCCCAAACCCGCCGTTTAGCCTTTTGCCGCCATTGACGCCCCCTGGTCAACCCTCTTATCTAAGGCCCAGAGGATTGGATCCTATCCCGGCTACTCACTGAATCGTTCCGTTCAGCCCCCCTGCGCACCCGCGCCAAAGGGCTGGAACGATTGCTGCTGGCTGCATCAAGGAGATTACTTATGACGCGCACCGCAACCCCGGCCCTGCTCGGCGCCCCTACGTTGCCCCAGGCCTTTCGAAACGGCATCAATGCCCTGGCGGCTGCACAGCTGCTGGTCGATATCGCGCCCTACCCCGGCATGGATGAAGGCGACCTGATCGAGCTGTTCTGGGACAACTGTTTTGCGGCCTCACGGCGGGTGACCGCGTGCAAGGTCGGCATGCCCACTCGCCTGCGGGTTCCGGAAAGTTTTGTGCAGGAGGGTGTCGCCCAGGTTCATTACCAGGTCATGCAGGTCGGCCGCGCCCCCGCACGCTCGGCCCTGGCGCATCTGCGGGTGAAAACCAACTACCCGGGCGGCCTGCCCTGCGCCCTCTACAGCGATGAAAACCAGAACCTTGCCCCGGTGGGCCTGCCCGAGACCATTCGCCGCTACGGCGTGAATGCCAGCCAGGTACGGCGGGGTATTCCGCTGACCATCGAGCCCTACCTGCACATGTGCACCGGCGATGCCATCACCCTGCGCTGGGGAGATGCACGCTTGGATCTGCCGAAGATCCAGCCCAAGGCCGTCGGCCACGCGGTGCAGGTGTGGGTGCCGTCGACGTTGATTGTCGAGGCCGGTGACGACAGCCGCCTGGAAGTGACGTACTGCATTCTGGACCGTGTCGGCAATAATTCGCGCTGGGCGCCGGCCCGTACGCTACGCATTGCCGCCTGCGCGCCTACCCGCCCGACCGGCGCCGCGCCGGTCTATCAACCCCGCCCTCTCGGCTCACCCTGCGAACCTGGGTGACTGCCCTTCTATGCATATTCCCAAAAGTTAGTTTATTTAAATATTTAACGCGCTTAGGGTATATACACCGGACCACCGGACCTCTTTGATTTTTCTGTTTTCATTTCATTGAATGCGAGGTCGGTATGGTCAGAATTACCCCGGTGCGCAACGCCAGGGCATTACGTGCAGCCAAGGAGCGGCGCTGATGTCTAACTTGGCTCTAACACCCCCCCAACGCGATCTGGACGTAGCACCGCTGCTGTTGCCGGCCGCCGTGCTGCGCAGCGACGCCGAGGCGTTGAGCGCCGCCCGTGAGCTGGCCCAGGCCGCGCGCCTGCAAGCCGCCACGCGCGACCAGCAACGCAAGCTGCCATGGGCCCAGCTCGAACAGTTCACCCGCAGCGGGCTGGGCAGTATTTCCATTCCCCGCGAATACGGCGGCCCGCAAGTGTCCTTCGTGACCCTGGCCGACGTGTTCGCGATCATCAGCGCGGCAGACCCGGCCCTCGGACAGATCCCGCAAAACCATTTCGGCATCCTGCATCTGTTGCAGGGCGCTGCCACCGAGCGCCAGAAAAAGCAGCTGTTCCAGAGCGTGCTCGACGGCTGGCGCATCGGTAACGGCGGCCCGGAACGGGGCACCAAGAACACCCTGGAACTCAAGGCACGCATCACCGCCAAGGGCGACGGCTACGTGATCAGCGGCCAGAAGTTTTACTCCACCGGTGCGTTGTTTGCGCACTGGGTAGCGATCAAGGCGCTGAACGACGACGGCAAGCAAGTCATGGCGTTCGTGCGCCGGGGCACCGAAGGGCTGCGCATCGTCGATGACTGGTCCGGCTTCGGCCAACGCACCACCGCCAGCGGCACCGTGCTGCTGGACCAGGTGCCGGTCGACGCCGACCTGGTGGTCGACAACTGGCGCATCGGCGACAGCCCGAACATCCAGGGCGCCGTGTCGCAATTGATCCAGGCGGCCATCGACGCCGGCATCGCCCGTGGCGCCCTCGATGACACCATCGCTTTCGTTCGCGAACGCTCGCGCCCCTGGATTGACGCCAAGGTCGAACGCGCCAGCGATGACCTGTATGTGATCGCCGATATCGGCAAGCTCAAAATCGAGCTGCATGCCGCCGAAGCGCTGCTGCGCAAGGCCGGCCAGGTGCTGGACCTGGTCAGCGCCGCGCCGATCACCGCGCAGTCCGCCGCCCGCGCCTCAATCGCCGTGGCCGAGGCCAAAGTGTTGACCACCGAAGTGTCGCTGCTGGTCAGCGAAAAGCTCTTCGAACTGGCCGGCAGTCGCGCCACCCTGGCCGAGTTCAACCTCGACCGGCATTGGCGCAACGCCCGCGTGCACACCCTGCACGACCCGGTGCGCTGGAAGTATCACGCCATCGGCGCCTATCGCCTGAACGGCACGTTACCCGCTCGCCACTCCTGGATTTAACCGACCAGACCTCTGGAGAAATACGCATGACCCTTTCTCATCACGTCGCGGTGATCACCAGCGATGAACAAGCCCTTATTGTCGCCAGCGACCTGGCCGAAGACTTTCGCCGCGACAGCGCCCAACGCGACCGCGAACGCCGCCTGCCGCTGCCGGAGCTGGACGTGTTTTCGCGCTCCGGCCTGTGGGGCATCAGCGTGCCCAAGCCATACGGCGGCGCGGGCGTGTCCAACGTCACCCTGGCCAAGGTCATCGCGCTGATCGCCCAAGCCGACGCCTCCCTGGGCCAGATCCCGCAGAACCATTTCTACGCCCTGGAAGTGCTGCGCGTAAACGGCAGCCCGGCGCAGCAACAACGCCTCTACGCCGAAGTCCTCGCCGGCCAGCGCTTCGGCAACGCCCTGGCCGAACTGGGCACCAGGACCGCTCACGACCGCGTCACAAGCATCACCCGCGACGGCGACGGTTTTCGCATCACTGGCCGCAAGTTCTACTCCACCGGTGCGATCTACGCGCAGCGCATCCCCACCTCGGTAGTGGATGAGCACGGCGTACAGCAACTGGCTTTTGTCCCCCGCGACAGCGAAGGCCTGAGCGTGATTGACGACTGGAGCGGCTTTGGCCAGCGCACCACCGGCAGCGGCTCGGTGGTGTTCGACAACGTGTGGGTCGCCGCCCAGGACGTGATCCCGTTCCAGAGCGCCTTCGAACGCCCGACGACGGTCGGCCCGCTGGCGCAGATCCTTCACGCCGCCATCGACACCGGCATCGCCCGCGCCGCCTTTGAGGATGCGCTGCACTTTGTGCGTACCAAGACCCGCCCGTGGATCGATTCGGGCAACGACAAAGCCACTGAGGACCCGTTGACTCTCAAGAGCTTCGGCCACTTGAGCATCCGTCTTCACGCCGCCGAAGCACTGCTGGAACGCTCGGGCGAATACCTCGACCGCGCCCAGGCTGACAGCACTGCCGACACCGTTGCCGCCGCCTCGATTGCGGTGGCCGAAGTGCGCGCCCTGAGCACCGAAATTTCCCTCGCCGCCGGCAGCACGCTGTTCGAACTCGCCGGCAGCCAGGCGACCCTGGCCGAGCACGGCCTCGACCGCCACTGGCGCAACGCCCGCGTGCACACCCTGCACGACCCGGTGCGCTGGAAGTACCACGCCGTGGGCAATTACTACCTCAACGATGAAAACCCGCCGCTGCGGGGGACCATTTGATGGCAAAGAAAAAAATCCTGCTCAATGCCTTCAACATGAACTGCATCGGGCACATCAACCACGGCCTGTGGACCCACCCACGGGATACGTCCACCCAATACAAGACCATCGAATACTGGACCGAGCTGGCGCAAACCCTGGAGCGCGGGCTGTTCGACGGTTTGTTTATCGCCGATATCGTCGGCGTGTACGACGTCTACCAACACTCCATCGACGTGCCGCTCAAGGAGTCGATCCAACTGCCGGTCAACGACCCGTTGCTGCTGGTCTCGGCGATGGCGGCCGTCACCAAAAACCTTGGCTTCGGCCTCACCGCCAACCTTACGTATGAGCCGCCGTATCTGTTTGCGCGACGCATGTCCACGCTCGATCACCTGAGCCGTGGCCGGGTGGGCTGGAACATCGTCACCGGCTACCTCGACAGCGCCGCCAAGGCCATGGGCCTCACCGAGCAGGTCGAGCATGACCGCCGCTACGACCAGGCCGATGAGTACCTGGAGGTGCTCTACAAACTCTGGGAAGGCAGCTGGGAAGACGACGCGGTGATCAACGACCCGGCGCAACGGATCTACGCGCAGCCGGGCAAAGTGCACAAGGTCGAGCACCGCGGCGAGTTCTACCAGGTGGAGGGTTATCACCTGTGCGAACCGTCGCCGCAGCGCACGCCGGTGCTGTTCCAGGCTGGCAGTTCGGACCGTGGCTTGCTGTTCGCCGGACGCCATGCCGAGTGCGTGTTTATCAGCGGGCAGAACAAGGCGTCGACCAAAGTCCAGGTGGACAAGGTGCGCGCCAGCGCAGTCGAGGCCGGACGCAATCCGGATGACATCAAGGTGTTCATGGGCCTCAACGTGATCGTCGGCGCTACCGAAGAGCTGGCCTGGGCCAAACACGCCGAGTACCTGAGCTACGCCAGCGCAGAGGCCGGCGTGGCGCACTTCTCGGCCTCCACCGCGATTGATTTTGCCGAGTACGAACTGGACGAACCGATCCAGTACGTGAAGAGCAACGCGATCCAGTCGGCCACCAAGAACCTGCAGAACAACGACTGGACCCGGCGCAAATTGCTGGAGCAGCACGCCTTGGGCGGGCGCTATATCACCCTGGTGGGTTCGCCGGAGCAGGTGGCGGATGAGTTGGAATCCTGGATCAGCGAAACCGGGTTGGATGGGTTCAACCTGACGCGGATTGTGACGCCGGAGAGCTATGTGGATTTCATCGATTTGGTCGTGCCGGAGTTGCAGAAGCGTGGGTCGTACAAGACTGCATATGAAGCCGGAACACTCCGTGAAAAAGTCTTCCAGCGCACCGCCCGCCTCCCTGAACAACACACCGGATCTACCTACCGACACTGAGTAAAAAATGTGGGAGGGGGCAAGCCCCCTCCCACATTGGATCTGCATTGTTTGCACCACTACTTTATGACTGGAAATCGACCATGAAAAAAATACTGTTCTCCCACCCAGTCAAAGCACTGGCCCTGGCCCTCGGTTTGTTCAGCTCGGCGGTGTTCGCCGCCGATGCGCCGCTCAAGGTCGGCACCACCGCCGCTTTCGCGATTCCCCTGGAAGCGGCCGTCGCCGAAGCCGGCAAGCAGGGCCTGAACGTCGAGTTGGTGGAATTCACCGATTGGATCGCGCCCAACGTCAGCCTGGCCGCCGGCGATATCGACGTGAACTACTTCCAGCACATCCCCTTCCTGGAAAACGCCAAGGCCGCGGCCGGGTTTGACCTGGTGCCCTACGCGCCGGGCATCATCAACAACGTCGGGCTGTATTCGAAGAAGTACAAAAACTTCAACGAACTGCCGGAAGGCGCCAGCGTGGCCATCGCCAACGACCCGATCAACAGCGGGCGCGGCCTGCAACTGCTGGCCAAGGCCGGGCTGATCACGCTCAAGCCGGGCGTGGGCTACAAGGCTACCGAAGAAGACATCGTCGCGAATCCAAAGAAAATCAAAATCCTGCAAGTCGAGGCCGTGCAACTGGTGCGCGCCTATGACGACGCCGACCTGGTGCAGGGCTACCCGGCCTATATCCGCCTGTCCAAGACCTTCGATGCTGAATCGGCGCTGCTGTTTGACGGCCTCGACCACCCGGAATACGTGATCCAGTTCGTGATCCAACCAAAGAGCAAAACCGACCCGCGTGTGATCAAGTTCGTCGACATCTACCAGCACTCGCCGGTGGTGCGTGCTGCCTTGGATAAATCCCTGGGCAAGCTCTACCAAGTGGGCTGGGAAGCTAAAAAATGATCGCCGCCAACACCCAACTGCGCGACCTGGGCACACCGCCCAGGGACGCCGAGCAGACTGAACTGCGTCCGGACCTGAACCGCGCCCACGTGCGTTTTATCAACCTGGGCAAGACCTACGACGGCACGGTGCATGCCCTGCAAGGCATCGACCTGGCGATCCAGCGCGGTGAAGTGTTCGGCATCATCGGCCGCAGCGGCGCCGGCAAGTCCTCGTTGATCCGCACCATCAACCGCCTGGAGCAACCGAGCAGCGGGCGCGTGCTGATCGATCAGGTGGACATCGGCGACTTCGACGAACACCGCCTGGTGGCGCTGCGTCGGCGCATCGGCATGATCTTCCAGCACTTCAACCTGATGTCGGCCAAGACCGTGTGGCAGAACGTCGAGCTGCCGCTGAAAGTCGCCGGCGTGCCCAAGCCCCAGCGTGAGCAGAAGGTGCGCGAACTGCTGGAGCTGGTGGGCTTGCAGGACAAGCACAAGGCCTATCCGGCGCAGCTGTCCGGCGGGCAGAAACAGCGCGTGGGCATCGCCCGTTCACTGGTGCACGACCCGCAGATTTTGCTGTGCGACGAAGCCACTTCCGCGCTGGACCCGGAGACCACCCAGTCGATCCTCGGCCTGCTGCGCGAGATCAACCAGCGCCTGGGCCTGACCATCGTATTGATCACCCACGAAATGGCGGTGATCCGCGACATCTGCGACCGCGTGGTAGTGCTGGAACACGGACGCATCGTCGAGCAAGGCCCGGTGTGGGAAGTGTTTGGCAACCCTCGGCATGAGGTCAGCAAAACCCTGCTGGCGCCATTGCAACATGGGCTGCCGGAAGAACTGCAAAGCCGTTTGCAGAGCACGCCGTCATCTGCGGGCTGCGCCGTGGTGCTGCGCTTGCAGCTCACCGGCAGTGCCAGCGACGAACCGGACCTGGCCGCGCTGTTCAACGCCCTCGGCGGGCGCGTGCGCTTGTTGCAAGGCGGCGTGGAACGCATCCAGGGCCATGCCTTGGGGCAATTGCTGCTGGCGGTGAATGGCTCCCCCCACAGCGCCGAAGAACTGCGCAACCGCGCCGCGAATTGGGCACAACAGGTGGAGGTGCTGGGCTATGTGGTTTGATCGTTTATTGCAGGGCGCCATCGACACCTTGCTGATGGTCGGCGTGTCGTCGCTGATCGCGTTGCTGGTGGGGATTCCACTGGCGGTGTTTCTGGTGACCAGTGACAAGGGTGGCATCTACCAGGCACCGGCGTTGAACCGGGTGCTCGGGGCCTTCGTCAATCTGTTCCGCTCGATTCCGTTTTTGATCCTGATGGTGGCCTTGATCCCGTTCACCCGGCTGATCGTCGGTACTACCTACGGCGTTTGGGCCGCCGTGGTGCCGCTGACCATCGCGGCCACGCCATTCTTCGCACGCATCGCCGAGGTGAGCCTGCGCGAGGTCGACCACGGTCTGATCGAAGCCGCACAAGCCATGGGCTGCCGGCGCTGGCACATCATCTGGCACGTGCTGTTGCCGGAAGCGCTGCCGGGGATTGTCGGCGGATTCACGATTACGCTGGTGACCATGATCAACTCGTCAGCCATGGCCGGCGCAATTGGTGCAGGCGGCTTGGGCGACATTGCCTACCGCTACGGCTATCAGCGTTTTGACACGCAGATCATGCTCACCGTGATTGTGCTGCTGGTGGTGCTGGTGGCGGTGATTCAACTGGGCGGCGATCGCCTGGCGCGGGTACTGAACAAGCGGTGAGGTATAGTCGGGCCATCTCAGCGCCCGGTATCCCCGTCATGACCCTCAAGCCCGACGACCTCGACCAGATCACGTCCACCACCCTCGGCCACTACAACAAGGTGGCCGAGGATTTCCGCGAAGGCACCCGCGACCACGATGTCAGCCAGAACATCGACGCATTGCTGCGGCATATCCACGGCACCGCGCCGTTCACCGTGCTGGATTTCGGCTGCGGGCCGGGGCGGGATTTGCAGACCTTTACCCGCATGGGCCATATCGCCGTGGGCTTGGACGGCTCGGAGCGGTTCGCGCAGATGGCGCGTGAAGACAGCGGCTGCGAGGTGTTGCAGCAGGATTTTCTCAAGCTGGATTTACCCAATGAGCGCTTCGACGGGATCTTTGCCAATGCGGTGCTGTTTCATATCCCCAAGCAGGAACTGCCGCGTGTGCTCAAGCAGTTGCATGGCGCGTTGAAGCCTGGGGGCGTGCTGTTCAGCTCCAACCCACGGGGTGAGAACCAGGAAGGCTGGAATGGGCCGCGGTATGGGTCGTATCACGACTTGGCGGCGTGGCAAGAGTTGCTGACGACAGCGGGGTTTGTGGAGTTGGAGCATTACTACCGACCGGCCGGCTTGCCACGGGAACAGCAGCCCTGGTTAGCCAGCGTATGGCGTAAACCTTAAAAGCAACATAACTCCAATGTGGAGGGGGCTTGCCCCCCGATGCAGTGGTTCAGTCAAAGTTGTTCTAACTGACCCACCGCCAT
>NZ_JADDUM010000009.1 GCF_015163715.1 Pseudomonas cyclaminis
GGCGCCCAGCCCCATGGCTGGAAGTGCTGGTCGGAGGGTCGTGCGGGCGAGGCTAGCGGTGGGGCGTGTTGGGGGCATGTCGTGAATGTATCAGCTTTGAAACATTTGCCCGAAAGGCCCGTGAAATGGCGGTTGGTCAGTATTTACCGATCATCGGATCCCGCAACGCCGCTGCTTGCGCTACAATCCGCGCCGATTTCGACTTGCCTGAGAGCCCATTCCAATGTCCGTCTGCCAGACTCCTATCATCGTCGCCCTGGATTACCCCACCCGTGACGCCGCACTGAAGCTGGCTGACCAGTTGGACCCCGCGCTTTGCCGGGTCAAGGTCGGCAAGGAACTGTTCACCAGTTGCGCCGCAGAAATCGTCGGCACTCTGCGTGACAAAGGCTTCGAAGTGTTCCTCGACCTGAAATTCCACGATATCCCGAATACCACCGCCATGGCGGTCAAGGCCGCCGCCGAAATGGGCGTGTGGATGGTCAACGTGCACTGCTCCGGCGGCCTGCGCATGATGACGGCCTGCCGCGAAGTGCTGGAGCAGCGCAGCGGCCCTAAACCGCTGCTGATCGGTGTGACCGTGCTGACCAGCATGGAGCGCGAAGACCTGGCCGGTATTGGCCTGGACATCGAGCCTCAGGAGCAGGTGCTGCGTCTGGCCGCGTTGGCCCAGAAAGCCGGCCTCGACGGCCTGGTGTGCTCGGCCCTGGAAGCCCAGGCGCTGAAGACCGCCCACCCGTCGCTGCAATTGGTGACCCCGGGGATCCGCCCGGCGGGCAGCGCCCAGGATGACCAGCGCCGTATCCTGACACCGCGTCAGGCACTGGATGCCGGTTCCGATTATCTGGTAATCGGCCGTCCGATCAGCCAGGCGGCGGATCCGGCCAAGGCGTTGGCGGCGGTAGTTGCCGAGATCGCCTGACCCCTGACGCTGTGGGACAGCCCCTGTGGGAGGGGGCTTGCCCCCGCTCACCACAACAGCCCATTTGCCATAGATTCAGCATCCACTGGGAGTGGTGTAGATACCCATGTGCACCGCAGGCAATGTGTTTTGCGCTGTATCAGCTGACCTTCAGAACCAACTTCCCAAAGTTCTCGCCGTTGAACAACTTCATCAATGTCTCCGGGAACGTCTCCAGCCCCTCGACAATATCCTCTTTGCTCTTGAGCTTGCCCTGGGCCATCCAGCCGGCCATTTCCTGCCCGGCGGCGGCAAAATTCGCCGCGTGATCCATCACCACAAAGCCTTCCATCCGTGCGCGGTTGACCAGCAGTGACAGGTAGTTGGCCGGGCCTTTCACCGCCTCCTTGTTGTTGTACTGGCTGATTGCGCCGCAAATCACCACCCGTGCCTTCAGCGCCAGGCGGCTGAGTACCGCATCAAGAATGTCGCCGCCGACGTTATCGAAATACACATCCACGCCCTTCGGGCATTCGCGCTTGAGGGCGGCCGGTACGTCTTCGTTCTTGTAGTCGATGGCCGCGTCAAAACCCAATTCGTCCACCAGGAACCTGCACTTGTCGGCGCCACCGGCGATGCCGACCACGCGGCACCCTTTAAGCTTGGCGATCTGCCCGGCAATGCTGCCCACGGCGCCGGCTGCACCGGAGATCACTACGGTTTCACCCGCCTTGGGCGCGCCGGTGTCCAGCAACGCGAAGTAGGCGGTCATGCCGGTCATGCCCAGTGCAGAAAGGTAGCGGGGCAGCGGGGCAAGCTTAGGGTCGACAGTGTAGAAACCACGGGGCTCGCCGAGGAAATAATCCTGCACGCCCAAGGCGCCATTCACGTAGTCCCCGACCGCGAATTTCGGGTTGTTCGAAGCAATCACCTTGCCCACGCCGAGTGCGCGCATCACTTCGCCGATGCCGACGGGCGGAATGTAGGATTTGCCCTCATTCATCCAGCCGCGCATGGCTGGGTCGAGGGACAAGTATTCATTGCGTACCAGCACTTGCCCGTCCTGGGGCGTGCCCACGGGCACTTCCTGATAGGTGAAGGTGTCCCGCGTGGCCGGGCCGACCGGGCGTTTGGCGAGCAGGAATTGGCGGTTGGTCTGGGCGGTCATGGCAGGGTCTCTTTAGAAGTGGAGCATGAGTTTAGAAGTGGAGCATGAGTGATAGACCTTGAACGGCTTGGGGGCAAGGCTGGCTTTGGGTGCGAATGCTGCTCGATAGGCTGCATTGATAGTGCGCCCGGTGTCGTTATCACTGGCGCGCATGCAGCCCTAACCGAGCCTTTGATAGTGCTGACGCGTCCGGCGTGGTGTTGGCTAGACTCGTCCCACGGCTATTTCTCCCATAGGACATCCCCCATGAGCATGACGTTTTCTGGCCAGGTCGCCCTGGTGACCGGCGCCGCCGCCGGTATTGGTCGCGCTACCGCGCTGGCGTTCGCCGCCGAAGGCTTGAAGGTTGTGGTTGCCGACCTGGATGTGGCGGGCGGCGAGGGCACCGTCGCGCTGATCCACCAGACCGGTGGCGAGGCACTGTTTGTGCGCTGCAACGTCACGCAGGAGACGGATGTTCAGCAGTTGATGGCGCAGACCGTCAGCGCTTATGGCCGCCTGGACTATGCGTTTAATAACGCCGGCATCGAGATTGAGAAGGGCAAGCTGGCGGACGGCAGCCTGGATGAGTTCGACGCCATCATGGGCGTCAACGTCAAAGGCGTATGGCTGTGCATGAAGTACCAGTTGCCGCTGCTGCTGGCACAGGGTGGCGGCGCTATCGTCAACACCGCGTCGGTCGCGGGGTTGGGTGCGGCGCCGAAGATGAGCATCTACGCGGCCTCCAAGCATGCGGTGATCGGCCTGACCAAATCGGCGGCCATCGAGTACGCCAAGAAGAAAATCCGCGTCAACGCGGTCTGCCCCGCAGTGATCGATACCGACATGTTCCGCCGCGCCTATGAAGCCGACCCCCGCAAGGCCGAATTCGCTGCCGCCATGCACCCGGTCGGGCGTATCGGCAAGGTCGAGGAAATCGCCAGCGCCGTGCTTTACCTGTGCAGCGACGGAGCTGCGTTCACCACCGGCCACGCCTTGGCAGTGGACGGTGGCGCGACGGCGATCTAGGACCTTGCGTCGCCCTGCGTTCGAAATGGACGGGGGCGCTGTGGGGCGTTTCCAGAGCTGGCACAACGCCGCGACCGAATGTGTGTCATTAGGTAAATAACCCAATAAAATCAATACTTTAATAAATTTATGCGCCCGGCAATCAACCGCTTCTGTGCTTAACTCCTTGGGGTTGATAACAGACAGTTGAAGTGAGTGGCTCATGGATTTAGGGATCGATCGACAAGCCCTTGTACCGGTGGTGCAGCAAATCGTTAGTGCAGTGGCGCAATGGATTCGCAAGGACGGGGTCAGCCCCGGCACGCGCTTGCCGTCCATCCGCCAGTTGGCCCTGGATAACCTGCTCAGCCAATCCAGCGTGATCGAAGCACTCGAACGGATGGTCGCGCAGGGGGTGCTGGCTCCCCGGCAGGGCTCGGGATTTGTGGTGGCCCAGCCGGGGGATTCCCACGAAGGCAATTGGTATGAGGGGGCGGAGCGCGAATGGGGCAGCTTTGCCGATAACCCATTGGGCGAGTTGAAACTGGGCTGCGGCTGGTTACCCGATGCCTGGCGCGAGAGCGATGACATCAGTTATGCGATTCGTGAAGTCACCCGCACCGACACTGCTGGCCTGTTCAACTACAGCACCCCGTTGGGGCTGCCCGCGTTGCGCGAGCAACTGCTCAAGCGCCTGACTCAGATTCATATCGCTTCCAGCGTGGACCGCATCCTCACGACCGCTGGCGCCGGCCATGCCCAGGACCTGCTGATACGCACGCTGCTCAAGGCAGGCGATTGCGTGGTGGTGGAAACACCGGGGTACGGCAACCTCTATCAGCAACTGGTGTTCCAGGGCGTGCAGATGCTGGAGGTGCCGCGTACACGGGGCGGTCCCGACCTCTCGGTCCTGGAAGCCTTACTGCGGCAACATCGGCCCAAGTGCCTGTTCATCCACAGCGTTCATCACAACCCTACGGGGACGAGTTTGTGCCGCGAGGTGGCCGAGCGCTTGCTGGAACTGGCTCACCGCGAAAACTTCCTGATCATTGAGGAAGACGTCTACGGTGACCTGCAACATGCCAGTTGCGTGCGGCTTGCGGCGTTGCCCCATGATGATCGGGTGATCTACGTCGCGAGTTTCTCCAAGACCTTGAGCAGTGCGTTGCGCGTGGGGTATCTGAGTGCCAGTTCGGCGATCATCGCGCAACTGGCCTGCCTCAAGACCTTGACCGGGTTCGGCACCTCGCGGTTCGCCGAGGCAGTGGTGGCTACGCTGCTGGCCAATGGCACCTATCGTAAATGGGTACAGCGCCTGCGCAAGCGACTTGGGACTGAAATGAAGGCCACCCTGCAGGTGCTGGAAGACGAAGAGTGGGAGGTGTTTGCGGTGCCCGCCGGGGGTATGTTTCTGTGGACGCGGCCGGGAGAGGTGCAGCCTTCGCTGTTACAGATGTGTGCCCGGCGGCTAGGGGTGTTGTTGTCTCCCGGGGCGTTGTTCAGCCCGACGGCGCAGGCCAGCGAGTGGCTGCGCATCAATGTGGCCTATGCAGCCGATCCGCGGGCCTTGGCGTTGTTCAGTGCCATGGGGCCCGCCAGATCGACCTCGACCATTCTGAAAACGACGGGCGTGTAGCTTTTTGCCATTATTGTGGCGCCAACGTCTTGTGTTCAGTGCCTTGTGGTTGCGAATCTCGCTGCATGTCAATCGGGCTTGATGGCATCTGCCATTGCAAGAGGATTCAAGTGCAATGATTTCAGGCGTGCAACGACGTTTCGCCAACCTCGGTATGGCGAAAAAACTGGGCTTGGGCTTCATGCTGGTGCTGTTGCTGACGGCGTTGGTGGCGGCCATTGGCGTGTGGTCCCTGCAGACCGTTGGCCAGCGTTTCGAAGGGCTCAAGGCGATGTCGTCGCTCAATAGCGGCTTGC
Organism: Pseudomonas cyclaminis; assembly: GCF_015163715.1. Classification (GTDB taxonomy): domain Bacteria; phylum Pseudomonadota; class Gammaproteobacteria; order Pseudomonadales; family Pseudomonadaceae; genus Aquipseudomonas; species Aquipseudomonas cyclaminis. The sequence continues at coordinate 4,989 of NZ_JADDUM010000009.1, forward strand.
TCAAGGTGCGCCTGATCGAGCAGGACTACGCGCTGCACGCCGACCCCAAGGCGGTCGACGCGCTGCATGAAAGCGTCGATGCTTGGCAGCCCAGGCTGCGGCCCTCAAGGCCCAGTCTGCGGCGAACGTGCCGGTGATGACCGATGTCGAGCAGGCTCTGGCCGCCTACCGCAAGGCGTTCGATGAGTTTGTCGAATTGACCCAGACCAAGGATCTGGCGCTGGAAATGGCCAGTTGGTCGGTGTCCAGCGTGGCGAATAACCTCGATGTGTTGCAGGCCGGCCTTGCGGACGATGGGGCTTATGGCCTCAAGGAAAGCCAGGGCAAGGAGGGCGCCGAGTTTATCGAGCAGCCGGGCAGGTCAGCCAGGTATCGCGCTTGATGTTGCAGACCATGAACGAAGCCCATGTTCGCCTGGACCAGAGCCGCAAAGTGGACGCCGAGGACGCCGAGCAAGGCAAGATCGAGCAGGCCGACCAGGCCTTGGCTCAGGTCGAACAGCTGAAAACCTCGGTCAAGGACTCCGGATACCAGACGGTGCTCAATGAAGTCTCCGGGCACATTGCTGCGTTCAGCGAGAAGCTGGGTGAGTACACCGGCCTGCTGGCCCAGGAAAAAGTGGTCTACAAACAACTGCATGACCGGGCGGCACTGGTGGTCAGCCGGGTCAATCAGGCCTATGACGCCGAAGACCTGTCGATGCAGGCTCAACTGAAAAAAAGCGCACTGTTGATCATCGGCTCGTCGGCCCTGGCCTTGCTGGTGGGGCTGGTTGCCGCATGGGTGATTACCCGTTTGATCGTCGCGCCGCTGCGCAGTGTGATTGCGGTGGCGCAGCAGATTGCCGCTGGGGATCTGAGTGGGCGCATGGAGGTCAGCCGTCGTGATGAAATCGGCCAGTTGATGCAGGCCATGCAACAGATGGGCAACGGCCTGAGCCAGATGGTCAGCGGCCTGCAGGCCGGAATCGAGCAATTGGCCAGCTCGGCGCAGACGCTCTCCAGCGTCACCGAGCAAACCAATGTCGAGGTCAGCAGCCAGAAAGAAGAAACCGAGCAGGTGGCCACCGCGATGAACCAGATGACCGCCACGGTGCACGACGTGGCGCGCAACGCCGAAGAGGCCGCGCAAGCCGCGCAGACGGCGGACGACAAGGTCGACAGCGGCCAGCAAGTGGTGCGCCAGAGTCTGCAGCGCATCGAGCTGCTGGCCACTTCCAGCACCAGTGCCAGTGCGAGCATCGAGAGCCTCAGTGCCGAAATCCAGAACATCGGCACCGTGCTGGGCGTGATCAAAAGCGTGGCGGAACAGACCAACCTGCTGGCCCTGAACGCGGCGATCGAAGCCGCCCGTGCAGGTGAACAGGGCCGTGGCTTTGCGGTAGTGGCCGATGAAGTGCGGGCGCTCGCCAAGCGTACCCAGCAATCGACCGAAGAAATCGAGCGGTTGGTCAGCACTTTGCGCAGCGCCGCGCAATCCTCGGTGCAGCAGATCCAGCAAAGCGGCGAGCTGGTCAAACTGGCGGTCAGCGATGCCCTGGAAACCGAGAGCGCCCTGGGCAGCATCGCGGTCGCGGTGTCGTTGATCCAGCAGATGAACCAGCAGATTGCCGCTGCCGCTGAGGAGCAAAGCTCGGTGGCCGAAGAGATCAACCGCAGCGTCACCAGTATCCGGGCGAGTGCCGACCAGTCGGCGTTGAGCATGCAGGGCAACGCGGCGTCGAGCATCCAGCTGGCGCAGTTGGGGGCGGAACTCAAGGGCATGGTGGGGCACTTCCGCCTTTGACCGCAGTGCAGAGGCTGCGATCAAAGGGGAGGGCGATCAAGCGTGGTTGGCGAGAAAGGTCAGCAGCGCTTCGTTGACGAAGTCCGGGTTTTCGCGGCTGGAGATATGCCCCGCGCCTGGAATCAACGTCAGGGCGCAGCCAATCAGTTCGGCCATTTCCTTGGATTCGGCGGGTGGGCGGGGTGTGTCCTGCTCGCCGCACATCACCAGGGTGGTGTCAGCGTCCAAGCGCGATAGTTGTTCCAGCACGTCGTCGCGGCTGAAGATCAACCGACCCAAGGGCACGATGCTCTGCAGCAGGCGGTCTCGGGAAAAGGCTTGCAGCGACTTGCGAAAGTCCTGGTAGAGCGCTGATTCGCGGTCGATGTCCGGGCGGAAGAAGATCGGCGCGATCACATCCAGCAACGGCTCGGGAATCGCGCCGGCGTCTTCAATCATCTTGAACAGCGAGAAGTAGTACTGGCGCGTAGCCTCGGGCTCTGCGCCGAGGTAGGTGTCCATCAGCACCAGGCTGTTGATGCGTTCGGGCGCCTGCAACGCCAGGCGCGCACCCCACATACCGCCGACCGAGAGGCCCACCAGGTTGATCTGCGTAATACCCAAGTGATCCAGCAGGGCCAGGTTCTGGCGCGCAAGGTCGTCGAGGGAGCGAGTCTGCGTGGGTAGTTGGCCCGATTCACCGTGGCCCCAGAGTTCGGGCACGATCACACGGTACTGTTGCGACAGGGCTTCGACCTGCGGCGCCCACATGTCGCGGTCCCACAGATAGCTGGAGCCGAGCAGGACGGCCGGGCCGGTGCCCTGGTCGAGGTAGTGCAGTGGTTGTCCATCAATGACGGCGATAGGCATAGCAGGCCTCTGACTTCACGGAGTGAGGGGCACTTTTTTACGCTAGTCGGCGGGTGGAGGATAGGTGCCAGGGTGATGGCACCTATCATTTCGCGAGCATCAGTCGTAGATGACTTTCTTCTTCCACTCGGCGTCGGCGTCGACTTCTTTCATGCCTTGGGTCAATTCGCTGACCTCTTCTACCGCCTGTTGGCTGTTAGCCAGTACCGTGGAGTTGGCACGGGCCAGTTGGCCTTCCAGTTGTTGCAACTGGGCGCTGTAGAGCACCGGCTCCGGCTGCTTGCGCAGGTACTGCACGCCACGTTCGAAAGCCAGGCGGGCCTGACCTGGTTGGCCTTGCTGCAGTGCGTGCTGGCCGAGGTTGTTGAAGAACTCGATGTGCAGCAGCACCAGGATATGGCGGATTTCCTTGATCCAGTGCTTGGCTTCGTTGGAGGGCAGGAAGCCATCCTGGGCCGCGCGCGTCACCTGGCCGTGAAGGCTTCCAGCAGGAAGCGCACGTCCTTGGCCTTGGCTTCGGTCTGGATCGGTGCCGGCGGGTTGTTTACCGGGATGGATTCGCCCTGGGCCACCAAGGTGTTCAGCTCGGTGATGCGCGCCTTGATCGGTGCGCTGGTCTTGTTGAGGTTCAACAAGCGCTGGTTTACGTTGAGCTCCAGGCGGGTCAACAACAGTTTGAGCGCCGGGGTCATCAGTTGGCCTGGGAATGTTTCGGTGATCTCACCGCAACGGCGCAGGCGATCGTTAAGCTCGATCTGGGTGCGCTGCTTTTCCAGCTTGTTGTTTTCCACCACGTGGTTCATGTAGCCAATGGCGATCAGTATTACGATCCCGGCTATTACCAGCAGGGTGATCATGAGTGGTGTCACCGGTGTGACCTCTTTAAAGGGTTTGCAGTAGAGTGTAGTGACTGGGCTGGCTATCGGATAGGGCTGATCGACCAGTTGCCCAGGTAGTTTCTTCTATATAGATCAGCGTTCCCTGCGTGAATGCACATTGCCATCATTTGCCAGGGCGAACTATAGCGTCTTGTCGGGTGCCAGAATATAGGCGTCAAGGTGCGGACGGGCAGAATGCCCGCAAGCGCCGGTAAACGCAGGCGAAGTCATTGATTTTAATAAATTTATCCTTGGGGGTTGACGACCTCCCAATCCATCCATAGAATGCGCGCCACTTAAAGCGTAAAGCACACAGCGAAACGCGATGAGTAGTGAATGTTGTACGTGTGTCCCCTTCGTCTAGTG
>NZ_JADDUM010000090.1 GCF_015163715.1 Pseudomonas cyclaminis
AATCCTGTCGAGTGCACCATACAAACAAAAAGCCCGCCGAGTGCGGGCTTTTTGCCGTCTGGAGTTTGTGTCGGACTTTATCTTTTTCTCCTTCCTCATGTGTTTTCCATTCAAGCGGCGGCGTCGCAGTTCTTAGATGCAGCCAATACTCAGCTTTGGCTCGCAAGCGCTTGTTCTTTCCAGTTTTTTGACGTTAAAGACGGCCGGGCGGTGTATCATTGCGCCCGTCAGCCCCGCCGGGGCTTGTGGAATACCTCCATGGACTTACCCAGTAGTTACTCAGTACCCCGCTTTACCAATCATGAATTGACTGATTGATCCTTCCGGCGTGCCCCGCTGCTGGGAGTGGAGTTCGCCTATGACCGAAGTAGAAGTAAAGAAAACACAAGACAGCCTGCAGGATCGCCTGGCTCAAGTCATCGAGCTGCTGCAGCGCCAGCGCGTGGTCGAAGACCTTACCCGTCGCCAGGAAGGTCCTAACCACGACCGCGTTGAAAACCTGGTCCACCGGCAAAACCTCGTCGAGTTGCAACGCAAACTCGATGACCTGCACTCCGCCGACGTTGCCTACATTCTCGAAGCGTTGCCGCTCGATGATCGACTGACCCTCTGGCAGTTGGTCAAGGCTGACCGCGACGGCGACATCCTGCTCGAAGTATCCGATTCGGTTCGTGAAACCCTGATCGCCGACATGGACGATCACGAGCTCCTGGCTGCGGCCAAGGAGATGGATGCCGACGAACTGGCTGACCTCGCCCCTGAGTTGCCCCGTGATGTTGTCCATGAGCTGATGGAAGCCCTTGATGGCCAACAGCGTGAGCGCGTGCGCTCCGCGTTGTCCTATGACGAGGATCAGGTCGGCGCCCTGATGGACTTCGAGATGGTCACCATTCGCGAAGACGTCAGCCTGGAAGTGGTTCTGCGTTACCTGCGCCGCCTGAAAGAGCTGCCTGGCCACACAGACAAACTGTTCGTGGTCGATTACGAAGGCATTCTCAAGGGCGTGCTGCCGATCAAGCGGCTGCTGGTCAACGATCCGGAAAAAAGGGTTGCTGACTTGATGGCCAGCGATACCGTGAGTTTTCACCCAGACGAAGACGCCTACGATGCGGCCCAGGCCTTCGAGCGTTATGACTTGATCTCGGCGCCTGTGGTCGACAAGAACGGCAAGCTGATCGGCCGTCTGACCATCGACGAGATCGTCGACCTGATTCGTGAAGAGAGTGAAACCGAAGTCCTCAACATGGCGGGTTTGCGTGAAGAGGAAGATATTTTTGCCTCGGTCTGGCGTTCGCTGCATAACCGCTGGGCTTGGCTGGCCGTTAACCTGATTACGGCGTTCATCGCCTCCCGTGTGATCGGGCTATTTGAAGGCTCCATCGAAAAGCTGGTGGCGTTGGCGGCGTTGATGCCTATTGTGGCGGGTATCGGCGGTAACTCCGGCAACCAGACCATCACCATGATCGTGCGCGCCATGGCGCTGGATCAGGTGAGTACCGCCAACTCTTCTCGGCTGCTGCGCAAGGAGCTGGCCGTGGGCCTGATCAATGGCCTGGTGTGGGGAGGCGTGATTGGTGTGGTGGCCTACTTGCTGTATGGCAGCTGGTCGCTCGGGGTGGTGATGACCGCCGCCATGACGCTCAATCTGTTGCTGGCCGCACTGATGGGGGTGCTGATCCCCATGACCCTGGCGCGCCTCGGTCGTGACCCGGCCATGGGCGCCAGCGTGATGATCACGGCCATGACTGACAGCGGTGGCTTCTTTATCTTCCTGGGCTTGGCGACGATCTTCCTGCTCTGACCTGTCTCCCCTGCGTTGGGGGCCCCGCGATCTGCGGGGCCCCAACGCAGCCTCGCTTGCGCTCGGCAGCTGCTACGGCCCAAAACTTGGGGCTGCCCGGTGAGCGTCAAGACGGTATCTGCGTGATAACTCGGTCGAGGCCTCTCTAAATTTCAGGCAAAAAAAAGCCAGCACATGGCTGGCTTCGGCTTTCAGTTGCAGATCAATTGGCTTCTGCGGCCGCCTCGACGTCGTGCGCGATAAGCGAGACGAGGGCATTTTGCTGGCGGTGGGAGAGCTGACGAAAACGCTGCAGCAGTTCGCGTTCGTGCAGCGACAGCTCAGGGCTGTCCAGGCGAATGCTTAGCTCGTCACCCAGCGCACCTTCCTGAATAAGGCTCTGTTCCAGGCGCGCGATGATTTCGGAGTTCATGCTGCGGTGATGATTGCGAGCCACCTCGGCAATGCGTTCCCGCATTCCGTCTGGCAGACGTACGACGAACTTGTCAGCCGTACGGCTGGAATAAATTGCCTGTTTCAATGGGCGCATATATTTAACCGGTTAGTTCAGGGGAGCGGTTTTTGGAATTGGCCGCAAGCGATGAGAGTTAAGACAAGACTCACGACCAAAGTTCAACCCGAATTGCAAAGAGGCCGCATCATGCCTCAGATTTGCCAGTTCCTTGGCGTCAATTCTGTGACAAATATTGAACTGCCTAAAGGCTTTATGCCAGCACTCATTTGCATTTTTGCGGACTGGTTGGAAAACTTTTCCACGAAGGAGGGTCGATACTCGATCATCCCGCAGGCCGGGCCGCAACGGGGTTTTGAGGCCGCATATGGTATAGCAAAGTGGCCTTTTGCCCTTGTGTTAAGACTAGTGGCAATTTGCCGATTTACTAGGGCGAGGCGACATAAGGTAGGGCGAGGGGGAAGGGGATCAGCGCAAAACCGGGTCGAATTTGATGCGGCGACCCATAACCAGGCTTAGCAGCAGAAGGCTTGCGCATACACCGCTGGCGATCAGTGCGCTGAGTTGAGTGTCTTGGGAGTCCGCCGCTAAACCATAGGTTCCGGTCGCGGTGGTCAGGCACAGAAACAGCCAGGCAGACTTGGTCATTCGTGGTTTCCTCAGAAAACCCAGTGTTCAGAGGCCGGGGCGGCCTGGGTACCTTGTGCCAAGCGTACCGGCGATTGCGCATTGGGCGTCATGACTGCCAGTTGCGGGCGTTGTTGCAGGTGATGCGGCACCGCTTGGCTGATCTGAGCCGGGTCATTGCTGCCGGTCGACTGAAAGTGGAATGTCACCAGCGCCGCCAGGGCAACGGCGTTAAGGGTTAACAGAAGGGCACTGTTCATGGTCATGTTCTCCGCTTAACGCCGTGGTTGAAAGGGTGTTGTATGGAGAAGTATTGCAGGTCTCGTGCCAATCTATTAATTCAATAAAATCAATGGCTTGAGACTTATTTTAAACGTCGGTAGGTTGCAATTTGCAATGCGGGTATTTTGGGGGAGTGCATTTTGCACGATTGTGCGAAGTGCCCGTATTTATGGGGCGAAATGGCAACTATCCGGCTGCATCTCGTCCTACACTCAAAAAGCCCACGGACGACATGACAAAACCGACCTCGGCCGTTAACATGCACGCCGTCCGTCGCAATGCCACTGGCACGACGGCTGTCATAAGTCCCAGTAGCTCAATTGGATAGAGCATCCCCCTCCTAAGGGGAAGGTTGGCCGTTCGAACCGGCCCTGGGACACCATATAAATCAACGCCTGTAACCACTTTTGGCTCACCACTGCAATTTCCGTGACAGCAGGGTGGCAGCGAGCGGTGTTAAATTAGCCCCACTCAGGCATACCTGATGGGGCTTTTTAGTAACTCATATCAGGGAGCGGTATGGATAATCTGACGGGCTTCGCATTGAGTGTGCTCAGTTCCGCAGGGGTGACCACCGCTTTGCTGGTGGCCCTCGGGTGGCTTTTGAGAAACTGGATTGGTGAAAGGTTGAAGGCCGGTATCAGGTTCGAATATGCCGATCGGCTGGAAAAGCTAAAAGCAGTGCTTAAAGACCAGGGCGACGCCCAACTCGCAACATTGAGGTCAGAGCAAGATCGACAGGCTGAAAAGCTCAGGATTGCATCTGCTTCCTTTTCTGAGGTTCAAAAAGCGACGATAGCGCGCAAAATCGATGCAGTAGACTCGCTTTGGGCGACTGTGGTGGCTTCTAAGAAGGCAATGCCTACGGTTTTCCATCTCCTGGACCAATTCAACTTTTCTGAATTGAAAGGCGATGGAGTCACCTACCTCCACAAGCTCGCTGACGAGCTAGACCATGATGCAGTCTTGGCTTTGGTAACTGCCCTCTATGGCGACGTCCAAATTCTCAGGCCGCATTTGGGCGAATACGTTTGGACTCTTTTCTCGTCCTTCCAGTCTATTCTTAGCAGAATCATTTACCTGCTCGCCCTATCCCAAGACGATCCAAACCGGTTCAGTTGGCATCTAGATGATGAGGCTCGAAGGTTAATATCCTTAACCTTCGGCAAAGAGCTTCTACATGAGTTCGATTCTTTAGACCGCTTCAGAATTGAGTGGCTTCGTCACCGTTTTGAGCGGAATCTTCTTGCGGCTACCGAAAAATTGCTGACCGGGCAGGCGTTCAGCCAAGCTGCGCTTGATCAGGCCCAACTCTTAGATGCAGAGCTTTTCAAAGCCTCCGCATTAATGGCTCAAAATCGGGCACTATAAAAGTTCTCGAATCCTTAGCACTGTCGTAGTCGAGCACTGGGCGTGCCGGGCCGTTGCCCTAATTCCCAGGCCCGCGCCTAGAAGTTCTGTCACACGCTTGTGTAGATCTGCGTCAACTGGTCGGCCTTGGTATTTTCCCGCTGCCTTGGCCTTCTCGATACCTTGAGCCTGCCGCTCGCGCCGCTGTTCGTAATCCTTACGCGCAATGGCGGCCATCATTTCCACTAGCATTGAGTTGATAGCCCCTAGCATCCTCCCGGTGAACTCGTCTCCCTTGGTGTCCTGCATTCCCTGGTGGCTGGTAGGCAGGTCGAGTGCAACGATGCGCAGGCCCTTGGAGTCGATCGCAGCCTTGAGCTTTTGCCAGTCCTCCACAGGGAGGCGGGAGAGGCGGTCTATCGACTCCACTAGCAGCACGTCGCCCTTGCGCGCATCTTTCAGCAGGCGCAGCAACTCCGGCCGGTCGGCGTTAGCGCCGCTGGCGTTCTCCAGGTAGACGCTGGCGATGACCTTGTTATGGTCGCTGGCGAACTGTTCAAGCGAGGCCCTGGCGCGGCCGGCGTCTTGTTCTTCGGTGGAGGCTCGGAGGTATGCGCGGATGAACATGATAGGTGCCTGTATCAGTTAGGGCGTTCTACTAATACTGTTGCACTTTGGGTGTTACTTATCAACCGTAAAGCCCGAAAAAGGCAAAATAAGCCTGTATCTGGATAGGCATACCCTAGAGAGCTTGACATCGAGAAAGGCGCATAGGAGTCTTCGATACTATTAGGAGCTAGGTACGCGCTCAGGGAGAGGGCCTTTGATCTACACGCCAAATCCGCAGCATCGAAGCAGGGCTTTTGCAGGAATTAAGTCCCAATGGACGATCTCACTTCCTGAGGAGCAAGGATGTTTCGAGCTTGCCGCTTCAGCAGACTGGTTCGGAAATGACTGCTATTGGGGTCTAAACGTTGGTGGTGGCTCTGTGCAGCCTATCGGAATAGCGCCCCCGCCCATTGGTTGCCCTCTCCATGTTGCAAAATTTGTGGGTGATTCTCATCAAAATTGGCATGGCTACCCAGTCGCGCACTGGATAGCTCCATGGGATAGGCCTACGGAAGTAATTTTGACTAGTTGGAAGGTGTTCGGGTTTATCTCGAAAGCGCAGATGGCCAAGATACATAGGGGCAAAAAATGCGCTCTGTGAAACTTAGCATACCCGGAAGTTATTGGGATTCTCAAATCTACTCTGGTGAACTTATCCTTTTGGGGGATGGGGGGGAGCTCCATAAAGTTGCCTGGGAGGCATTTATAGATGATATAGCAGATCAACATCTAGAAATTCAGACTGCGATTAGAGTGGCCTTTTCGGATAGTGATTTGTTCTATAACACTAAGGTTCGTAGAATATTGCGCGATCCCCATGTTGAACATCCTATAAAGCTGCAGCTTTCAAGACTTTCTGAGGCTAATTTGCATGCGGAAAACATGCGGTCTCGCGAGTATTGGTCGACACAGACTAGCCCGTTTAACTTTCTCCCTACAGATACAGAAGTTTACTATAACCAATTCTTTGCAGGTGGTAATGAAGGTCTCTATTCATTTCCGCGAACTGCCTCTACTCGTTCAAGAGAGAGCCGGTTACATAAACATCATGACGCAAGTATATTTCAGGTTAAAGCATCCGAGCGGTTTAGCGCGCTGGCCACTGCTGCGGGCACGGACGGGCTATTTGATTTCAGCGTTCCACGAAGCAGTTTTGATTCGCTTGGAAATGCTAGACAGCTCGCCACCCAAGCCTGTAGTGCTTGCGACTGGGCATTTCAAAGCGTAATGGGGTGGACCTCTGAAGACGCGTTCATGGCCAGCTTTAGAGAGGAGAAAGACCCAGGAACTAAGAAGAAGATCCGTGTGTTTGATCGAATTATTGATCAGCAAGAAATCTTCGGATTGAGCGGTGTTGCTGAGCCTGATTTCGTATGGGGCAGCAGAGAGAAGATGTATAAAATATCTGGCGGAGCGATATCTGTCAGCAATTACAACTCTTCCTATAAAGCAGAAAAAAAATCTAATTCTAAGTTTGAATATTTAGGTGGGCAGAACCTCCCATTTGATGGTGATGTTGTATCAACGGGGACTGCACCATTTGGGACTGTCCTGGAAATGGACGACCGTATGATAGTTTTGCGTAGCGACGGGGAAATTGAAGTTTTCACGGGGGAGCCAGTCCATTGGCGAGTTTTTCCACGCTCGGAGCACTACAGCAATCAACTGCATATAATTTATGAGGATTATGTAGATATCATCTCATTTACTCATGATTATTTTGTAAATCAGCAAGAGAAAATTTTTGGTTTTTCCAAGTCTCGTGATGAATGAACCTGGTTAGGATCTAATCTGTATTCTCGGCTTTTTAAACTTTATCTTCGGCGTAAATCGCAGCGCTGATGATAGCGCCTCCTACCCGCCGCTTGCCGTAGCAGAGCGGTACCGGGTTACCGGATGCCGTGGTGTTCTTGGCGCTGCCGAAGGCGTAGCCGGGAGTATTCTCCGGCGCTGCGCTGGTCTTAAGGCCGCCGGCCTGGGGGCTGAGCATTTGGATAACCCCGCCAGCCACGAGCGCAATCCCAGGGGCAAGCGTTGCGCCGTTGGTAAATGCGCTGGCCACGATCAACACGATGCCGACGATGGTCTGGAGTATGCCGGCCCGCTTGCTCCCGGTGATCACTGGAACCACCCTTATTTCCCTGGCCCCGCCGAGAGTCAACTCGGATTCGCCTACGTTCTTCCTGTTGCGGAAAATTGCAAACTCCAGGCCGATAGACCTTGCTCGCGCGATGTCGCTCAGGAAGCCCGGGTGATTCACATCGATTGCCCTTAAAGCCTCCCTGGTATCGCCATGAGCGGACAGGGCATAGGTATGTCGACGGCCATATTTTTTGGCCAGCGAGCCACTGAGTAGAATGGTTGTGCGCGGTGAATATTCGATGGCAGTCATACCCGATCCTCAGCGTAAATAGCAGCGCTGATGATGGCGCACCCCAGCGACGGTGGCCGATACAGAGAGGTACGGGCAAGCCCGATGCCACAGTATTTTTCGCACTGCCAAAAGCATATCCGGGTGTGTTCTCGGGCGCGGCGCTGGACTTCAACCCCTGGGCTTGAGGGCTCAGCATTTGAATCACGCCGCCGGCGACCATACCCACGCCAGATGCAAATAGACCGGCTGATACTGGAGGCGCCCAGAACGTGAAGAATGAGGCTGCGATCAGCACTGCGCCGATGACGGTTTGCAGAACTCCAGAGCGTTTGCTGCCTACGATCACAGGGGCAATGATGATGTCGCCTTTGCCTTGAAATCCAAGCTCACCCTCACCGATATTTTTCTTGCCTCGAAAGACCGCGAACACGAGCCCGCGAGACTTTGCGTTAGACAGAAACCGTTCAAACCCTGGGATCTGCACTGACAGTGCTTTGATGGCCTCGGCCGGCGTGCGGACGGAGAACTGGTAGGACTTACCGAACTGCCGTAGCTGTCCGCACAGCTTGATGGTGGTGAGTGGGGCGTATTCAATTGCTATAGCGGCCATGGGGCCTCCTATGGATTGGTGGAAGGGGCTGGAAGCCCAAGGCGAATGGCGAGCACAGCGCGCGACATATGCGCTTGATCGATGGTCAACTGCTCCTGGCGCGGGTCGTAGTTCCACACCCGGTTGTAGATCGCATCGCTGGCCCGGGCGCCTCGGAATGTCCCCCTCAGCAGGTCGGCGGAAACCCTGGCCTCTTCCTCAGTGAAGAAGGGGCCGTCGACTGTGACTTGTTGGCCACCACTGACGTGCTGGACCTCCCACACCGTGTAGCCGGCGTCCGGCCCCTGGATCAGTTCGTAGGGTTTGAATTTCTGCGTTTTGCACGCTTCGGTAAAACGCTCTTGAAAGGTCATGTCTTCACACTCACAGAGTCTGCCGTTGATCGGCGCTACCAATACTTGCGTAGCGCACGGAGGGGCAGTTAGGCCGCTTCGGATTGATCAGGAGACGATTTTGCGGTGGTGCGAGTGGGCATTTTCGCCAGCCATTCGCGAAGTGCTTCGGAGCCCTCACAGCCCGATCGCCACTTCTCAAACCGGCCGGTGTACCCATTCGAATTGGCGACCATACCGCTCAGTGCGACACCAGCATTGGAGGCGGTGGCCAGCACGTCATCGTAGATCGCTAGCATCTGCTTGAGGCCTTCGATGTCTTCGGCGCGCGACGCGGCAATTCCTGCGCGCGAAAGGCTGTCAGCCGCCTCTGGCGATAGCCCGGAGAGCATTGGATTTGCCCTGAGCACCGCCTCTACAACGTCGGGATGACTACCTGCACGCGCCTCGGCGACTAGTCGCTGACGCTCTTCCGGCTTGAGGCCTCGCACGATGGCTCGTAGCTCCTGATCGGCCAGGAAACCAACAACGTCCGAGCTAGCGCGCGGCGTGACCGCGGCAAAGCCGCTGGCCACTGTTTGAGCCAACGTGAGCATATCTTTTGCTGCCTTCTCCATTGCAGGCATCAGGGCAGGGATGATTCCATCAATCTGCTCCTTGCCCTTGCGCTCGATGGCTGCGGCGTTGAGGTCCTTGTTCTCGCGAATCGAGAGAATTTCTTCTCCAAGGTCCTTGAACGCCTCTAGCGACAAGCCCTGCAAATGGCGAACAGACTTCAGCAAGCCACCTGCCTGCCAGGTGCCTTTGGTGCCATCGGGTCGCTGAATATTGAATGTTCTTGCCTCTACCTGGGAGTGCTCGTATTCGGAGTAATGGAGGTTGGCCAAGCCAACTTTGAGGACGGATCGTTTACCGATTTTCATTGGGTTACCTTTTGATTGTCTGGTCGTGGTTCGGCCGTTTTTCGGTCTGAGGCTTCGCTCAGGATCTCGAATAGGGGCACGCTCTCTTGGGTGCCGCCGCCGGCTGCCGCGGCGTGCAACTCGTTCATAAGGGCGCTTATCTCTCGCACGTCGCGATTGAACTGAGTGAGCCCGGATTGCTGACGCAGCTTGGCCACCTGGCTACGGATGTTCATGGCGGGCCTCGAGGATCAGCCGGTACTGTTCGGCGACGTGATTTTTGATGTCTTGCCCGTCAGCCAATGGCGGGAAGATCCAAGCGCCAGCGCTTGGGAATGGCCGCATATCCATCACACCTACCGGAGCGGGACGGCGGAGGCTTTCAGTTGAGCGGACGTGGAGAATGAACGCCTCTGCCAGATTGGCCGCGTCATAGCTGTTCATGGTGCACAGTGGGAAGTGCATGACCGTCTGTACGCCGAGGACGGGATAGTTGAAGGAGTGGCCCACTGTCTCGGGGTAATCCATCTCCCCCTCAACCGCGTCAACCCTGCAGTCCACCACCGTCAACATAACGAGCACTGTCTCTTCGTCTTCGTTGCCGATCTTCTCTGCAATTCGCTTGAGCTCGGCCCGCATCCACTTAATGCTCATTGCCGCATTCCCTCCATCTGTTCGCGGAGTTCTTCGACGGCCTTCTGTAGCTCGGCAACCTCGATGACTCGGGCAACAGCGCCTAGCCCTTCGATCAATGCCTTGCCCTGGTCGGGCGGTAGCTCGCCGGCGGCAACTGCGCGAAGGATTGATTTGGCTGCGCTGGGCAGGTCGGTGTCGTCCAGGTCGAAGCACACTGTCTCGGCAGTTGGCTTGATTGGCGGTACCAGGCGTTCAAGGATCAAGCGGCAAGCCTGCATATCGCCCTTCTTGGCCGCTGTCAGAACCTTCTTTGTCACGGCGTCTGCACCTTCCGCGAGTCGGGCGCGCAACTCTTGCGTCTGGCCGGATCGGCCGCCGGGATTACCTGACTGCCCCGGCTTCCATTTGCCGGCCTTATCGCGATCAGTCATGCGGTGGGCGATTCCATAGCGATGACCGGTTTGTTTTCAGCGAGCGCTATCAGCAGGGCGGATGCTTGAACGCTTCCGTCGGCTGCGGCTTCGCGAAGGCGGCCCCAGGCGGCAGCAACTTCGGAGCGAGTTGGTTTGTGCTGGCGTCCTCGGGCGGGCTTAGCTGTGTTCATAGGTGCGGCCTCGAATGGAGTTTTGAGTGGCTCAAAAACTCACATTAGGCATGATCTGATCATTTATCCAGTGCTTTTTAGGTGCACTCTAGGTGATACACATAACCGGATTAAACGGGACTGAAATAGTTGGTTTGCGGCGGATTGAGAGGGGGATTTTTGTTGCAGTAAGTCGGTGGTAGGCAAAGTGATACGCAGCCGGGTTTTCGGCTAAGTCCGATCTCAGATTGAGGATTGAGCGGGGAGGGACGAATTACCGTTTTGGGATGCCAGGTTGCGCGCCACGTTTTGCGAGATATGAAAACGTGGCGCGGATTTGATGCGTCCAAGTTTGGAACGATCTCACCCCGGCTGGAGAGTACCCATGGCTCAAAGGTAAGCCATGATCACAATTGGATCGAGCCTGTTCCAGCCTGCTGTCAGGATGTACTTTCCTCACTCCGGTCCCTAATAGCTCCGATGGCAATAAGTTCTGTAACAGCTGCTGGAGGAATCAGTGTGTCTTCATTGCCGACGTGTTCTGCCAATCTCAAAAACCATTCATATTTAGCGGCGTGCTCGGGATACTTCGCTAAAAGGCTACTAACTCGGTTTTTTGCCGATAAAAACCAGTACGGGTTAAAAGGGTTTACTACGTTGAACCCGTCGAAGTGTAAGAGGGGAGCCGCAAATGGACCATCACGAAATCTCTTATACCATTCACCTAGTGGCACCTCTACCTCAGGTGATAGAACGACACCAGGTACCCTAATCGTTGACTCGAGACGCACAGCTCTTACCAAGGCATCACTGACGACGAATAAGTTGCCATTGGTACGATCCTCCCAATACTTACCGTATGAGATGCCTCCTCGGATTAGCCAGTCTTGCGCAAGAGTGGCGAACCATAAGGCTTGCACAGCGTACAGAAGCGGCGGGAGCTCATCGCAGACGATCAGAATTGAATCGGAGTAAACGGAGATATTGGCTTTTTCAGGAAATGGCCAGTCCGATATCCGCGCACTGAGCTCTTTGTAAAGGCGGATCGTGTGTTCGAAATCATTCTCAACTGCGTGAGAAAACCCAAGTACGTCACAGAAGGCGACATACTTATTGGGGATTACATCATCATCCTGAGGCTGGTCCGGTTGTTCCATAAAAGTGCCTTTCCTCGTTGGCCTTGACGTACGCTTAATTAGGGGCGCAAAACAGTTCCTGGCAAGCTTGCGATAGCTTCAGCCTCTGGCATCACGTCCCGGCTCGTCCTCTGCGACTCGAAACCGCCAATACCTATCTGGCTTCACCCATACCACGTTATCAGGCGTCAGATTTCGGAAGGCAGTTAGCACCGCTTTACCTATCGCTTGGTTGCCATCCGCGTTCTCGGTCAGCAAGCGCTCGTGCTTTGCTTTCACCAGATAGTCAACGACGTCATCTTGGTAAAGGCAATCTTCTCGCTGAATTTGTTCTAGCATCCAGGCGGCCACGGAGTTCGCGTCCATTTACTCCTCCGCTTTCTTAACCGGCTCGATCGTATCGACGTGGAACACACCCCTCTCTAGCTTTTTCCCCGCGAACCACTGACAGCTAAGGTGCGCCCTTTCCAACGAATAGACGGTCATATCAGGCCCGCCGGACTTAAGTTTTACAATGTTTCCTATTACGAACTGATCGTTGCTCATAGTCATTCCTTTGATTGTTAGATAGCTGATCACAAGATACCTATGATCTCAAAGAGCCACAATGCTGACGACCCTAAGCGAGCGTCGCTGGGTGTGCGGAAGACTTCCACAATTGAGGGGGCGTGGTGACGATTCGCGGTATTCGGCCACTTCTTCACTTATGCGGAAGGACCAAACAGGCCATCTGATCCGAGTCGGCTCATTCGGTCTGTCTCGCAGTACTCGGAAGGCGTACCGAGAAAATCGGAACCACTCCCGATCTGCCAGATGGACCAAGCCGTCTCAGTGAGACCAAAACGTCACACTCAACGAAATTTTACTGATGGTGACCGGAGCGCCGCAAACTTTTATTGGAGATGGCATGGTCGAGACTACGGAGTTCCGGTATTGGTTTTGACCTGGCGCTCGCGCACAATGGATTTTTCAAAGGGGAGCAAGGTTGAAATGGCACTGACACAAGAGCAGGAGGCATTTGCGGTTAATCTTATTGAGGGGGCTCTGAGTGTATTTGAGAATGCGGATCGGCTTTTCTATGAGGCGGGTGTTTTGGCTGATGTTGAAGCATTTCCTAGAGCGTATCTATTACACCAAATTTCACTTGAAGAGTGCGGGAAAATTGAAATATTAAGTGCCGCAGTCGTCTCCTGTTTAACTGGCGAAAATGTGGATGTGAAATCACTTGCTAAGGTTTTTAGGCGGCACGAAAGCAAGAATAAAATGAATGCGTACTTTCTTCCTCGTTCGGAGGGTGAAGTACTTGCAGAGAAGAATGCTGATATTGCAGCATCGATGACTGCTTTCAAAGCGGTTCAAGAAGAGTTTCACAAAGAATCAAATCGATTAAAAAATTCTTCGTTGTATGTTGACTTTGATGGTGAGTTTACTTCTCCACAGAATGTAATATTCAAAGGCGATTATGAAAAAATTCGTTCCCAAAATGCTGACTTTATGGGACTTACCGATCTTAAAGTGCAAATGTTATCAAGGTGGAAGGGCGATCTTCCCTCAGCCGTTAGGGAGATCCAAGAGGTTTGTAGATTGCTACCTGTAGATAGGCCGGAAGGGAAGTCATTGGCCGAAACTCGTGAGGAGATGTGGGAGGGTATAGAGAACGCATTTTTGGGGCGCAGGAAAGATGGAGTAGAGAAGTGAACTGACTTTTTGTTTCGCTGTAATCGAATTTGGAAGCCAAGGGAGAGATTGGCGATCTTTCCCTGGTAGGACTGCGGTTTTATTGTAGCCTGAGGAGGACAGGGGTCTACCTATTTCGAATCTTGGTTACCCACTTTTGGGGTATGTGATTTTTTGTGAAATAACTGTGTGACTTTTTTGCTGTAAGTCCAAGTGGAAAGAGTTTTTTGAGCCTCTTCAAATTCTGTTAGGTGGACCCAATAGTCTCTGTGGTGCGCCTTATTTGGGGACTCGATTATATCTTCTATAATTGCTGCTAGCTTTTCAAGCGCGTGTTTTCGACGGTAGAGCTCCACTACACAGTGGGCCTCAATTTCATCGGTAATCTGCTGATTGATCGCTGTGTTGTCTCTATTTAAAGCCACGGACCATTGTCCGTGAGCTAATTTATTTCGTATTAAACTTGGGTCAAAAATATACTGCTCAATCATCGCCGAAAGCTTCTGTAGAACATTGGGGCCGTGATTGCTTTTGGCTCCTCCAACGTGCTGCATTGCCAGTTCCGCGCATTTGATCCAGCCTGCTTTCACCCCATGTCTATTCGTAACAGTTTTAACTTGATCGATTTCCACGATAGATAGTCCATAAGGCGTATGGATTAACTTCGAGAAAAGAGATTCTGCGAGCGCGCAGTAGACCAAAGCAAGAAGCTTTGTGGATATTTCAATGGATTTCGTGTTTTTCTGAAGAATTAGGGCGTTGATTTGGCGATTGGTATGTGCCCAAGCCTTTTCTAATTCTCGAACATTGATAGTTTGCGCGTTAAATACCACGACTTTTTGTTGCTCATCCATTGGATGCCCTCAAGGTAGGCAAAGAACACTTGAATAAATGTTCTTTGCCTACCCGGAATCGAACCGGGATCTCTCATTGAGATGTCTTGCCAAATTAGACGATAGGCCCACAGAGATCTAATCATGAAGTGATGGCCCTTGGCTAGCTCTTGTATTATTTAGTTACATAGTGTCGGTGAGCACGCCATCCTGCAATCCTGAGGTCATGGTGAAGGTCGTGAAATTATCACGCAGCAGGGGTTGCGTTACTAGTTACGGAGGCGTAGCTTTGCTTAATCGTAACTAGTCACGGTGGATTGAATGTCCGACAAAACGAAAGTCCCTCGCTCAGCAGCGGCTAGGCAGCGCGATTACAAGGAGCGGCAGCGATCGGCAGGCTTTAGGTTGACAGCGCTGTGGATTCACACTGAAACGGAGGAGGAAGGTAAGCAAGCGGCACGTGACGGCAAGCCACTCAAGCCAATAGGTACGAAAGACCCAATGAGCTGGGCGGCGGGCTGGATCAGCGAGAAGGGTAAGCAGTAGGTGAACGGATCGTTCACCCCTGGCGATCAGCTGAGAAATTAGCGGATCAGGTCGATGGTCCTAACTTGGACCATCTCAGAATAGGTGCCAAGCCGCTGCGCTAACAGCGGCCTGGCTATCACACGACGAAGCTTAGAGGCACACGTCATGCAACTTTATCAAAATATCAGTAACGCCCTGAAAGGCCAAGATAAGTCCGAATTTGAAGGGGAGGGCTCGGCACGCATCGAGGCGGAAGACTCTAGTGTCTTACACCTGCCACTCTTCACCGAGAAGCAACGAACCTTAGTGGTTGAGCTCATTCTCGCAGAGCGGCGTTACGCTACCCGGTGGTGGACGCACCTTAGCGAGTTGCGGCGGCGCAAGGAGCTCCCTGAGTGGGTTGCGGCTGACATTGGCACTCATGATGAGCATGACCGTCTGCTTGAGAGTAGGAAGGCAGTCAATCAGGCTCTGTTCGGCTCGGATGACCTGGGCGGCGATCAGCAATACCGCACGGTGGTGCTGGAGTAGGGCTGATAAGCAACGAAACCTTTGCAGCATCAAGGGCACTACCCCGAAACAGGGTGGTGCCCTTTTTCATTTGTTGGCGGTCGGTGCCTTCTCAGCAAAGCAGATCAGGTCGAACTGTATGCCTCCAACCACTCATCAACACTCTGCTCCTGGGGTGGCTTAAGGGTTTGTATGGGGGAGCAAATACTTATCTTGTTACCGTACTCCCTTATTACCTTGTTTCCGTGGTTTTCAGCGCACGTAGTTGAATTCGGCTGAAACCCTTGTTGCTCGTGGTCTGTAGCAGTTTCATTGTGCCCTGAGATTGTGCCCTCCTTGTGTCCTCTTTGTGACTTAGTTGTGCCCTCCTTGTGCCCTAGAATCGCCGATCGAGCTTGATCAGCAGCGATGGTCGCGTGCCGGATTGACTGCACGTCAAGGCGCTCATTGGTTACGCTGCCCGTCAGTAAGAAACTGGATAGCTTGCCCATGCATTTGTGGAACCGCTGCATCCGATCTGGCATCTGCAAACCCATGGACGCCCAGAACTTGTAGAAGTGGCTTCGTTCACCTACGCGGAACTCGCCAGCAGGAAGAGGACCACCGGCCTTGCCGCCCGCCGTGGTCCGCTTTCGAGCCAGGTCCACGTTGAATATGGCGTATGCGGGTTCACCTGTGATCACCGATGCGAAAATTAGAGTCAGGCCCGCAGCTCTGCGCTTTCCGTAGTGACCAGTGCGGTGTCCCACGTACTCGTAGGCGTCAATGCCGGCCGCAACCAATATCGATCGGCAGATCTCTCGCGCATTGGCATTCATCCATTCAGCCGGCACGGGCCTGCCGCTCGCCGGTTGAATGGCGAGCTGCCCACGCTCAATGCTCACCGCGTCGCCACGGCGAAGTAGTTTTGTGGCTAGGCATTCCACTGAATCGACCTCAGCGTAACTCGGCTGGATAACCAGCGGGCCGAAGCCCACAAGCAGCTCACAGGAAGACGCAAGAGGTCGCCGCAAATCTGCGGAGACCTCTGCGAACTCTGGATTACGACGCTTCGCGCATCAGGATGTATTTCGCGACGCGGTGAGGTGGCCGGCCTGGCTCGGTGGACTGGTGCGTCCAATAGGTGCGGATCTCATGACCCTTTTTCCTGAGGCGGCGGATGGTGTTGGGGGGCTGGACGATATCCAGGTCCTTGGCGGCTTCGATGGTCGATACCGGCCCGTTTCGCAGGGCCTCTATCATCTTGCGGTCTTGCTCAGTTGAAGAATGGCGTGTCATAGTTTGCCCTTCACGTTGGTGCTATCCAGTGTGTTTTCGCTAAGGCGGTGTTCGAGCACCGCCTTGGCAACCTCTCGCGCAGCCATGCGCAACCCCCAGTCCTTATTCTTTTCGCACTTCACCGTGCGCCGACCTTTGCTGCGCGCTCGATAAAAGCCCTCAGCTCGGATGCCAGTGCCAGGCGTCGGCGGCCGATTTTGAAAGTTTTGAGTTCCCCTTGAGCGATCAGCTCGTAGGTGGCTGAGCGCGAGATACCCAGAATGCGGGCAGATTCTTCGACGCTCACCGACAGCGGCGCCATTTGTTGCTGTGCTTGTTCCATGGTGGTCTCCCAAAAAACGAAGCCAGAGAGGCGTCGTGTTTCGCTAGCCTACATCGCGCAAAACTATGTTTGCAAGCAAAAGCTAAATCGACTCGTACTCGCATGGATTGACAGGGGTTTGCGCGTCGCGCAAGCTGTGGCAATAAGGTCAGCTAGGCTGACCTCATCAGAGCAGATGGAAATGTATGGCCACTAAGACAAGTAAGCGGACTGGCGAATCGAGCACCACGGTAGCCGTGGGCATTAGGATTGATCCGAAAATTAAATTTGCTCTTGATATAATGGGCCGACTGCAGAAGCGCTCTCTAACCGCAGTGATTGAATGGGCGATTTCCCAGGCAATTGCGCATCAAAATGTGGACGGTTCGAAAGCTGCGCTTGGTGAGGTAATCGACGGGATTTGGTCTACCGACGAGTCGATAAGGTTTGTAAAGCTCTGTTTTGATTTGCCCCAGGCGCTGACTTACGACGAGCTACGGACGTGGGAAACGATAAAAGTGAGCCCGGTTTTTTGGATTGCGGATGAGGCGGGTTACTACGAGGTCAACCGTGAATCTATATCGTTGGATGCGGTAAGTATGGGGTGGAGTTCTTTGCTCACCCATGTTGAAAAACATAAAATGCACTCTACCGTCGTCCCAATGCGCGATGTCGATTACGTTCCTTTTAAATAAGCTCCACCGCAGCAGCCTTTGTGCCTGGCGCCAGATGTGCATAGCGCAAAGTCATCTTGATATCGGCGTGCCCCAGCAGGTCCCGTACCGTGTTGAGCGGTACGCCGGCCATTACGAGGCGTGAAGCGAAGTCGTGCCGCATATCGTGCCAGCGGAATCCGTCGATCTGCGCCCGCTCCAGCAACTTGAGCCAGGCGCTTTTTACGTCCTCAAAGCGACCGCCGCCCTGACCTGGGAAGACATACGGCGGCTTGCTCACCTGCTTCTTCCAAGCTTCCAGTACACTAATAGTCTCCTTGTTCATCGGGATGTGGCGCGTATCGCTTGTCTTGGTGGTGGCCCCGGCGACTGTGATTGTCTTTGTGTCGAAGTTCACCGCTGACCATTTCAGGTCGAACAGCTCTCCGCGCCTCATACCCGTATTCAATGATACCAACACCATTGGCTTCAGGTGATCGGTGAAGGCCAGTTCCAGCAGGCTTGGCATCGGCTCTCTGTGGCGATCCGTCCGCCATGCGTTTGCACTCTCGCGCTCGGCCCTCATTTCATCCTGTCGAGCGTCCAGGGCAGCGCGTAGACGCTTGGTCTCGTCGGCAGCCAGGTAGCGAATCACCCCCTTTGAATCGACTTTGAGCTGTTTCAGCTTGGCCAGAGGGTGCTCATCGATGTAATCCCACTCGACCGCCCGGCTGAATACTCCGCTGATAGAGCCCATTTTCCGGTTGACCGTGGAGGGCTTGTTGCCGGCCTGCATCCATCCTGTGCGGATCTGCTCCAGGTCTCGTCCGGTGATCGCGTCCAGGCGCTGGGCCATGATTGGGTCGAAGTTATTACTGAGGGTGTGTTGTGTCTTCTCGTGGCCTTTGTGATGAGCTTTGAACCACGGCATATAGGTATCGTCGATGAAATCGCGCAGCGAGGGCAGGGTTGACCCCTTGCGGCCCTGGGCGATGGCCAGGGGCTCGCCGTGGGCGTGCGCATCAGCCAGGTACTGGGCGGCCTCGGTTCGGGCTTGGTCAAGAGTTAGCACGCCGACACGCCCGAGGGTGGCGTTCTTGTTTCGGCCCCAAGTCACCATGTAGGACTTGTGACCGCTGGGCAGTACGCGAATGAAGAAACCGGGTTGCACGGTGTCATGCACGCGGTATGCTTTCGCCTCGGCGGCTAGGCTGCCAATTAGCTTCTGAGTGATTTTGGTTTTCAAGGGTTCGACCGTGACAGCAGGGTGGCAGCAAAAAGCACTATACCGCTCGATGTTCACGGACTCAATGGGACTAAAAGCCCCATTAAACCTGGGCTTGTGGCTGTACCTGTTGGGTCTGAATTGACCCTCCTAAGGGGAAGGTTGGCCGTTCGAACCGGCCCTGGGACACCAGATTCAAAGCCCTGCACAGCCTATTCTGTGCGGGGCTTTTTTGTGCCTGCGCGGTCTTTTCAAACATCAATCGAACCTTGCCGCCGATCAATGTTCACAGCAGGTGCTGCCAGGTATTTTTCGCCACGGTGTACCTCTCACGCCACCCCGCGTCGTCTGAGCTGTTCAAGCAAAATAATCCCCGGAAACAGCTCGTACCGCCTGTCCGGAACCGGCCACCCAGGACTATCATGCCGATAGCCCTGTCTCTCACTGCAAGGAGCCGCTCGGAACGCCGATGCGCCAGATCTGGAAATCTTTTCGAGCCCTTTATTTTGCCTCCTTGATGATGCTGATCGGCTCCGGCCTGCTCAGCACTTACCTGGCTTTACGCCTGGCGGCCGACCATGTCGACAGCCTGTGGGTCGGTGCGCTGATGGCGGCCAACTACTTCGGCCTGGTGCTGGGCGGCAAGATCGGACACCGCCTGATTGCCCGTGTCGGGCACATCCGTGCCTATGCCACCTGCGCCGGTATCGTCGGCGCTGCGGTATTGGGGCACGGCCTGGTCGACTGGTTGCCGGCGTGGATCGTGCTGCGGATGATTGTCGGCCTGGGCATGATGTGCCAGTACATGGTCATCGAGAGCTGGCTCAATGAGCAGGCGGATGCCAAGCAGCGGGGCGTGGTGTTCAGCGGCTATATGATCGCGTCCTACCTTGGGCTGGTGCTCGGTCAACTGATCCTGGTCATGCATCCCCAGCTCGGCCTTGAACTGCTGATGTTGGTGGCGTTGTGCTTTGCCCTGTGCCGAGCGCATTGTTGAGCGCATGGCACGCTTGAAGGTGGGCAATGGCCTGGAGCCGGGTGTACAGGTCGGGCCGTTGATCGATGACGCGGCGGTACGAAAATCCCAGGCGCTGGTGGATGATGCTTTGGCGCAAGGGGCCCGGCTGCTGTCCGGCGGCAAATCCCAT
>NZ_JADDUM010000091.1 GCF_015163715.1 Pseudomonas cyclaminis
GAGCGCTGCAGTGTGCCAGGCAGCCCCTGAGCTGTGTTTTGGGGCTGCTTCGCAGCCAGCGCGGGGCAAGCCCGCTCACCACAGTTACAGTGTTCCTCCTTAACTGACTGGCATTGGGGCAAGCCCTCTCCCACATTTGACCGGCTGTGTCTGCAGGACCGGTGAACTGCTCACCCGCTCATCAGCACTGGCTGATCAACTGCTTGAGCACCGTCTTGAAGGTTTCGATCTGGTCCTGGCTGAACTCGGCAAACACCTTCTCCTGCTGCTCCCGCGCAATCGCCCAAAGGTCTTCGGTCTGCTCGACGCCGGCAGCGGTGAGGCGTACGCCGTGTTCATCGTCGTCCACCAAGCCCTTGCGCTTGAGGTTCGCCACCGCATCCTCAATCTCCCGCACCGGCATCGCCACTTCCCGCAACAGCTCGCTGGGGCTCAGCCTGGCATCATTCTCCAGCACCATCAGCATCCGCGCCTCGTTGGTGCGCAGGCCGGTAGACAGCTGCCGGGGCTGGTAGCTGGATTGGTAGGCGCGCACCGCCTGGGTCATCAGGTAGTACAGGTTGTGGCGCAGTCGCCCTTGGAAATGGCTGCTCGGCGGTTGGCTTTCATCACGCCTGGTCATGCGCGTATGGGGCAGGACCATCGAGTACGCGCCCTGATGGTAGAGCAGCGGCGCGCGGCCGAAATCGTCGAAGGCCACCACCTTGCCGATCATGATCCAGTGATCACCGCCATCCACTTGCTGATAGTTCTCGCAGTGAAACCGCGCCGAACAATCGGCGAACACCGGTGCGCCACCCGCCCCTGGTTCGTACGCGATCTCGGCGAAACGATCGTCCTTGGGTCGCGCAAAATTGTTCGACAGGTCAATCTGGTCCGCCGCCAGCACGTTGACCGCAAAATGGCTGGCCTGCTCGAATACCTCATGGCTGTTGGAGCGTTTGTCGAGGCTCCACAGCACCAGCGGCGGGTCGAGAGACACCGAGTTGAAACTGTTGGCGGTAACACCCACCTGGCGCCCGTTAGAGTCGGCGGCGGTGACCACGGTGACGCCCGTGGCGAAGTTGCCCAGGGCGCGACGAAAGGCCCGTGGATCGAAGGTCGATTCAGACATGCAAGACTCCCGGGCTGCGTCAGGCGCAGCCCTGATTGTTGTTATCAAAAACCGCTTCAGATCATGCTCGGATCGGGTTCCAGGCCCATCAACTCGCGGCCGAGGATCTGCGCGCAGACGTCGTAGTCGGTGTAGGCATGGGCGCCGGTCATGTGCGAATCGCGGAACAGGCGCTGCATCTCATTGTGTTCGAACCAGGCATTGCCGCCGGAGGCTTCGAACAGGCGGTCCACCGCCTGGATGCACATCTTGGTGGCATACGCCTGGTTGGTGCGCCAGAACGCCAGGGTTTCGCGGCTGGGGTAGCGTTGCTGTTCACTGTGCTCGGCATGTTCGGCCCAGGTCTTTTCCAGAAACGCCCGCGCAGCGCCGACCTGGTGCGTCGACTCGGCCAGCCGCATTAACGCCGGAGTCGCCGCACGACCGCAGCACCCGTATAGGCACGCACCCGCGTCCTGGTCTTTTCGCGGAACACCTCCAGCATGCGCTCGGCGACGCCCAGGCTCACGGTGGAAAAACCGCTGGCGAAATACGGACGGTACGGCGAGTAGAACACCTTGCTGTCGGGGTACAAGCCGAAGCCTGCGGACTTGCCCTCCATCATGTCCTTGGCCTTCTGGATGCGGTGCTCCGGCACGAAAGCCTTGTCGATGATCAGGGTCTTGGTGCCGCTGCCTTTCATGCCCGCCGCAAACCAGTCATCGCGGATCTGATAGTCGCTGCGCGGCAGTACCGCAAAGCAGTAATCCTGAGTACCTTCGGCATTGGGCCGACGGAACCCGACAATCGCCCATTCAGCGTGGTCGCAGCCGCTGCTCCAGCCCATCTCACCGCTGAACAACACACCGCCCTCGACCGCCTCGGTACGCCCGAACGGCGCGATACTGCTGCTGGCCGTGGCATTCGGGTCGTCGCCCCAGACTTCCTGCTGCAATTGGGCCGAAAACAGGGCCAATTGATGACTGTGGGTGCACAGCAAGCTCATGGCCCAAGCCGTACTGGCGCAGGCACCGGCGAGCAACGCAATACAGTCGGCAAACTGTGGCAGCGACAACTCCATGCCACCGAACGCCTTGGGCTGGAATGCACGGTGCAGGCCGATGCCTTTGAGCAGCGCAATATTCTCGGCAGGCACCTTGCGGTCCTGCTCGGCCTGGAAGGCATTGGCGGCGATGGTCGGCAACACGGACTTGAGGTCTTCGAGGAGCGGGTTTGGCTTTTTCATGGATGGCCCTGCTTATTATTGGATGTCCGGGCAACCCCATGAAGCGAGGCGTGGCGCCGGATGCAGGGCCAGTATGGAGCGCGGGTTGCTGGCCGAACATGCACCTTCCAGAGTCAAGATTGTACTTTTCACAGGGCTGGCAGCCACAGACATAGCGCTCGGCAGGCACAGTCAAGCCGGGCACTCCCGTGAGGATTAACCTCGGGGCTTTCTTTGTTCGCGATCAGGAAAACCCCATGAGCGATATTTCACTGCTGCCTCAGGTCGACGCCTTTCTCGCTCGACAACACGCGCTGTTTATCGACGGTGGCTCTGTGCAAAGCCACTCCAGCGGCACGCTGGACGTGATCAACCCGGCCACCGGCCAGGTCATCGCCCAGGTCGCCGACGCCGACCCGGCCGATGTCGATGCGGCTGTAGATTCGGCGCGTCGTGGCTTCAAGCAGTGGTCCCAGGTGGCACCGGCCGTGCGCGGCAATGTGCTGCTTAAACTGGCCGACCTGCTGGAGCAACACCGCGAAGAACTGGCGCAGATCGAAACCTGCCAATCGGGCAAGATCATCCAGATTTCCCGCGCATTCGAAGTCGATCAGGCCGCGCATTTTTTGCGTTACTACGCCGGCTGGGCCACCAAGATCAGCGGCCAGACCATCACCCCGTCGCTGCCCTCCTTCGCTGGCGAACGCTACACCGCGTTCACCCTGCGTGAGCCGGTCGGGGTGGTGGTCGGCATCGTGCCGTGGAATTTTTCGACCATGATCGCCATCTGGAAGCTCGCCTCGGCGCTGGTGACCGGTTGCAGCATCATCATCAAGCCCAGCGAGTTCACGCCGCTGACCATCCTGCGCATTGCCGAACTGGCGATTGAAGCCGGCCTGCCTGCCGGTGTGTTGAACGTACTGACCGGTGGCGGCCTGGTGGGCAAAGCCCTGATCGAACACCCTGGCACCAACAAAGTGTCATTCACCGGCTCCGTGCCGACCGGGATCGCCGTGGGCCAGAGCGCCATGGGCGCCGGACTGACGCGCACCACCCTGGAACTGGGCGGTAAAAACTCGGCCGGGTTCCTGCGCGATGTGGATCTGGACAAGGCCGTCAACGGCATCATCGAGGCGGGTTTCCTGCATTCCGGGCAGATCTGCGCCGCCGCCGAGCGCTTCTTTGTGCATCGTTCACAGATCGAAGCGGTCATGGACTCACTGGCCAAACGCCTGAGCACCCTGAACATCGGTTCGCCCCTGGACGAACGCACCGAATTCGGCCCGGTTACCAACCGCCAGCATCAACTCAAGCTCGGCGAGTTTTTCGCCAAGGCCCGCGCCGAAAACAACACCATCATTCACGGCGGCCACCTGATCGACCGTCCGGGCTGTTATGTCGAGCCAACGATCATCCTCGCCAACACCGTCAACGACACCTTGCTCAACGAGGAGACCTTCGGCCCGATCGCCACATTCTTCCCCTACGACAGCGAAGAGGAGTTGCTGGCCTTGATGAACAACACGCCCTATGGCTTGAGCGCCAGCCTCTGGACCAACGACCTGGGCAAGGCCCTGCGCATGGTGCCTGCCATCGAAGCCGGTACGGTGTGGGTGAACATGCACACGATGCTGGACCCGGCGGTGCCGTTTGGCGGCAATAAATCCTCGGGGATAGGCCGGGAGTTCGGCAGCGCATTCATTGAGGATTACACCGAGCTGAAATCGGTGATGATTCGATACTGAGCCCGACCGCGACATTTTTCGATTTTCATGTGACGGCTTTTGCAACTCTGGCGATCAAACAACGCTAGAGTATTTGCTGTCTCACATAAGGAATTGACAGATGTTCATCGGACGACTCGCCGAACTGACCGGCTGCACCCCAAAAGCCATTCGACTGTACGAGCAAATGGGCCTGATCAACGAGCCGGAGCGTGAGGGGCGGTATCGCCTCTACAACGCTCACCACCTGGAAATCGTCCACCTCATTCGCAAAGCGCAGATGGCCGGTTTCAAGCTGGCCGAGATGAGCCCGCTGATCGCGGCAAAAAACAAGTTGAAGTCCTTTCCGCTGGCGTTGGCCAACCAGGCCGTCGACGACAAGCGCCGGCAGGTCCAGGAGCGGATCGCCGAATTGCAGGCGCTTGATCTTCACTTGATTGAGCTCAAAAGCGAGATGAACTCAATGTTTGCGCCTCGCCCTGTGGCGGGTGTTCATAAGGTTGATGCGCCTGTTTGTACAGATAAGCAAACGCTTGCCCCAAGGCCACGTCAGGCGGCCGCGGGTTGAAACCCAATTCGTTTTTTGCCTTGGTGATATCGTATTCCTGCGCCACGTTGTGAAACAGGCGCACCTGGCTCAAGAGCAACTGGGCGGGTTTGCCCGTCCACTGCGCCCAGCGTTCCTGCAGCCAGGCTACACCCAGCAGCAGCCAGCGTGGCGCTGAAACGGGTTGGCGATACCCTGGCGTGTGGGTGTTGGCGGCCGTGATCAAATCACTGAGCGGTGACGAACGCAGATTGGCCAGGATGTAGCGCTGCCCGGCCCGGCCCTTTTCAGCGGCACGTATCATCCCGTCGGCCACGTCACGCACGTCCACGAAGTTGAAGCGAAACCCAGGGTCAAAAGGCAAATGCCGCTGCCGGACCGATTGAAGAAATCCCATGGTATCCGTGAGGTAGCCGGCATTGGGGCCCACCATGGCCGAAGGCAATACCGACACCATGTTCAAGCCCAGCGTCTGGGCGCACTCCCAAGCCGCCTGCTCGGAGAGAATCTTCGACTTGTAGTACGCGTTGTCGCGTTCCGTATTCCAGTGCGTCTCATCCAACGCCGTCCCATCATGCCCGACGGCGGCCACCGAACTGACGTAGACCACACGCTGCACGCCCGCACGTGAAGCCGCCGCCAGCACGCGCTGCGTGCCCAGAATGTTGGGCTCGACAATCTCGGCCTCTGGGTTGCGAGCCCAATGTTTGAACACCGCAGCCACTTGAAACAGCACCTCCACGCCTTCCAACGCCTTGTCCAGGGCGGCACCGTCCAGCAACTCGGCATACACCAACTCGCAGTCCAGCCCAGCAAAAGGTGTGTGGTTATGGATGTCACGAACGCCGGCCCGAACCCGATAGCCCTGATCGAGCAGCGTGCGCACCAGCGTATTGCCCAGATGGCCGTTGGCACCCGTCACCAGACATAAACCTTTCACAGGAACTCCTTGTTGGCAGCGCGCCAGAGTGTGCGCTTGGCTAAAGCATACGAGGTGTCCCATGGGACAGAGTCAAGTAACCATTGGTACGTTAGTTCAGTTTTTTGTTTTCAACGCCCGCGACACATTTAGACACATCTATATGAGCCATTAAGCCAATTATTATTTTCGGGCAGTTATGACACGAACGTTCCAAGTTGAAAAAAACACCATATAAAACACGGCTTTGATCATCTGTCCCTTAGGACAGATGGCACCGTTTTAAACCAAAAACATTTCGAAGCACTCTTATTGAGTTAAGTAACGCGCACTGATAGCATTTCGACACCGCTGAAATATTGCGCTTTTCGACTGATCATGCATGGACGCTTCAATGACGCTGAACACACAACTTTCACCTCATCACTACCTTTCGGATGAGGGTCTGAAAAAATTGAGCCAGGACAACACTCGTTTTATCGAATACAGCATCGTCATCGCTTCTTACAACTACGCCCATCTCTAGCTTAACGACAATACGCCACCCGTTCATAACGCTCTGATGCAGGCGAACATCGCCCTGTAACCCGTGCGCAGACGTCATTGATACACATAATAATATTAGAGCTAGTTCTAAGGCGCCCCCATGTTCAAATCACTCATATTCTCGGCATCCGTGCTGCCTATGCTGGTGCTCGCTGGAGAATTCAACTCAGATTCAAGAGTGTCTTATCAGACGGCTGAAAACATCGCCGAGGGTAAACTTTCAAAGTCCGAAACACGCTTCTACAACTCGCTGTCCTACGACACCGAGTCGCAAGCACGGCTGTTTCTCTCCACTCGCCTGCGTTGGAACATGAGCGGCCAACTTGAACCCGGCGAACCGGACCAGACGGCGCTTTCCCCCATCAGCGATGGGCGCAAGATCTATGACAACTACCCTTTCCAGTTCGACCTACGGGAACTCTACTACCGACAAGCGTTGGGCGAGGAAGGCACGGTCACCCTGGGCAAACAGCAAGTGGTCTGGGGCCAGGCCGATGGCGTGACGGTATTGGATATCGTCAACCCGATGAACTACCGCGAATTCATTCTCGAAGACCCGGAGGAAGCACGCATTCCGACGTGGATGGCCAATGTCGTGGTGCCTGTCGGTCCTTTCGACATGCAGGTGCTGTGGATTCCTGACCAGACCTACACCGACTTCCCCAACTACAACGAAGGCGAGTTCGCCATTCGTTCACGTCGACTGATCCCCGCCGCCCCCGCCGGACTAAACCTGCCGGTCCAACGCCAGCGCGCCGAGCGGCCGGACCGCCCCATCAAGGATTCCGACGTGGGTATTGCCCTCACGTCCAGCGTCGACTCCTGGGATTTTTCCCTGAACTACATGTATCACTACAACGATGCGCCGTTCTTCGAAACGCAGATGGTCATGACCGGCACCGGCCCGGTGATCAATGTTCGCGAACGTTATGAAAGAACCCACACATTCGGCGGCAGTGCCAGTACTTCAATCGGCGACTATGTAGTGCGTGGTGAATTGGCGCATGCGACCCAGCGTTCAGTCATCGACTACGACCCGCGCAGCCAAGATGGCCGCTTTCAAACAAACGACACCAGTTATGTACTCGGACTTGACTACTACGGCGTCGCCGAAAGTGTCTTCAGCGCACAGTTCTATCAAAGTATCCTCGGTGAAACCACGGACTATCTGCCGCGTAAAAAAGTCGACAACATAATGACGTTCCTTTATCGAAAGGACCTGCGTCATCAACGCGACAGTTTTGAAGCCCGCTGGCTCACCAACAACAATGACGGTGACGGGCTGTTTCGACTCCAATATGCCTCCAAACTAACGGAAAGTATCAAGGGCACTGTTGGCCTGGATGTGTTTTACGGAGACCGCAACGGTTTATTCGGACAATTCGAAAACAACGATCGCCTCCAAGTCAAACTCGACTTCTACTTCTAATACCTGACGGCCAACGTCCCCAGACATACTTGGGAAAGACTGCCTGCGAGAATAAAACATGCTGACCATCAACCATACATTCAGCCAAGTACTTAAAAACAACACTGCCCAATGGACGTTCGCTGACACACAGCAGTCGTACTCCATCGAAGCCCTCGGCACGCTCGTTGACAAGTACGCGGCAAAACTGGCCACTCAAGGGTTGCAGGAGCAGGCCCGGGTCGGCTTGATCCTCAATAACAGTATCGAGTTGGTCGGCTATCTGATGGCGTGCTGGCGACTCAACCTGGTCGCGGTCCCACTGCGGACCAAGTCCGGTAAATATGTGAATTACGCCGACTTCCTGGCGGGCTGCAATCAGTCGTGCAGTTTCCAACTGTTGTTGTGCGACAAAGCGATCAGTGCCGAAGATATTGCGCTGTGGCGCACGGCAACCGGGCTGAATATCCACTCGGAACCGACGTTCGACCCACCTGCCCTGCCCACCCCGCCGCGGGTCGTCGAGGCCACGCCGCAGGACATGGCGATCATTCAGTTCTCCTCGGGCAGTACCGGTTTCCCCAAGGGCGTGATTGTGACCCACGCCATGATCATCAATCAGCTCCAGCACATCGAAGATTCCCATACTGCCAGCCGCCACGGCGCCAGCGTGCAAAGCTGCGCCTCGTGGACGCCGATCCACCACGACATGGGCCTGTTCACCGGCGTGCTGTTCCCGATGTTCCGCGGCTGCAACCACCTGCTTGCCACCCCGGATTACTTCATGCGCAATCCGGCCCGCTGGTTCAAGCTGTTGTCCGAACACAAGGTCGATCTGAGTTTTTTCACCAACTCTGCGCTGGTGGCGGCCCTGCGCACGGTCAAACGCTTGTACGACGATGAAACCATCGACCTCTCCCGCCTGCACATCTACATCTCGGCAGAAAAAATCAGTGCCCTGGTACTCAGGAAAGTGCAGGAGCGCTTTGCCCCGCTCAAACTCGCCGCGGAGCATATCCACTCTGCCTACGGCATGGCGGAAAACAGCTTGGGCGCCAGCGCGAGCAAACTGGGCACACTGAAGATCCTCGCGGTGAACATTGGCGCCGATGGTGATGTGCGCCTGGCCGCCGATACCGACGAAACCCGCATTGAACTGGTGTCCTCCGGTGAAGCCAACCCTCGCCACCAGATCAGCGTGCGCGATGCCAACGACCTGCCTCTGGCGGATCTCAAGCTCGGTGAAATCAATATCGAGAGCGACTGCCTCACGCCGGGCTACCTGAATATGCCCGAGGCGACCCTGGCCAAGCTCAAGGACGGCCGCCTGCGTACCGGTGACCTGGGTTTCATGCATGAACAGGAGCTGTATTTCTACTCGCGCCAGGATGACCTGATCGTGATTGGCGGCAAGAACATCATCCCCGAGGACATCGAGGAAACCATCGAAGGGTTTGACTTTGTACGCGCGTCCGGCAGCGCGTTGCTGTCGATCGAAAACACCCATACCGGTCTGATGGAACTGCACCTGGTGCTTGAGGGCGACGCCAACGACACCGGCAGTGAACTGGCGAGAAAACAGCAAACCCTGACCCTCGCCGTGCTCGACGCCCACGATGCGCTGCTGAACCGCGTGCACTTTTGCCCCAAGGGCAGCATCGAAAAAACCTCGAGCGGGAAGAAACGCCGGCGTGTCATTCGCCAACGCTTGATCGACAAGCAATTGGTGCCTTTTCAGCCAGCCGCTACCGGGGCTTGAGCCTCACGCTATTTCACACGGAGAAGTGACCTGATGAACGCACCCGCCGCTGATGCACTGGATTACACCCCACCACCGCTGTCGTCCGTCACGCGAGACGCCGTTGGCGATTGGATTTTCCGCTGGCTGCTTGATCGCGACTACAGCGAGAACCTGTCGATGTCGATTGATACGCCGTTTTCCGAGGTGGGTATGACCTCCATGGACGCGGTGGAACTGGCCGCCGAGCTGTCCCTGGTGTCCAACGTACCGCTGGACTCGACGATCGCCTGGCATTACCCGACACCCGGTGAGCTGGCGGGTTATGTGGCTGACACGGCAAAGGCCGGCACGCCTGCGGCCCACTCGTCGATCCCGCTGGCCGAGCCTGCCGTCGACAAGGCCGGCCTGGCGCAGATGGATGAACAGGCAATGATGGCATTGCTGGAGAGTTTGCTCGGCCCCAAGAGCCCCACTGTCCAACGTTGACCGTCGCAAGCGGCGCACTTGGCGCCGCTCAAGACCTGCACACCGCTAAAAATCCCTGAACGACGGGCGGCCATTACGGCAGGCCGGTCAGCCCGTGGCCACGTTTTGGCGATACGCACCGCTTTTTAATCACCCTGTTGCGGGTGAAGACTAACTTCTTGAGATCAAAACAATGACATCGACAGACGCTAAACCCACGGAAATCAAGGAGCTTCTGGAAAATTCTGTCTATGAAATCCTCAATCTCAGGCAACAAGTCCAGCACCTGCAATCGAATCTGGATGAACCGATCGCCATCGTCGGCATCGGCTGCCGGTTCCCGGGCGGCGCGACCACACCGCAAGCCTTCTGGCAGCAACTGAAGAACGGCGACTGCGCCGTGCGCAATATCAGCGATGAACGCTGGTCCGCGGACGATTATTTCCATCAGGACGCCGGCATGGCCGGAAAGATCTACAGCCAGCACGGCGGCTTGCTGGACAACATCGATCACTTCGACGCCCAGCTGTTCAAGCTGCCGACGCACGAAGCCAACCTGATGGACCCCCAGCAGCGCCAACTGCTGATGGTGTGCTGGGAAGCGTTGCGCGACGCCAACCAGAACCTCGATGAGTTGAAGGGCAGCAAGACCGGGGTGTTCCTTGGCATGAGCACCAACGACTATGGGCGCCTGGCCATCGACCCGCTGACCCCAAGCCTGATCGACGCCTATGCATGCCTGGGCAATGCCCAGAGTGTGGCAGCAGGACGGGTGTCGTACCTGTTCGGCTTCCACGGGCCGACGCTGGCCCTGGACACCTCGTGTTCGTCCTCGTTGCTCAGCGTGCACCTGGCCTGCGACAGCTTGCGCAACGGCGAATCGAGCATGGCATTGGCCGGCGGAGTGAATGTGATTCTCGGCCCGGAAAACAGCATCGGCCTGTCGCGCATGCAGGCCTTGTCCCGCCAGGGGCTGTGCCGCACCTTCGATGCCGAGGCCGACGGTTATGTCCGCGGTGAAGGCTGCGGTGTCGTGGTGCTCAAGACACTGACCCAGGCACGCCTGGACAATGATCATGTCTACGCGGTGATCCGTGGCTCGGCGGCCAACCACGATGGCGCCAGCAACGGCCTGACGGCACCCAACGGGCGCATGCAGCAGGCGGTGATCGAAGCCGCACTCAAAGAGGCCCGGGTGAGTCCCGAGCACATTCATTACGTCGAGACCCACGGTACCGGGACGCCCCTGGGCGATCCAATTGAAGCCAACGCGTTACTGCGTGCCTTACGCCGGGACGCCGCAGGCGTGCCGCTGCTGATTGGCTCGGTGAAGACCAATATCGGTCACCTGGAGTCCGCAGCCGGCATTGCGGCCTTGATCAAATTGACGCTCTCGCTCAAGCACAACCTGATCGTGCCGCACCTGCACTTTTCCACACCCAACCCTCATATCAATTGGGCCGCGAACAACCTGGTGGTGCCTACCCAAAGCCAGGCCTGGCCACAACAGGACACGCCCCATTACGCCGGCGTCAGCGCATTCGGCCTGAGCGGGACCAATGTCCATATTATCCTGTCGTCAGCGCAGGACGATGGCCCGTCGGACGCACCCGACACTTCCCCCGGCATCCTCAGTTTTACCGCTTCCTCGGCGCAGACGCTCGCGCTCACCGCTGCGCGCTGGGAAACCTACCTGCGCGACACCACACACGCATTCAACGATGTCTGCCTAAACAGCACCCGCTACCGACAGGCAGCAAAACACCGCTTGGCAGTAGTGGCCGATACCGCCCAGGACGCCAGCCAGTTGCTCGCGCGATTTGTCGCTGGCGAATGCCCGGAGGCGGTTTATCAAGGTGTTGCGCCAGGCAACCCGATGACCCCGAACCTGATGTTCTCCGGCCAGGGCGCGCAATACATCGGCATGGGCGAGCAGTTGTATGCCAGCCAGGCGGTGTTCCAGGAAGCCCTGGACCAGTGCGACGCGCTCTATCAGCGTGAAGTCGGCCACGGCATTAAAGACGTGCTGTGGGGAAGCCGCGCGGCAGAGCTGGCCGAGACCCATTACACCCAACCGGCGATTTTCTGCCTTCAATACGCGTTGACCCGCCTCTGGGCCAGCCTGGGCATCACCCCGGCAGCCGTGATCGGGCACAGCCTGGGCGAGTATGCGGCGGCGTGCGCGGCCGGGGTATTTTCCTTGGAGGACGGGCTCAAACTGATTATCCAGCGCGGCCAGTTGATGACCGCCCTCACCGCCCCCGGCGCCATGCTGGCGGTGCACACCGAGCGCGAAACCCTTGAGCACCTGTTGGTAGCGTTTGCCGATCAGGTCTCGATTGCCGCGCAAAACAGCCGCCATGACTTGGTGATCTCCGGCCAGGCCACGGCGATCACGCAGATAAAACACCAACTCGATGAACAAGGCGTACGCAATACGCCCCTGGCGGTTTCGCGGGCGTTTCACAGCAGCTTGATGCAACCGATGCTCGAAGCGTTTGCACGGGTGGCCGCGCAGGTTCGCTACAGCGCACCCACGCTGCCGTTCTATTCAACCGTACTGGGGCGACGCGTCGACCATGAACTGTGCGACGCCCAGTACTGGGTCCGTCAGATTGCCGCCCCCGTAGAGTTCCATGCCGCTCTCCAGGCTCTGCTGGCGGAGCAACCGCACCTGCTGCTGGAAGTCGGTCCGAGCGCCACGTTGACCGACCTTGCCCGTCGCGAACTGGCCGCTGACGATACGCGCGCGCTGCTCGCCTCGTTGCACAAGGGCCACGATGACAACCGCATGCTGCGCAAGAACCTTGCGCAACTCTATGTCCACGGTGGGCTGTCCACCCTCCCCGCGCCCCAGGCCAATGTGCGCAAGCTGGCGCTGCCGTTTGAGGCACTCGACGAAAAACCCTACTGGTTTGAAGGCGGCGCGAAACCTGCCGTCAAACGCCGTGCAGTTGCCTCGGCGACGGCACCTGCCGGGCAGCAACTGTGCGTCCACCGCCAATGGCACGCCACCGGCAACTTCCGTGAACATCGACAGCCCCTGGACGGCCGCTGGCTGCTGGTGTGCGATGCCCCTGAGCTGATCGAAGCGATGCAACACCCGGCGTTCACCCACGTGCTCGCCAGCGAACTCGCAACGCTCGACCGTTTCGCGGGCGCGTCATTTGATGCCGTCCTGTACCTCAGCACGTCGACCAGAACCGACGCGGGGCCGGCCGCCGTCGAGCATGTCCAGGACTTCGCCACCCTCGGCACACACCTGTGCGCCTTGCCGTGCCTCGCGCCGAATGCGCGTTTCGTCGTCGCCCACTGCAACCCGAGTCCGACAGCCCGCTTGATTCACAGCACCAGCGTCGGGCTGGTCAAGACCCTGGCGCAAGAGTTCACACACCTGCGGTTCAGCCAGGTCGACGTGCTGCCCGGCCCGTCGCTGGCTGAAGATGCTCTGCGCCTGCTGGATTGGCTCGCCGCCCCCGCCAGCGCCGCCGTGCCCTTTGAAGTGCGCCTCGACAAAGATGACGCCTACGAATGCCGCCTCGTGGACCTCGCCCCTGCACAGCCGACGCCGCTGGTTATCCGGGCCGACCGCAGCTACTTGATCACCGGAGGCCTGGGTGCCCTTGGCCTGGAGATTGCCCAGGGCCTCGCGGCCAAGGGCGCCGGCCAGTTGCTGCTGGTGTCACGACGCAACGCGCTGGACGTTCACCAACAGGCCATTGTCGGCCGGCTGCGTGAACAAGGCTGCGATGTCAGAACGGTGTCCATGGACATCAACGACAGAGCCGCCCTGGCCGGGTTGATCGCCGAGTGCGGGCAGGCCCTGTTGCCGCTGGCTGGGGTCATCCATGCGGCCGGCGCACTCAACGACTGCCGGCTTGACGGCCTGAGCCGCGACGCCGTGGCCGCGATACTGGCGCCCAAGGTCGCGCCCGCCTGGCACCTGCACGAACTCACCGCTCACCTGGTGCTGGATTGCTTCGCACTGTTCTCTTCAGCGTCCGCCGTGTTTGGCAACTACGCCCAAGGACCGTATTGCGCCGGCAACAGCTTCCTGGATGAGCTGGCGGTGTTTCGCAACGCCCAAGGGTTGTCGCGACCAGCTACGCCTGGGGCCCATGGGCCGGTGCCGGCATGGCCAGCACCGACGCAACCACTGCCGCCGCGCTGGCGGCCCAGGGCCTGGGCCTGATCGCGCCTGCCGAGGGGCTGAAGGCGTTCTTTACCCTGTTGTCCGGGCCACACCACAACCCGCTGGTGCTCAACCTGCGCCAGGGTGCCCTGGCCGCGTTCCAGCACACGCCTTCCAGCCCTGCGCTGATGCGGCTCTACAGCCAGTCGAACGCCAAGGTGCCGGCGTCTTCAGTCGAGCCTGCGGCGCAACCTCCATTGCGTACCTACGTTGACAGAATGCGTCCCCTGCCCCCGAGTGACGCCATCGAACGCCTGTTACGCGAGAGCATCGCCGAGGTCTCAGGCAGCCACGAAGGCGAGCACTACAACCTCGATGCGCCGTTGGTCGAGATGGGCCTGGATTCCCTGATGGCGGTGCAATTGCGCAATCGGCTATCGACCCTGACCGGCGAGACATTGCCGGTGAGCTTGCTGTTCGACTATCCAAGCCTGGGACAACTCACCGGCTACCTGCTGTCGTTGCTCAAGGAACCCACCCCGCACGCCATCGAGGCCAACACCGCCGTTGCATCGGCGCAGCAGGACATTGCAATTATCGGCATGGGCTGCCGCTACCCCGGTGGTGTAACCGACCCGGCATCGTTCTGGTCGATGCTGGTGGAGGGCATCGATGGGGTGGGCGAAGTCGGCAATGCGCGCTGGAACAGCGCGGAGTACTTTGACGCAGACCCCGACGCCCCCGGCAAAATGTACAGCCGCTGGGGTGGCCTGCTCGACGACGTTACCGGCTTTGATAACGGCTTTTTCAACATCAGCAGCCAGGAAGCCATCAGCATGGACCCCCAGCAGCGACTGTTACTGGAAGTCGGTTGGGAAGCCCTGGAACACGCCGGCGTACTGCCGTCGACGGTGGAAAAAGGCGGGATTTTTGTTGGCTGCGGCCCCAATGAGTACAGCCACATTCTCAATGCGCCGGGTGCTCCCGAGACCAGCGCGTACTTCGCCACGGGCAACTCGATCAGCGTGAATGCCGGTCGCCTGGCGTACTTCCTCGGTTGGGAAGGCCCCGCCATTGCCATCGATACGGCCTGCTCATCCAGCCTGGTCAGCGTTGCCCTTGCCTGCCAGAGCCTGCGCAGTGGCGAGTGCACGGTGGCACTGGCGGGCGGTGTCAACCTGACGCTGTCGCCCCACACCAACGTGGCGCTGTCCAAGGCCCGTATGCTGTCCCCTGACGGACGCTGCAAAACCTTCGACCAGGCCGCCGACGGCTACGTGCGCTCCGAGGGCTGCGGCCTGGTGCTGCTCAAACCACTGGACGCCGCGCTGCGCGATGGCGACAACGTACTGGGCGTGATCAAAGGCAGCAGCATCAACCAGGACGGTCGCAGCCAAGGCCTCACCGCGCCTAATGGCCCGGCA
This sequence comes from Pseudomonas cyclaminis, assembly GCF_015163715.1. Taxonomy (GTDB): domain Bacteria; phylum Pseudomonadota; class Gammaproteobacteria; order Pseudomonadales; family Pseudomonadaceae; genus Aquipseudomonas; species Aquipseudomonas cyclaminis. The sequence goes on from NZ_JADDUM010000091.1 coordinate 15,225, forward strand.
CAGGAACGTGTGATGCGCGCCGCCCTGGCCAACGCAGGCGTCGCACCGCATGCCGTGCAATACCTGGAGGCCCATGGCACAGGGACGCCCTTGGGCGACCCGATCGAAATGCGCTCCATCGAGGCTGTCTATGGGCAGCGGGCCGACCTTGCTCCGCTGTATGTCGGCTCGGTCAAGACCAACATCGGCCACACCGAAGCCGCCGCCGGCGTGGCCAGTCTGATCAAGCTGTCGTTGATGCTGCAACACGGCACCATCGCGCGCAATTTGCACCTGAACCGGCTCAACCAGCATTTCAGCGCGGATATCCTGGGCGATGCGCCCAACGTCGTGGTCGCCGACCAACTGCGCCCGTGGCCGACGCAGGCACCTGCCATCGGGGCGGTCAGTTCGTTCGGTTTCAGCGGCACCAACGCCCACCTCGTGCTTGCCCAAGGGGCCGTTGCGCCCGTAGGACTGCCAGCGGCGCAGGACAACAGGCCCTATCTGTTGCCGCTCTCTGCGCGCACGCCGACCGCGTTGACCGCACTCAAAGCCAAGTACGCCAAGTGGCTGCAGCACAGCGACGTGGACCTTGCCAGCCTGTGCCACAGCGCCAGCACCACGCGTGCGCATTTCGAGATCCGCCAGGCATTCGTCGCAACCTCGACACAGCAGTTGTGCGAGCAACTGCTGGCGCCTTCAACCCGGGTGCCTGCGACCGACCTGCGCGGCACAACGGGTACCGCGTTCCTCTTCACCGGCCAGGGCAGCCAGTACCTGGGCATGGGGCGCACGCTCTACGCCCAGGAACCGACATTCAAACAGGCGCTGGATGAATGCGCGACACTCATGCAGCCATTACTGCAAGGCTCGATCCTGGACGTGATGTGGGCTGACGATGCGCGCCAGTTGAACGACACCTACTACACCCAGCCGGCCTTGTTCGCCCTGCAATATGCCTTGGGCAAACAATGGATGGCATGGGGCGTGATGCCCGCCTACGTGCTCGGGCATAGCGTGGGTGAATACGCGGCAGCCTGCCTGGGCGGCGTGATGTCCCTTGAGGATGGCGTGCGCCTGATCTGTGCCAGGGCCAGGCTGATGGTCGAGCACTGCGAGAAAGGGTCGATGCTGGTGGTGCATGCCGACCACGCGACCACCCAGGGCCTGCTCGATGCCCTTGGCGATGTCACTGACACCCTGGCTATCGGTGCCCGTAACGGCCCGGCGAACACTGTGGTCTCGGGCTGCTCGCTCACCCTGCAACGCCTGATCGCGCTGTGCGCCGAACGTGACGTGGACGCCCAATCCCTGCGCGTCTCCCACGGTTTCCATTCACCGCTGATGGCGCCCATGCTGGAGGCGTTCCGTGCTGTGGCGCAGGGCATTGCGTTCCAACCATCGTCCATCACCTTCGTGTCCACCGTCACCGGCACCGTGCTGAAGGACGAATACGCCTGCGCTGACTACTGGGTTCGCCATGTCCAGGCGCCTGTGCTGCTCGACACGGCGCTCAACACCCTGCAAGGCTTGCAACCACTGGCCGGGCTGGAAATCGGGCCGTCCACCCAATTTATCGGGATGGCCAGACGCTGCCTCACTGACTCAAGCATCTGCTGGTTGTCGTCCTTCAAGGCAAAAACCTGTGATCGCCAACAGATGTTGGACGCTCTCGCGCAGCTGTATATCCGCCAGCTCACCCCGACCTGGCCGCAGCTGTTCGCGCCGCAACACGCCCGGCCGCGCCTCACCCTGCCGACCTATGTCTTTGAGCACCGGCCGTTCTGGCCCAGGCACGATGGCCAGCATTTGTACCCGTCGCGCCAGCCCCACAGCCAAGCGCAACACCCAGATTTGCCCAAACTGGGGCAAAAGACCGCCAGTGCCACGGGCGATGTGATCTATCAATTGAAGTTTGGCGGTGAGACGCCCTTTCCGATAAATGACCACCAGCTCTACGGCACCACGGTCATTGCGGGCGCCACGCATTTGGCCATGTCCGCGCTGATTGCCAAGGACCTCGAGATTGCCCTCGGGTACGAACTCAGCGATGTCACCTTTCCCGGTGCCATGGTCTTCGCGACCGATGAGGTCAAACACTTCCAGTACATCGTTTCGCGCCAGAAAGGCACCGTCGATATTGCCGGCTACAGCCGTACCGAAGGTGCTGAAGGCGCCTGGCAACATAACTTCGCCTGCACCCTGGCTGAGCCGTCTGCGGCAAACCCGGCAAAAGCTCGGACCGTTGACCCGCAGTCCCTTGTCCAGGGCCTGGACCAGCAACTGGACGGGCTGGCGTTCTACCGTGAAATGGCGGCGGCCGGGTATGAGCTCAATGGCTGTTTTCGCTGGGTGGAACAGATCTGGCGGCGCCCGGGTGAAGCACTCTCCCGCCTGCGTCAACCGGGCAGCCTGGAGCAAGGCTACGTCGTCGCCCCAGGGTTGATGGACGCGTTTTTCCAGACCACTGCGGCGGCCTCCTATGAGGCGCAGTTCAGCCTGGCGGGGCGCGATACCCTGTACATCCCTTTCGCAATTGACGCGCTTGAGGTGCTCCAGCAGGTCAAGGGGCCGCTCTGGTGCCACGTGGTGTGCCTGTCCCCGGCCCCCCTGAACGCCGCCGATGCCGCGCTTGAGGCCTACAGTCATCGGGTCAGCGTGTACGACCAGCAAGGCCGGCCGGTGGTGGTCGTAGAGGCGCTGCGCAGCAAGCGGGCACCCAAGTCGGTGCTGATCGACTCACTCAAGCAACAGCGCTCGCTGGCATATCAGCTCGACTGGGTGCCGGCTGTCGCCGCTGTCGAACCGGCGCGCCCGGTATCGACGACGGCCAACCCGCTGTGGGTGATCCTGGCAGACAACCACGACCACGCGCCGGAGCTGCAACAGCGCTTGCAGCGCCTCGGCAAGCGGGTGCTGTGCCTGAGCGCCGACGGCACGCTGGATGGCCACGCACGCCTGGAACTCACGGCGTGCCCGGCAGCCTGGCCGATGTAATCGAGCCGTGGGCCCAAGGGCAGTTGATCGAGCACGTCATCGACCTGCAAGGCTTGAACCGGCCGGCCGCCGGCCAGGAGAGCCTTGCGGAACAACAGCGCAACCTGCTGCTGCCCATCCTCGCACTCCAGCAGTATTGCCTGGGCACCGGAGCCGAGCCGGACTGGACCTTTGCCGTCAGCGGCATGCCATTCTTCACGGACTTGCCACCCCTGCCAGCCATGTTGCGTGGCCTGAGCAACGTCATGGGTGAAGAACACCCTCAGGCGCGCAGCCGGTGTGTCGACCTGGGCGCCAGCACCCCGCAGGAACGCATCGACCACCTGTTGGCCGAACTGGCTTTGGCGGATGACGAGCGCACTGTGCGCTACCTCGACGGCACCCGTCAGGTCGCACGGCTCGCCGCCCTGCCCCTCGACACCGACGCGGCGCACCCTGCCGCATTCAGTGCTGAGCGCAGTTACCTGATCACCGGCGGGCTGGGCGCCATCGGGCTCAGCCTGGCCGACCTGATCATCGAGCGCGGCGGTCGCCACCTGGTGCTGGTGGCGCGCAGCGTCAACACTAAGGCGCTGGCCCCCTACCTTGAGCGCTGGCAGGCGCTGGGCGTGTCAATCCTGGTCAAGCCCTGCGATATCGGCGACTGCGACCAGGTCACGCGGTTGGTGCAGGAGATCGACCGCAGCTTGCCCGCCCTCGACGGCGTGTTTCATTGCGCCGGGGTCCTGCGCGACGGTTTGCTCGGCGCCCAGTCCTGGGAAGACTTCCAGGCTCCACTGCACGCCAAGGTGGACGGCGCCTGGTGGTTGCACCTGGCGACGCGGGAGCTTGGCTTACGTTGGTTCGTGCTGTTTTCTTCCGCCGCGACGGTGTTTGGCTCGCCGGGCCAGGGCAACTACGCCGCAGCCAACGCCTTCCTCGATCAGTTGGCACTTGACCGGCGTACCCAGGGCCTCGCCGGGCTCAGCGTCAACTGGGGACCGTGGGATGGGCAAGGCATGGCGCACAGCGTCGCCCGCCAGGCCAACTTCCAGCGTGCCCCCGGGATTGGCCTGCTGGCGCCTCGTCGTGCCCTTGAAATGTTGTTGAGCCTGGCCGGCACCGCGCAGGCCAACCCGACCGTGATCGACATCGACTGGAGTCAGGTTCACAACTCGATCAGCGAAGGTGCGCAGCGCTCGACCCTGGCCAACCTGATCAGGAAACCCGTCAGTGAAAGCGCCTACCTCGCGGAACTGGGCGTGCTGCGCAGCGACTGCGACGACCTGACGCCTCCTGAGCGCCAGGCCTATATCGAGCAATTCGTGCTGCGGGTGGCCCGGGACATCATGGCGCTCAATGAGCACCAACGGCTGGACGTCAACGAACCCCTGCAATCGGAAGGCCTGGACTCGCTGATGGCGCTGGAACTGCGCAACAAACTGGCGGGCATCGTGGGCAGAAAGCTGCCCGCCACGCTGCTGTTCGACTACCCGACCGTGCGCAGCATGAGCACCTTCATTCTTGAGCAGTTGTATCCCGTCGCCGAGGACGCCCGCGTCCTCGCTCCACCACCCGCCTGCGCCGGACCGGTGCACGAAGCACACGACAACTTCAACCACCTGACCGACGCAGAACTCATCGCCCTCCTGGCGGATGAAGCACTTTGAGCCGACACGCACGCGAAAAGGGAATGCCAGCATGACGCAACACAACGATAGCCGCGCGCTCATGGAGAACGCGCTGAAAAAAATCAACCGGCTCAACGGTGACATCAAGGCACTGGACGAGCGTGCGCACGAAGCCATCGCCATCGTCGGCATTGGCTGCCGCTATCCGGGCGCCGACGCCGGCGTCGAACAGTTCTGGCGCAACCTTTGCGAGGGCGTGGACAGCGTGTCGCCGCTCACCGATCAGCGCTGGGACCAGCAGCGCTTCTTCGATGCGCAGGCACCGCGCCCGGGTAAGACCTACTCGCCGAATGCCGGGCTGCTCGCCGATGTGCTGCGGTTCGACGCGCAGCTGTTCGGCATCACGCCCCTTGAAGCCGAGTGCATGGACCCGCAACAGCGCACGTTGCTCGAAGTCACCTGGCAAGCCCTGGAAGATGCCGGCATGGCGCCCGACAGCGTACGCGGCGCGAATGCCGGGGTGTTCACCGGCATCATGAACAAAGATCACTCCGACTTGCTGGTGCGTCACTTGAGCCTCGATGAAATCGCGGCGCATATGAATGCCGGCAATCACGAAAGCGTGCATTCGGGCCGCGTGTCCTACACCTTCGACTTCAAGGGACCGTGCCTGACCCTCAATACCGCCTGCTCTTCCTCGCTGGTCACAGTGCACCTGGCCTGCCAGAGCCTGCGCCTGGACGAGTGTGATTTCGCCCTGGCCGGCGGCTGCAATGTGATCCTTGCGCCGACCACCTCGGTGGCCCAGTCGCAGGCCATGATGCATTCGCCGCAAGGCCTGTGTAAGGCATTCGATGCGGCGGCCAATGGGTATGTGCGTGCCGAAGGCTGCGGCGTGGTGGTACTCAAGCGCCTGTCCCGGGCAGTGGCGGACGGTGATCATATCTATGCGCTGATCCGGGGTTCGGCGGTCAATCAGGATGGCCTGAGCCAGGGCATCATGGCGCCGAACGGCCCCTCGCAGGTGCGGGTCATCCGCAGCGCCCTGGCGAATGCGCGGGTCAACCCCAAGGACGTCGGGTATGTCGAAGCGCACGGCACCGGCACCAAGCTCGGCGACCCGATCGAGCTGCAATCGTTGGGCGCCGTCTATGGCCGCGCGGCGGGACGTGACAGCGCACTGCGCGTCGGCTCCCTCAAGACCAATATCGGCCACAGCGAATCAGCGGCGGGTGTCGCGGGCATCATCAAGGTTGCCAAAGCGCTGCAGCAGGGCGAAATCCCGCCGCAGTTGCACTTCAATTGCGTGAACCCGTTTGTCGATCTTGACGATGAAAACATCGCCATCTGCACTGATCGCCAGGCCTGGCCGTCCGGCACCGGCGCCTCACGCCTGGCCGCCGTCAGCTCGTTCGGCTTCAGCGGCACCAATGCGCACATCGTCATGGAGTCGTACAACCCGGCACCGAGCCCACCGCCGAGCGTCGAACAGCGACCACACCTGTTGTTCATCAGCGCCCGGGAAACGCTCGCGCTCGACACCTATGGGTCGCAGTTGCTGGCATTCCTGGAGGACAGTGATGAGCAGGTACTGGCCGATATCTGCTACTCGCAAAATGGCGGGCGACGTCAGTTTGAACAGCGGATTGCCGTGAGTGGCAACAACCGCGCCGAGCTGATCCACGCGTTGCGGCGCGCCCTGGATGGCCCGCGCAGTGCCGCGCAGCCGGTGGAAGGAGCTGGCCAGGTCGGCTGGGTGATGGGCACGCTCACCGCCTCGGACCGGGAGCGCTACCACGCCTTGCGCCAGACCAGCCCGGCGTTCCAATGTGCCTACGCAGCGTGCATCGAAGCCGCCGGGCGAACACTGGCCATCGACCTCGAATCGCCTGCGCTGACCCCACAGGCCCAGCACCTGGCCGACGCGGCACTGTTTTATGGTCACGCTATGATGTGGCGCTCATTCGGCGTGCAGCCGCGCTGGATTGTCGCCCAGGGCGCCATGCAGGGGATGGCCGCCGTGATCGCCGGCAATCTTCCATTGGACAAGGGCCTGCAGCGCATCGCCGCCGCAGCCGAACAGGTCGACGCCTGCGCCTATGTGTATCGCCCCGGCCCTGAAAGCGCGCAGCCTTATGTCGCGCCAGAGATGCTGGCGAAAGAGCCTGTGCAGATCGTCGTTACCCTGGGATCACTGGATAACCCGCTGGGGCGTTCACCGACCGCGGCACACGCCGCACAACCCATCTGGGGCACAATCGCCGCCACGCTCGCCGCGCTGTACGAAGCCGGCGCACCAATCGTTCCAGCAGCGTGGGATACCCATGCACAACGGCGCAAGTTGCCTTTGCCTACCTATGCCTTCCAGGGCAGCCGTTACTGGCTCAAGCAACTGGATGCCTTGAACGAGAACAGCCTCGAACGCAGCACCGCGTCGCCCACCGCCGAAGCGCTGGCGGCACCGGCCGGCATGAGCACCCGTGACTACGTGATGTACCTGATTCGGCACCTGGCCAAGCTGGAAGACAAACCCTTGGCCGAGGACAGCCTGCTGATTGATGATATCGGTTTCGACTCGCTGATGCTGGCAGAACTGCGCACGCGCATCGAACGTGCATACCCCAGCGCCGGCAAGGTCTCGCTGGAGTTGTTGCACACCCAGAAGCTGGGGTTGCTGCTGGACTTCGTTGAACAGAACGCTGGCACGGCCGAACCACGGCCGGACACCCAGGAGGCAACCCACGCGCTGGATGTCGCGATTACCTGGCTCGCGCAATGGAACAGTTCGGGGCGCCACGGCGACACCCAGCGGATGGACAAGCGCCAGGTGCATAAGTCCAGCGAACGCAACGTACTGCTCGGCGACATGGCAGCCATCGACGACACCGGCTGGTACGCCGCGGAGTTGTTCCATGACGCGGACCACCCATTCTTCTACGAGCACGCCCAGGACCACATTCCCGGTTTGTATTTGATCGAGGCCGCCCGCCAATTCGGGATTGCCTGCACGCACGTGTTCCAGGGCGTGCCTCGCGAATTCCCGTTCGTGCTGGATGACATGCGCATTCGCTTCGACAGCTTTGCCGAGCACGACGCACCAGTCTACCTGCTGGCCCAGTACACCGACCTGATGTTCAAGGACGGGCACCTGCACCGCAGCCACAGCCACTGCCACATCGTTCAGAACGGCGTGGTGCTGGGCACGATTGAAGGCCGTGGGCTGATTCTGCCGCCCGCCGCATACCAGGCCGTTCGCGCCCTGGAAACCACCCATTAACGCTTCCCCGGAGGACTCATTTGTGCCTGATCAAACCCAAGGTAAACCCGTCGTTGCCGTCTTCGATTTCGACCGCACGCTCACCGACCGCCACACGTTCTGGCGGTTTCTGCGCCGGCTGATCGGCGGCCCACGCTTCACGCTGGTCGCCATCAGCCTCATCCCCACGGCCGTGCTCCTGGCTCTGCGGATCATCCCCTTGATGGCCGCCCGTGAAGTGATGATTCGTCGCTGCATGACCGGCGTCAGCGCCGAGCGCTATCGCGCCCTGGGCCTGGTGTTCGCACAGCAGGACATTCCCGGCTGGCTGAACCCCGAGGCGCTCGCGCGCCTGAAGTGGCACCAGGCCCACGGGCACCGTTGCCTGCTGGTGAGCAATTCGGCGGACGTGTACCTGGAACCCTGGGGCAAAGCGGCCGGCTTCGACGCCACCAGCGGTTCGCGCTTCAAGGAACGTAACGGCCGGCTGACCGGGGAGCTGGACGGCCCGCACTGCCAGGCCGAGGAAAAAGTCATCCGTGTGCGGCAGATTCTCGGTAATCCAAAGGACTACGTGATTCATGCCTATGGCGACAGCGAGGGTGATCGCAACCTCCTGGAGATGGCCGAGTACCCCTATTACCGATCGTTCGCACAGCCAGTCCAGTGACCAGGGAGGTCTGAAATGAGCCACACCACCAATACTGCCACACCCGTACTGATCGTCGGCGCAGGCCCGGTCGGGTTGCTGATGGGCTTGCAATTGCAGCGCTATGGCATAGCCCATCGACTGATCGACAAGCGTCTGCAACGCCAGTCGTTCTCCAAGGCGTTCGCCATCCATTCGCGCTCAATGGAAGTGCTCGAAGACCTGGGCTTGCTGGAGCCCTTGCTGGCGCGCGCCGTGCGGGTCGAGCAGATGAACATCTACAGCAACCGCAAACGCCTGATCACCTATGACCTCGGTCAACTCGACGTGCCCTACCCGTTCACGGCCAGCATTCCCCAGAACAGCGTCGAGGAGATCCTCGAACAGCGTTACCTGGCGCTGGGGGGCCAGGTGGAACGCGGCCTGGAGCTCCACAACCTGGTGCAACACGAGCAGGCCGCGCACGCCACGCTGGTGGATCAGCAAGGCCGGCAACAGGATGTGGAGTGCAGTTGGCTAGTGGGCTGCGACGGTGGCACGAGCCACGTCAGAAAGCTGGCGGGCATTGCCTTTGACGGTGGCGCTTACCCACGGCCGTACATCATTGCCGACGGCACGCTGTCGTGGGCCGGTGACAACCACAGCGGGCATGTCTTCACCTCGGGCGACGGCTACATGATGCTGTTCCCGCTGCCCGAAGGCAGGCACCGGGTGGTCATCGATTGTGAAGATGTCACCCTGACCACGGCAGACCTCAGCATAGAACAGGTCAATGCCCGGCTGCATGAGCGCGGCTTCAACGACATCAGCCTGGCTGACCCGGTGTGGCTGTCGGTGACGACATTCCAACACCGCCTCGCGGCGCAGTATCGCCTCGGCCGTGTATTCCTCGCCGGCGATGCCTGCCATGTGCACAGTCCGATTGGTGGCCAGGGGCTCAATACCGGGTTGCAGGACGCCTACAATTTGTCGTGGAAGATCGCCCACGTACTCACGGCACGTGCGCGCCCGGCCTTGCTGGACAGCTACCAGGTCGAGCGCCGTCCAGTCGCCCAGACCGTGTTGAAAAATACCAACCAGCAGATGCGCATGCTCAACCTGAAGAATCCGTTGCTGCGCTTGCTGCGCGACAGTGTGATCCCCTCCCTGGCGACGACCCGTCGCTTCCAGGCGCGGATCATGAAACAGGCCACCGGCTTCCAGATCGACTACGCAACCGGCTCCACGACGCAGTACAGCAGCGGCCCTGCCACTGGCCAGCGCATGCCGGACGGCATGATCGCCGGCAAAGACGCCGGGACCCGGCGCGTATTCGACCTGCTCAAGGGCGCCCATTTCTGCGCGCTGGTGATCGAACCGCGCTCGGCGGCCAGCGTCGCCCAACTGGAACACCTGAGTCGGGCCTTGTACGCCGAGATGCGTCACACCGATTTCCTGCACGCCTACTTGCTGGGCGGCCCCACCACGGCAGCCCTGGCACCGCCCCATGGCTTTACCGCGTCCTATGCCATCGACGATGGGTTGCGCGCGCAACTGGGCGTCGAGGATGGCGGATTGTTGCTGGTTCGACCCGATGGCTACCTGGCGCTGCGCTGCGAGCTGTCGCAGGTTGACGCGTTGAGGGCGTACTTCCAGCAGTTCTATCCCCTGGCCTCACATCCCGAACCGCACGATGGCGTTCGCGCCCCACAACCGATCACCGGTTGACAGGCCCCTCTCATGCCCACACCTACGACTCAAACAAGGAACCGTTCTGTGACGTCCCTTTCCCTGCGCTACGCCAGCTTCATATTGAGGCACAAGAAAGCCACCCTCGGGCTGCTGGCACTGACCACCGTGTTTTTCTGCCTGCAATTGCTGTCCCTGCAAGTGAACCCTTCCTTGTTCCTGCTCGGCAAAGACTTCAAGGGCCGGGTCCTGATGGCCGAGGCGCGCAACCACTTCAGCGGTTCGGGTGAGCAGATCCTGGTGGGCGTGGTGACCCAGCAGCCGTCCATTTTCAACCCGGACTCGCTGGCAACCATCAAGACACTGACCCAGCAATTTTCCAAGTTGACACTGATCGACGAAGACGATGCCGAACAACTCCAGGCCGCCGCCGTGGATGCACAAAGCCGCGGCCTGGTGGAGCACATTCTGCTGGGCGGCTTGAATGCACAGGACAAAACCAGCCTCAAGGAGCTGTCGGCGTATCTGGCGACACGCCAGGATTGCCCGCAAAGCACCAAGGATTACGTGGCGGACCTTGTCGTACGGGTCGCCCCTGTGATCAAGGTGCGCAGCCTCGCCGATGTCGAGAATATCGAGTTGGACGGCGACGCCCTGGATGTCCACGACCTGATGGTCGAGGTGCCTTCGGACCCGCAGGCACTGAACAAACTGTCCGAAGAAGTTTTCGGCAACACGATGTTCAGTAACTCGCTGATCTCGCCCAAGGGCCAAGCCTCGATGATTCAAGTCGAACTGGCAGTGGATGAAGAGGACTCGCGTAATTTGCAGCGCGCGTATGTGGAGATCCTGCGGCAGGTCAACGAGATCGCCACGCATGACACCTTTCATATCGGCGGCACAGCCACGTACTACGCGGCGATTACCGACATCGTCGAGAAAGACAACAACAAGTTCCTGCCCTTTGTGGTGCTGGTCATTTCGATGTTGCTGTACATCAGCTTCCGTCGTTGGCAAGGCGTGTGGATTCCCTTGCTGATCTCCATCCTGTCGCTGATCTGGACCATGGGCCTGGTAAGCCTGAGCGGCTACAAGCTCAACATCATCACGAACATGATCCCGGTATTCATCATCTCGATTGCAGTGGCGGACTCGATCCACTTCATCACGGCCTATTACGAGCGTGTGGTCGAGAGCGATTCGGAAACCGCCATTCGCGGCACGATGGACTACCTGCTGATTCCCATGGGGATCTGGTCGTTCACCACATTTGTCGGCTTTATCGCCATGGCATTCACCAACCTGACCTTCATCCAGGAATTCGGCATTTTCGTCGCCATCGGCGTGGCGTTTGCCTTTCTCATCACCATCACCCTGTTGCCGGCGATGCTGCCGTATCTGAAGTTGCCCAAGCAGCAGATTCGCCAAAGCAACGACAACAGTTTCATGCTGCTGGTGGATCGCTTCAGCAACCTGTCCAACCGCCTGTCCAGCAAAAGCCCCTGGCCTTTGCTGGGCCTGAGCCTGGTGATGTTGGTGGGCGCGACCTACATGAGCCTGCAGGTGCGGGTGGATAACGAAAATATCTCGTCGTTCTCCAAGTCGACAGCGGTGCGCCAGGACAATGATGTGCTCAACCAGCACTTTGGCGGTACGGTGCCGGTGTCGATCTGGCTGAAATCCGAGACCCCGGACATGGTCAAGCGTCCCGACTTTATCAATGCCCTGCGCTTGATCGAACAACGGCTCAAGAGCCACGCGCAAATCGGCTACACGATTTCGCCCGTCGATTACTTGAACCGGATCAATGAGGTGATGGCCGACGATAGCGTCGCGCAACTGTCTCCCGGCGCATCAGAGGAACTGATCTCGCAATACTTCCTGCTCTACGAGTTCGGCAACGGCAGCGAGATCAAGGACGTTGTGGACTACACCTACAGCAGCGCGCGCATCATCGGCATGGCCTACACCGACCGGGGAACGACCTGGGAAGCCATCATTGCCGACGTGCGTGACTACGCCACTACCGTACTGCCCAAAGGCGTGACCCTGGAGGTGTTCGGCACCGGCGAGCTGCAGGCCAGCAACATCCCCGAGATCGTCAAGAGCCAGGTCTACAGCTTTGTGTTCTCATTCGTGCTGATTGCCTCGATGATGATTGCGATTTTTCGTTCGTTGAAATTCGGCATGGTCAGCATGGTCCCGATGATCTTTACGCTGACCTTCATTGGCGCACTGATGCATGCCTTCGATATTCCGATGGATATCGGCACCGCGATGATCTGCGGCATCTGTTTCGGTGTTGGCGTGGACTACACGATCCACTTCCTCACGGTCTACCTGAGCAATTCGAAAGAGCCGGGAACCGACCATGAAGAGGTCCTGAGCAAGACCGTCAGCGAAGTGGCACGCCCGATCATGATCAACTCACTGTCGCTGGCGTGCGGCTTCGCCATCCTGTGCCTGTCGAACTATGCGGCCATCGTCAACCTGGGCCTGCTCACCGCCGTGTCCATGGTGGCCTGTGCCGTCTTCACGCTGATTCTGATCCCGGCGACCCTGCGGGTCGTGGTCACGTTCGTGCCTGTCGCCCACGCGACAGGCAACCTTGAAGCCGCGCCCCAGTAACCCTGGGGATCAGGACCTATTGATGAAGCAGACATTTGTATCCTTTACCGAGCAACCGGCCTCGGGCCCGGTGTTGCTGTGCTTCGGCCCTGCCGGGTGCGGCGCCAGCTTCTACCGACGCTGGGCGAAACAGCTTGATGCGACCATCAAGGTACTGGCCATTCAACTGCCTGGTCGCGAGAGCCGTCACCGAGAACAGCGGCTGACGGATTTTTCGGCGCTGGTGGAACACCTGGCCGACGCCGTCCAGCAACATCTGCCAGGGAGTTATTCCATCTTCGGTCATAGCCTGGGCGGCGCGCTGGGGTTTGCGGTCAGCCAGGCGCTGGAGCAGCGCCATGGCCGTGCGGCGGAAACCGTCATTATCTCGGCACGCACTGTGCCAGATGAGACTCGTCTGACCGATATCGACCCGGAGTCGTCAAACCCGCAGTTGACCGAGTTCCTGATGTCCCTGGGCTGCCTGCCGCCGCAATTGGCGGCCGACGCGGAGGCCATGGCGGTGTACCTGCCGATCATTCGCGACGACTTGCGCTTGAACGTCGATGCGCAGCGTCATGGGTTTGGCCAGGTCAGCTCGCGGCTGGTGGCGCTCGCCGGCGTGTCGGACCTGCTGGCAACGCCTGCGCAAATGCAGCGTTGGGCTGAACACACCCAGCGTGATTTCACGTTGCACACTTGCCAGGGCGGACACTTTTTCATCCTCGAACAACAGCCTGACATCGTCGAGTTGTTGAGCCGGATCGTCGAGGGCCACGATCGCCCGCCCACGCTGCGCGCACTCAACGGACACGCCCATTGAACAGCATGAAACGAACCGCCTGGATCGCAGGCGCCAACGGTCAAGTGGGCAGTGAATGCGTGGCGTTGCTGTGCAACGACGCGCGGTATGAGCGGGTGCTGGGGCTGGTGCGGCGCCCGACAGCCTTTGTCCACCCGGCCTATCAGGAAAAAGTCATCGACTTTGACAACTTGCAGGCAACTGCGGACTGGGGCCCCTGCGACGACCTCTACATCGCCCTGGGGCAATCGAGCCAGGACAGGGCGCTGTTCTTCAAAGTCGATTGCCAGTACCCCGTCGAACTGGCCCGCCATGCCCAGCGGCATGGGGCCAGGCGCGTGGGTTATGTCTCGACTCTGGGGGCGGACCTGCACGCGCAAAACGACTATTTCCAGGTCAAGGCCCAGGCAGAAACCGAGCTCGGCACACTGGGGCTCGAATGCTGTTGTTGCGTGCGCCCGTCCATGACCTACGGAAACAAGGATAACCGCCGCCCGCTCCAGCGCTTGAGTCGCTATATCGACCATGGCCTGGGTTGGGCCTTCCTCGGACCGTTGAAAAAATACCGTCCTGTGTCAGCCGTCTCGGTGGCTGCCAGCTTGATCGACGCCTTGAACAGCCAGGTAGCGGGTCACCGCCTCCTGGAATCGAATGAAATACACCGCTGCCACGCCTGAACCGCCAGCAGCCCAACTTTTTTGCCAAATGGAATGGTACTTCGATGAAAAAACTCAGCCTTATCGCATTGATCCTGAGCGCAGCCGCCTCCTCGGCCTTTGCCCAGACCTATACCGCCGAGCAGATCATGCTGCTCAACGAGGACTCCCGCAAAAGCCTGACAGAGACCAGCGACGTCTTTATCAAAATGACCGATGCCCAAGGCAACACGCGTGAACGGACGTTGAAGCTGAGGATCGACGACGGTGACAAAGCCGCGCGCAAATCCTACCTGGAGTTCGTCGAGCCCAAGGATGTCAAAGGCACACGGGTGCTGGCCCTGGAGAAGTCCAATGCCGACGAAGACCCGGACCGCTGGATCTACCTGCCGGCCTTGCGCAAAGTCCGACGCATTGCCGGTGCCGACCAGACCCAAAGCTTCGTGGGCACCGACTTCACCTACGAGGACATGTCAATCACCGATGGCGTGGTGGGCGTCAAGCACCACAACTACAAATTGCTCAAAGAGGAAACGATCAAGGACAACAGCGGCGTCGAACGCAAATGCTGGGTCGTCGAGGCGATCCCCACCACCAAGAAGCAGATTGAACAGGGCTTGTATGGCAAGCGAATCATCTGGGTCGAGCAGCAGTACTACACCGCGATTCAGGAACACTATTTCAACAAGGCCGGAGAGTTCTTCAAGGTCCGCACCAGCTCGGACATTCGCCAGTTCCCAGCCGCCGGCGGTACCCTTGAATGGAGGCCTAACCTGTTCTCGATGAAAAACCTCGAAACCGGACACAGCACCCAGGTGCGCTTCGAACAGGTCCTGGATCAGCCGATTGACGCGAAGATCTTCACCCGGCGCTTCATGGAAATCGGCCTGTAACCCTCGGGCCTGCACCCGGTTAGCGAGGCACAGTGCAGTATCTGGTCCTGGAATAGGTTTGCACCTATTCCAGTCTCCAGGCTTTCCTGCCCCTGGCTCCGTCTGCATCCACCGCTGCACCGGCCATCAAAAATGTGCAGAATTGCTCGCCGCGTCCCTCCATGATCGGGCTATGATCGGCCGATATGAACCGGACGCCCGATGCCCCATGCCCGTAGACCTGCAAGCTCTGTACCCCAAACTGATCCACCTGATGCTGGATACGGTGTTTGTCGTCGACAGTGATAACCAGATTGTCTTCGTGAGCGATGGCTGTGAGGCCCTGCTCGGCTACGGCGCCGAAGAGCTGGCGGGCACGTTGATCACCCAGTACATGCACCCGCAAGACCTGGCACGTACGCGGGCCTCGATTGTCCGGGTCATGAATGGCAAACCCCATGTCGACTTTCGCAACCGGTATATCCGCAAGGATGGCAGCATCGTGCACATCCTGTGGGCGGCGTTCTGGTCCCAGGAAGTCGGCGCGCGGATCGGGGTCGCACGGGACGTGACGGCGCTTACCCAGGCTGAAGAAGAATTACGCTTCCTTGCCCATCATGATCCGCTGACGGCGCTGACCAACCGGTCGCTGTTCAATGATCGACTGGACGGCGCCCTGCTCGCTGCACGGTCTCACAACAGTTCCCTGGCACTGCTGTTTCTGGACATCAATGACTTCAAGGGCATCAATGACGTGCATGGCCATGCCATGGGCGACCGCGTGCTGTGTGTGATTGCCCGGCGGTTGGAACGCTGCGTCCGCGAGAGCGACCTGGTGGCCCGGATGGGCGGGGATGAATTCACCGTGCTGTTGGCGGATGCGCCGTCGCGGGACGCGATTGGCGCAAAGGTGGCGCAGATCCTCGCGGTCATGGCCGAGCCGCTGGGCGCCGAGTTTGGCGGGGTAAAGATGCCGTCCTGCAGTATCGGCGTGGCGCTCTATCCGGCGGACGGAGAAGACGCCGATACCCTGCTCAGCCATGCCGACGGTGATATGTACCGGATCAAAAGACACCGGTTTGCCGCTGAGTGACAAGGGGCATTGAGGCGGCTGGGCCTTGTAAACGACCCATCGTCAACAACATCTCGCAATTTGCGAAAGAAAGCACATCATTACGCAATCAGTGGTACGACAACATTCAAATCACATGATAGTATTTCTCATGCAGCGGACGTTCGATTCGCTGCACCAGTGGCAAGGACGTCCGCTCGAGAAACGCGCATGCCTGTGCGCGTTCAAATACTCAAGTTAATCAAGGATCTGATTACTCATGACAAAACCCTCAACTTTCACTGCCTGCAAACTGGCCAGCGCTGTTGTCGGCGCCCTGCTTTTTTCCAGCGTTCCAGCCCACGCAGCGGACATTTGGCTGGATTCGGCCACGACTGGCTGGGCCACTCAGAACGGCGGGACCAAGGGTGGTTCCCGTGCAGCAGCGAATAACATCTACACGGCAAAAAACGCCGCCGAACTGAAAACTGCACTGAAGGCTTCGGTGGGTGCCAATGGCCGAATCATCAAAATCACCGGCATCATCGACGTCAGCGAAGGCAAAGCTTATACGACGACTGCCGATATGAAAGTACGTGGTCGCCTGGATATTCCCGGTAAAACCACCATCGTCGGCACCACCAGCAATGCCGAAATCCGCGAGGGTTTCTTCTATGCCAAGGAAAACGACGTCATCATCCGCAACATCACCATCGAAAACCCTTGGGACCCTGAGCCGATCTGGGACAAGGACGATGGCAGCGCGGGCAACTGGAACTCCGAGTACGACGGCCTGACCATCGAAGGCGCCAACAACGTATGGGTCGATCACGTGACCTTCACCGACGGCCGCCGCACCGATGACCAGAACGGCAGCGCCAATGGCCGTCCGAAGCAGCATCACGACGGTGCGCTGGACGTCAAGAACGGCGCCAACTACGTGACCATTTCGTATTCGGCGTTCAAGTCCCACGAGAAGAACAACCTGATCGGTTCCAGCGATTCACGCACCACCGATGACGGCAAGCTCAAGGTCACCATCCACAACACGCTGTTCGAGAACATCTCGGCCCGTGCGCCGCGCGTGCGTTTCGGCCAGGTGCATCTGTACAACAACTACCACGTGGGCAGCACCAGCCATAAGGTCTACCCGTTCTCGTACGCCCATGGCGTGGGCAAGAACTCGAAGATCTTCTCCGAGCGTAACGCCTTCGAAATCAGTGGTATCAGCGGTTGCGACAAGATCGCCGGCGATTACGGTGGCAGTGTCTACCGTGACAGCGGCTCGACCCTCAACGGCAGTGCGCTGAGCTGCTCGTGGAGTTCGAGCATCGGCTGGACCCCGCCGTACAGCTACACCCCGCTGGCCGCCGATAAGGTCGCCGCCGACGTCAAGGCCAAGGCGCGCCGGTAAGCTCTAAGTGACGGTGCAACGTCAGTGAAAGGAAAGCCCTCGGTGACGAGGGCTTTTTTGTGCGTGCGCCTACTGCACCAATTGGTTGATCTCGATGATCGGCAACAACACGGCCAGCACGATCACCAGCACCACCGCGCCCATCACCACGATCATCAAGGGCTCAAGCAGTGCGGTCATGCCCATCGCCCGGCGCTCGATATCGCGGGACAGCGTTTGCGCTGCGCGATCCAGCATCGGCGGCAGCGAGCCGGTCTTTTCGCCGCTGGCAATCAGGTGGATCAGCAATGGCGGGAACACTTTCTCCACCGCCAGCGCCGTGGCCAGGCTGACCCCTTCGCGCACTTTGGCAGTGGCCTCGTTCACACTTTGGCTCAGGCAATCGTTGGACAGGGTCTGGCGCGCAGCTTCCAACGCACGCAACAACGGCACCCCGGCGCCGCCGAGAATGGCCAGGGTCGACGCAAACCGCGCGGTATTGAGCCCCAGCACAAAGCGCCCGATCAACGGCAGGCGCAATACCCGACGATGCCAGCGCAAGCGCGCCACGGAGTTACGCAGGTACACCCGCCAGCCCCATAACCCTGCCACCAGCGCGCTGAAACACAGCCACCCCCACCCGCGAATGAAATCACTGGCGTTGAGCATGGCCAAGGTCAATCCGGGTAAATCCTGGCGCGCCTGGGAAAACGCGCTGACCACCTGCGGCACCACGTAGCTGAGCAGGAAGATCACGATAGCAATCGACACCAGCCCGACGACCCCCGGATAGATGAACGCGGTGAGGATTTTACTGCGCAGGTTGTTACGCTCTTCGATGTAATCGGCCAGCCGCTCCATGACCTGGGCGAGGTCACCGGACTCTTCCCCGGCCGCAATCAGCGCCCGGTAAATCTCTGGAAAATCCCGTGGCCGTGCGGCCAGGGCATCGGCCAGGCGCATGCCGCCGCGCACATCGGCACGCACCGCACTCAGGGCCTGGACGATGTGCTTGCGCTCGGCCTGTTCCACCGTGGCGCTCAACGCCGCCTCCAACGGCAGGCTGGCGCTGAGCAGGCTGGCCAACTGTCGGGTGGCCCAGGCCAGGTCGTTGTCGGACAGCTTGGCGCTGAACATCCCCCCGCGCCCAGGCTCACTGTTCTCAAGCTGGACTTGCAAGGCGGTCAAACCGCGCCGGTGCAACAGGCTGAATGCCTCGCGCTGGCTGTCGGCTTCCAGGTGCCCGGTCTCAACCTTGCCCGTGGCATCGGCGGCCTCAAAACGATAGCGGTTCATCAGGCGTCCCGTGTCACGCGAAGCACTTCTTCAGGCGCGGTCACGCCACTGCTGACCCATCGCTCGCCGTCTTCACGCATGCTGCGCATGCCGGCGTTGCGCGCTGCGGCTTTGAGCGCCTGTTCACCGGCGCCCTGATGGATCAGCGTGCGAATGTCATCGTCAATGCAGAACAACTCATGGATACCGGTGCGTCCGCTGTAACCGACCTGGTTGCAGTGTGAGCACCCCACCGGACGCCAGGTGCCTGGACTGGCGGAGTCTTCTTGCTTGCAGTGCGGACATAGCCGGCGTACCAGGCGTTGCGCCAGAACGCCGAGCATTGACGACGCCAACAGGAACGGCTCGAC
>NZ_JADDUM010000092.1 GCF_015163715.1 Pseudomonas cyclaminis
CTCGGAGGGGACACATCAATCTCACCGGAGAATATCGGCTGGCCAAAGCCTTAGCGTCAGATTCCGCCCCTCCCGCAACGACCCCTTCTCTCGCCGATCGCGCTGACGCTCAGGCGACCTTCGCGGTAGAGGGTTTCGGCCGCCATGGCGGTGGCCTCAGCCTTGGCTGGCAGGCCCTTGGGACGGCCACCGATCCGGCCACGCGCCCGTGCGGCCGACAGACCCGCCTGAGTCCGCTCGCGGATCAGCTCGCGCTCGAACTCCGCCAGCGAGGCGAACAGGTTGAACACCAGGCGGCCTTGGGCGTGGGTGGTGTCGATGGGGTCATTCAGGCTCTGTAAGCCGACCTTGCGCTCTGCCAGCTCGCCGACCAACTCGACCAGGTGCTTGAGGGAACGCCCAAGGCGATCCAGCTTCCAGATCACCACGGCATCACCCGGCCGCACGTTGGCCAGCAGTTTGTCCAACTCCGGCCGGGCGCTTTTCGCGCCGCTGGCGATGTCTTGGTAGATGCGTTCGCACCCGGCCTGTTTCAGGGCATCGACTTGTAGGTCGGCTTTCTGATCCCGAGTGCTCACTCGCGCATAACCGATCTTCATCAAAAGTACTGTTTACTCGACTACGTTAGTAATAGTTGAACTTTGATTAAGCGTACCAGTTATTTGAACCGTAGCGCGGGGAGCTTAACGAACCGAGCCATTCCTCGATAGAGTTCGGCAAAACCTTCGTTTTGTCGAACCATTGCATCGCCCTTTGTGATTGGCGTATAAACACACAAACACCTATTAGCGGAGAACGCTATGAATACCATTCGCTGGAATGTCGCCGTCTCGGCCGACACCGACCAGTCGCTTCGGATGTTTCTGGCCAGCCAGGGCGGCGGCCGTAAGGGCGACCTGTCGCGCTTCATCGAAGAAGCGGTACGGGCACACATCCTGGAGCTGAGCGCTGAGCAGGCCAAGGCCGCTAACGCCCATCTGAGTGAGGCAGAATTGACCAACGCGGTTGACGAAGCGCTCGACTGGGCACGTAAGCGCTGATGCGGGTCGTGTTGGATACCAACATCCTGTTCAGCGCCCTGATCTCGCCACATGGCGCGCCCGATGCGATCTACCGTGCCTGGCGGGCGGCGCGTTTCGAGGTGGTGACCTCGCGGATGCAACTCGATGAAATTCGTCGAGCCAGCCGCTATCCCAAGCTTCAGGCCATCCTACAGCCCGCCAAGGTGGGCGCCATGATCAATAACCTGCAACGGGCTGTGGTACTGGAGCGCCTGACCATCGAGGTCGAAGCCGATGATCCGGATGACTCGTTTTTGCTGGCCATGGCCTTGGCGGGCGATGCGGACTACCTGGTAACCGGTGATCGCCGCGCCGGCCTGCTGCAACGCGGGCACATCGAACGCACGCGGATCGTCACGCCCGCCGTGTTCTGCGTCGAGGTGCTGTGATCAATGCCGGTCGGTTTTCTGACTCAAGAGCAACGCGACGGTTTTGGCCGCTATGTTGATTCGCCCAGCCGTGAAGAGCTGGAACGTTACTTCCACCTGAGCGATGAAGACCGTGAAGCCATCCAGGTGCTGCGGGGTAACCATAACCGTCTGGGTTATGCCGTTCTGCTGACCACCGTCCGCTTCGTTGGCGTTCTGCCGGACAAGCCCGCCGCCGTGCCGGTGGAAGTCCTGCAGGTGCTTTGCCGACAACTGGCGATTCCAGACCCCGACTGCCTCCAGCGCTATAGCGATCATCGCCGCTGGATACATGCCACCGATATTCAGAACCGCTTTGGCTATCGTCATTTCACCGATCCGGGCATCGGCTTTCGCTTGAGCCGCTGGCTGTATGCCCTCTGCTGGACGGGCACCGACCGGCCGGGAGTGCTGTTTGAGCGAGCCACCTCGTGGCTGTTCACACAGAAAGTCCTCCTGCCTGGTGTGTCTCAACTAGAGCGCTTTATCGCCCAGTTGCGCAGTCGGGTCGAAGAACGCCTCTGGTTTACGCTGGGCCGCAGCGTGACTGAGGAACAGCGATTGCAACTGCAAGACTTGCTGACGGTGGCCGAAGGCAACCGCAGCTCCCGGCTGGATCAATTGCGCTCCGGCCCGGTCATGGTCAGTGGCCCCGCGTTGATTCGGGCACTGCGCCGGCTCGATGACGTGCGCGGCATCGGCATCACCTTGCCGGCGGCGGCGCACATCCCTCCCAGCCGTATCGCCGCCCTGGCCCGCTTCGCCAACACGGCCAAGGTCACCGCGATTAATCGGCTGCCGGCGTCGCGGCGGATGGCGACACTGGTGGCCTTCGCACTCTGCCTGGAGGCGACTGCGCACGACGACGCACTGGAAGTCCTGGAGGCCTTGCTGCGCGACCTGTTCAGCAACGCGGAGAAGGCCGACAAGAAAGCCCGCATGCGCAGCCTGAAAGACCTGGATCGGTCGGCCGCGACGCTCGCCGCCGCGTGCAAGGTCGTGCTGGACAGCTCGATCAGCGATGACAACGTGCGCGCCCGGCTGTTCAACGACCTGCCGAGGACCACCCTGGAAAAGGCCCTGGAAGAGGTCAACGCGCTGATCCGCCCGGTAGATGACGTCTATTTTCTTGCATTGGAAGCGCGCTACCGCAGCGTGCGCCGCTTCTGCCCGACCTGCTCAAGCACATCCGCTTCGGCTTCAGCCCGGCCGGCAAGGGCGTGGCGGCTAGTCTGGAGTGGCTGCAACTGAACCTGCCGCGCCGGAAGCCAGAGGATGACGCGCCGCAGGAGATCGTGGCCAAGGCTTGGCAGAAGCACATCACCCGCGAAGATGGCTCCCTCGACATGGGTGCCTATGTGTTCTGCACGCTCGATGCGCTGCGCACGGCCCTGCGCCGCCGCGATGTCTTCGTCTCGCCCAGTTGGCGCTATGCCGACCCGCGCCTTGGCCTGCTCGACGGTGCCGAATGGCTGGCGGCGCGACCGATCATCTGCCGGTCACTGGGCCTGACCATCGACGCCAAAACCACCCTGGACGCCTTGTCCGTCGAGCTGGATGCAACCTGGCTGGCAGTAGCCGCGCGCCTGCCCGACAACCCGGCGATTCAACTGAGCGAGAACACCGAGGGCAAGACCGAACTGTCGCTCGGGGCGCTGGACAAGCTGGACGAGCCCTGCTCGTTGCTGCAACTGCGGGCGGCCGTGTCTGACCTGATGCCGCGTGTCGATCTGCCGGAAATCCTCTTGGAAATCGCCGCCCGCACTGGCTTTTCCGAGGCCTTCACCCATGTCTCCGAACGCAATGCACGCGCCGACAACCTGGTCACCAGCCTCTGCGCGGTGCTGTTGGGCGGGGCCTGCAACACCGGCCTGGAGCCCTTGATCCGCACCGACAACCCGGCGCTGCGCCGTGACCGGCTGTCCTGGGTCAGCCAGAATTATATCCGCGACGACACCCTGTCAGCGGCTAACGCCATCCTGGTCGGAGCGCAAAGCCAACTGGAACTGGCCCAAGTCTGGGGTGGCGGCGAGGTCGCCTCCGCCGATGGCATGCGCTTCGTCGTACCGGTGCGCACCGTGCATGCCGGCCCCAATCCGAAGTATTTCGGCACCGGCCGGGGTGTCACCTGGTACAACCTGATTTCCGACCAATTCTCCGGCCTCAACGCCATCACCGTGCCCGGCACGCTGCGCGACAGCCTGGTGTTGCTGGCGGTCGTGCTGGAACAGCAGACCGAGTTGCAGCCGACGCAAATCATGACCGACACCGGGGCCTACAGCGATGTGGTGTTCGGGCTCTTCCGCCTACTTGGCTACCACTTCAGTCCGCGGCTGGCCGATGTCGGCGGTACCCGCTTCTGGCGCACGCGCCCGGACGCGGACTACGGCAAGCTCAACGGGCTGGCCCGCCAGTCGGTCAAACTCGACCTGATCGCCGAGCACTGGGACGACCTGCTGCGCCTGGCCGGCTCGCTCAAACTCGGCCGGGTGCCGGCGACTGGCATCATGCGCACGCTGCAAACGGGAGATAGACCCACCCGGCTGGCCCAGGCGCTGGCCGAATTCGGGCGGATCGAAAAGACTCTGCACACGTTGACCTATATCGACGACGAGTCCAAGCGCCGCGCCACCCTGACCCAGTTGAACCGAGGCGAAGGCCGGCACAGCCTGGCCCGCGCCGTGTTCCACGGCAAACGCGGCGAGCTCCGCCAGCGCTACCGCGAAGGCCAGGAAGACCAGCTCGGTGCTCTGGGCCTGGTGGTGAACATCATCGTGCTGTGGAACACCCTCTACATGACGGCGGCCGTGGAACGGCTCAAGCAGCACGGCTATCCAGTGCTGGAAGAGGATTTGGCCCGGCTATCGCCGCTGATCTACGAGCACATCAACATGCTCGGGCGGTATTCCTTTGCGGTACCGGAAGAAGTTGCGCGCGGCGAGCTGCGGCCACTGCGTAATCCAGACGACGACCTGTGATCCCCCTAAACGCTATGAGCAACACCCAAGCTGCTGCTGGATCGGCGGGCACTTCACCGAGCCGAACGAACAGAAAACGCAGCAATCCCCTGGGTTGGGGCGCAGCAGCGCCTTGCAGTTGCTGCACTCGTAATAGAACTGGCAGGCGTCCGTGGGCATGGTTTCCGGCTTGGCGAAGCCGCAGCGCGGGCAAGTCAGCACGGACTCAAGGACAATGGCGCTCATCGTGACCTCACTTCTGCACTGTGGAGGGGTATCCCGCGTTCGCGGTCGCCTCAGTCAGTGCCTCGGGCTGGGCCTTATCGGGATCGTAGGTGACGGTCGCCGTCTTCTGGTCGAAATTGACCTGGACGTCACTCACGCCGGACACCTTCTCCAGCGACTTCTTGACCGTGATCGGACAGAGTCCGCACGTCATGTTCTGCACGTCGAGCGTGACGGTTTTCGGGGGAGCCGCCAGCGCCACGAAGGGCAAGGCGAAAAGCACGGCGATCAGCAGTTTGCGCATGGTTAATCTCCTTCAGTAGAACAGCGGGGCGAGCCACGGCACGGCCAATAGGCCGAGCAGCAGCACGCTGACGATCCAGAACACGAGTCGCTGTCGCACGAGCGTGCGCGGATCGGCGCAGGGTGTACCTGGCGTACAAACCTGTGGCACCAGGTAGAGCTTGCGGAATGCCAATCCCAGGAACAGTAGAGTCAACCCGATGAAGAGGGGGCGTAGTGGCTCCATCATGGTCAGAGCGCCCACCCACGTACCGCCGACACCGAGTGCCAACAGCACCAGTGGCCCGACACAGCACACCGACGCACCGATGGCGGTCAGCGAACTCGCGACCAGCGAGCCTTTCCCGGTGAGTTGCATCCCCATTCCCATCTCCTGAGCCTGATTGCCTAGGTGCTATTCTAAACTCCGTACCAAAGTACGGAATCAAGGAGAAAGTGATGGCCACAGAGCTGACCATTGGCAAGCTGGCAGACGCCGCCGGGGTGAACGTCGAGACGATCCGCTACTACCAGCGACGCGGGCTGCTGGATGAACCAGCCAAACCCTTGGGTGGCCATCGGCGCTATCCGGTGGACATGGTGAAGCGACTGCGTTTCATCAAGCGGGCTCAGGCGCTGGGTTTCACGCTCTCGGAAGTCGGTGGACTGCTGACGCTGGATGAGTCGTGCGCCTGTGCCGAAACGCGAGCACGGGCTGCACGCAAGCTCGCGTTGATCGAGCAGAAGATGGCCGACTTGGTCGTCATGCAGCAACTGTTAGGCGAACTGGTGCAGCAATGTGATGCGGGAGACGGCGGAACGATCTGCCCGATCATCGAGGCACTGATCAGAGAGTAATGCCTGGCGGGTGAGCTGGAGATCGGAAAGCCCCTTTACGGTGGGATTCAGAGCTTACGTTGGTTTTTGGTTCCATTGCTCCCCAAACCCCGTATAGAAAACGTCCGACTCTTGCTCAATCGCGGCTATTTGGTTAGCCGGCGCATCCTGTGCTGAATCAGCATCTTCATCATCGTCAAGCGGCACCGGCGGAGGCAGGGAACCGTTTTTTTCTGAGGGCGGAAGTGGCTTATTGGTCAATGCAGGTTTCGATCTGCCCTCCTCCCTCATGTCCTTCGCGGCCTTACGAATAGCCTTAGGCCCACGGCTACACAACTCTTGCTGTGCTTCTTTCCCCAGCTTAGCCACCTGTTCAGCTGCGGATACGCTCACTTCGCCGGACTTGACAGCATCCAGCAGCTCTTGGGCACCGTCCCGCACAACCTTGCACGCAGAAGACACAGAGCGCGGACTGATACCCAGGACTTTGGCTGCCTCCTCAATAGCCATTTTGGCGGCTTCCAGCTCCTGCCCGGCGGCCTTCTCCAGGTCAACAGTGATAGCGCTACTCCCGCGCAGTGAGGACAGCTCGGCAGCGATCAAAGCCCGTTGTGCCACGGTGAGCTGCCGTCGATAGAGGTTCAGAGAGAGGACATAACCCAGGGCATCATCTCCTGTGTATTCCTCTGTTCGGGGTTCGATCAGCAGATCCTTGCAAACGCGGTATCGGTTGCGCCCATCAAGGATCTTTCCTTCATGGAGAACGATCGGGGCACGCTGTCCGTTGGTATCGATATCTTCAAGCAGGGCTTCGTAGTCATCACCAATGATTAGCGGAAATAGCTGAGCGTAATCGTGAAACTCCAAATCATAGCTTTGCATGAGCAGCTTCTCGTTCCATGTTCATCTAGGAACGATAAGTCGAATACATACATAAATGACGCTTTTTCAGGTCGTTTTTGCGTCTGAATTTGCGATCATTTTGCTGACCTGTCGTCGATATTCACGCAAAAAAAACCCTGCCGTTTAAGCAGGGGTTGTGATCTACAGAAGCCCAGGACAATAAATCTAAATCAATATTAAATCTTCTCTTGAAGTTGGCTTATTAATTCCTCGAGAGCTTCTTGATCTGGTTTTGTGTCAACGAATCTAAGTGACTTGTCTGAAAGGACTTCCATGACACCCCATTTCAATTCATGTAAATCCTGGCCCGGCTCCGGTGGCGTCTCCCAGTAGGGAAAGCTTCTGACTACATGAGGCGGCATCTTTGTGATCATGGCTGAATCTCGGTATTTTCTGTCAAGGCAAAGGCTGCATGCTAATCAGTGTATAAATATACAGTTCTGCACCACCACACAAAAAACGGCGTCAAAAGTTCGTCATCTTTTCAGCTCGTAAACTGGTTGCAGAACGGCAACACCTATAAAAGTTGTCTCATAGCACAGCATAAGCTAGGGCCATGTCTACAGCAAACATTAGGCCATCACTGACCATTTAGGGCGTGATAAGTTTCATTAATTTGGTGCTTTTTGAGTTTTTTGACCGCCGTAAGCTCGATCCCTTCCTACAGAAGGAAAGTGGGCTGGCTGTGGTTGAAGCATAGGTTATCGCGGAGATCTATGTAGATCATTTCCCGTCCGGAGCCTGGGACAGCGCGTGGACAGCCTCCCTTGGAGCTTCTGTGCTAGGCCTGCGGCTCTCGGCCTACTCTCCGTGCGTACTCAAGCAACCAGAGTAGCGAATGAGCTGGGCGGTCAATTGCGATTCGTGCAAAGGGATGCGCTTGTGAGCTTCCTGGATATCGATTTCAAGCGCCTCGACCTCAGAGCATGGCATCGGCCTCGGTTCATTCACACTCTCTCACTGACACCTTCGGCCTTAGCCAGCCTTGCCTGCGCACCTCCCCCATCGCCGCTTCCAGCTCAGGAATCGAGGAGATGTCGCAAGACACCGTTGGCTTTTTTCCTTTGCGGTCTGTGGGCAACTGCAATATGACCTGCTCAGGATCGCTTAGAGAGACCTGGAATTTTATGCTCGGGAGCCCGCTGAAGATGATGCTCGCCTTCGTTAGGTTCAACTCAGCTGAAGCCTGCCGCACCTCACCTTCGTGCTCATACGCCAGCGAGATACGGTGTTTGGTTGAATTGCTCATAGATAACCCCTGGCGCTTGGTCTGCGCAAATTTGCGTGACGCTTAATGCTTTGTTTTGAGCCCGCGCCTCGCCGCGGATGAACCGATCTTCGCTGCTCAACATGTGAATCCGCGCGGGGGCTGAACACTTCAGCCAGTGCTCTGAAATCACTGAAAACAGCTCGATACGACTTAGGCCGAGCAAATGCTCAGGCTCAATCTTTGGCAGCTGTGCGAGAGCGGTGAATCGTGTCTGCGGTTGCACCACTCTGAGTTCTGGTTGCGCGACTGCGGTTGCCATATATCCCTATCTCGAAGTCTGAAAAACCATATTCTGTCATGGCACTTCGCCTTCGTGTTCACGTTTTCTAACCAGTTTCGCGTCTGAAATCATTCATTACAATATAATTGATAATCATTCGCTTGTAATCAGGGAGCGATCTATGGTTTTCAAAAAGGCCTCAAATTGTTCAGCCAGCCGCTTCGCGTCGACAGTTTTCTCGCATCGAAGCTCGACCTTTTTCCCATCTACACGAACCTTGCCTATCCCACTGATCTCTTTGTCGGTGAACTTGCTCGGCGTTTTCTGCTGATCACGCGAGGCAACCTCCTTCGCTAACCACCGCAGAGCATGTTCCTGCGTCCATTGATGATCGCGCATAGAGGTAACTGCTTGCAGAAGCAGCGCCGGCTCGGTACGACTGAATTCAATGAAGTCTTTTGCCCATTTCCCACCGATAAGCCCTGGGTTCGTGTCGAGTATCGCTCGAACCTCCTCTGGCAGATCCATTAGGAGAAGGCATCTGCTAACTATCGAATGGTTGACCCCTACTCTGCGCGCCAGAGCACGAATCGAACTTTCTTCCCCAGCTCGCATAATCGCGGCATAGGAACGACCGCGCTCATACTCGGTTAGAGCTTCCTGTCCCTCGTTGTCGGTCAAGGCCAGGATCTTCGCCATTGCATCCGTAACGGAGCGAACATAGGCGGTGACGGTTTCTCTGCCCAGCAGCTTGTGAGCACGCCAACGACGCTCGCCGCCGATCAGCTCATACGCTCCTTCCCCTATAGGACGAACCGTCAACGGCTTTACCAGCCCAACAGAGGCGATCGAGTTCGCCAGATCCTCAATAGCAGCCTCGCTGAAGGTCAGGCGAGGCTGAAAGGGAGATACCCGAATCGACTCGACCTTTACTTCAGCGAGGACGCCGCTGTCACTTGCGGCAAGAGATTCATCGTTATGGCCTGGCGTTGGAGCTGCAACCGGGGTTGGAACTGGAGCGATGTCCTCCTGTTCCGCCCGTTGCGCTGCGAGCATGTCTGCAACGGAAACCCTTAGATTCGGCTCAGCAATTTCCGCTGGCGGGCGAACCCCGGTGACCCAAAGAGGGGGGGTCTTTTTTTGACCTGGGTAATCCTCCGACTTGGCCATACTTCCTCCGAAACCTAGTGGTGGTGCTCCGAGCACCCCTCATATTCTCAAGTTATAAGTGGTGCTCCGAGCACCACCATTTTCTGAACTCGCTGAGTGGTGCTCCGAGCACCACTCAAATCTAACGGCTCTGGTGCTCCGAGCACCACCTCAAATCACTGAGCGGCCAGATCGCGTATTCGTTTCAACGCCT
This sequence comes from Pseudomonas cyclaminis, assembly GCF_015163715.1. Lineage (GTDB taxonomy): Bacteria > Pseudomonadota > Gammaproteobacteria > Pseudomonadales > Pseudomonadaceae > Aquipseudomonas > Aquipseudomonas cyclaminis. The sequence continues at coordinate 9,526 of NZ_JADDUM010000092.1, forward strand.
CACCGAAAACACTGCGCATCGAGTCAATAGTCTTGGAAGAGGCACCTTTCCAGACCAGCAGGGGAACGCCTTGATCAAGCGCTTTACCGTAATCCTCGGAGTAATAGAGTTTTTCCTCAGATACCCGACCAGGGAAAAGATCGTTCAGGACGACCAGGTTGTTGAGGATGCGTTTGCGGTTGCGAATGAACATCGTAGGGATAGCGAGCACTCCTGGAGAGCGGCGATATGCTTTCGCAAATCGAACCATCCAGTCGTTTAGCCGCATCAGCGCCCTGAATGAAAACTTATCCATCCGTACAGGGCAGAGCACAAAGTCGCTGGCAACAATGGAGTTCTTGGTGAGCCTGGAGGCGGTAGGCGCGTTGTCGAACAGAATCACATCATAGGAGGAGATATCGACACCTGGGATTTCTCCGCTACGCGCCCGCTCAAGCCACCCTGCATACCAGAAGTCCATATTGTTTTCGGCATCGAGTGCCACGGCCAGGTCTTCCAGATATGCATCGGCAGGAATCAGGTGTGGCCCGTTCTCACCGAATGGCTTCTTGACGACTTCCTCGAAAGTCATCGGATCAAAGCATCTCACCCGGAGATCGGGACTCAGGAGGCTGCCAAAATGGCCGGCGACATAGCGATCGGCTGGTATTCCCATCGCCTCGAGATCTGATAGTGCGAGATCTGGATCGTAGCCAAACACGCTGGACGAATCGCCCTGAGGATCGTTATCAACGCAAAGCACCCTCAGACCTGCAAGCTGAAGGAATACAGCAAAGTTGACTGAGGTTGTCGTCTTTCCGGTACCGCCTTTCTGCACGAACGTTGAGATAACAATCTGCCGAGGCAGTCCCTTTGCGTAGCCTTTCGCTCGGCGAAGCGCAGCGATGTCAAAAATATCGCGAAGCGTATAAGCCCTTGAGGTGACAGTTCCTCGCGGAACCCGGCGAATCTCGATGCCGTTTTCGTCTTCAATATCTTTGAGGCGACGGGTGGTAAGGCCGAAGCAGTCGGCCGCGAACTGGGGGGGATAGAGGAGGGCGTCGAAGTCGGTGTAGTTGACCGTTTCTTCTTCAAACTGCTCGCTTGACTGCTGCATGACAATCCCTGCATTTGCTGAATACAGGGGGATGATAATACGTAACGCCATATTTTCAAGGCTAAATCATGGTACGGGCCTTTTTTCCGCTGCTTATCCCGAACTGATGGCTAGGTATTCTGCCGATCAGTTCGGGTTTATGGCTGTTTTTTATGGTTTGAAGCGAACTGGTTTTTGTATGGAAAGAGGAGGGCTGTTCTGTGATTTAGTTAGGCGTACTGTTTTTGAGCTTGGGTGCGTGCGCGTTTGAAGTCGGCGCTGATGTAATTGACTGTGAATTGGGTATCCAGGGGATGCGATTCGACAACCACCTCGGTGGAGCCAGACAAGAATGTCACGTTCTCAAAGCCAAGGCTGGATTCATCAGTGCTGATTTGCAGCTGGCTCTTCAAGCCATTCAGCACCTCCTCCAGGTGGAGCTTGTCAGCTTTTACCGTAGCGACATCCAGGACCCCTTCAGCGTTGAAGGCCAGCTGAATGTCAGTGACACCCTCGAGGTTGACCTCCCACTCTGAAAGGTTAAGTACCGGCCCGCCGGTGTAGGAAGTACCAATCTTGTCGATGATGGTGTAGTGCTGCTGGACGTCTACGATCGTCGTAACGCCTACAGCTAGGCTTACCGGCTCCGGCGCTATAGCAGCCATGCTGAGCAGATAAGCTGCGACGCCCGCGAAAGCGGCAGTATTCATTGGGTTCCTCCAGGTCGTGTTCGGTTGGGATCATTTTCTCCTCGCCGACCTGGTGGGTGTGCTGCTTTCGAACCGAATTGTCGTCGGAAAAACGGCCCTCGGTTTCTGAGTCTGCTTTTGGCTTTGGATTTGGCCTTTGCTTCTCAACCTTCAGAAAATCAGCTTTCCAGTTTTAAAAGCCTTTTAATTGTTTTTCTCTTGTTGTTCTCTTGTTTTTAGAAGGCTGGAGCCCTTGTGCCACGGGGCCTCCAGAGGACTATCGACTACAAATTACGGCATTGCGACTACAGATTCCGGCTTTGCGACTATGGATTACGGCTGATGCGACTACAGATTCCGGCTGTGACGACTACAGATTCCGGCCGTTATCCACAGGCCAGATGAAGGCCCTGGGCTGCGTCTAACGACTACAGATTCCGGCTGTTGGGTTGTGCACGTAGCACGAGTTTGAGTTTTTATGGCTCGATTTCAAGCCATTTTGTGCTCTGAATTTGCCAGCCTGGCCTTTGCCTACAGCAAAAACTCTGTAAGTCCTTGTTTTTAAATGATATTTATATTTATTCGCCGTTTCTTTGACGTTTCTCGATGTTTTGCCCCACTCCTGCGTGGAATCGCCAATAAATAGTCTTTCCTGTCCTCACCTGAGCCTATCGACTACAGATTACGGCTGCGATAGCAGCCATTTGCTCGATACGACTACAGATTACGGCTATGCCTGGACGGCCATTGCCCGTAGCAGTGCCACCCAATTCTTTGCTATCGACTACAGATTACGGCTGCGGATCGAAGGTGCCGCGCACCATCGACTACAGATTACGGCTGTTGTACGGGGTGGACGGAAGCCTATCGACTACAAATTACGGCTGCTATCTATCGACTACAGATTCATGCGACGCCGAGCCAAGTGAACAGGTGGTGATCTGCGGGGCCCGTGGTTACTGGGGTCGAGAGATTAAAAAAATCCTGGGTATCGACTACAGGGGAAACTCTCTGTAGGGTTTCGTTACTAATCGTAGGGCCAGTTATGTCCAATTTACCCAAACCTACCAAGCCGGAACCTAAGCCGCTCCGGGTCACGAAATCCAATACGCTGATTACCGCATCGTACCGGCTGACTCTCAACGAGCAGCGATTGATCCTCGCGGCTATTAGCAAGCTCGATCCAAGAAGGCCCATGCCGAAAAAGGTGTCAGTGTCGGCCGTGGACTATTCGGATATCTACGGCGTCCAGCTCAGGCATGCCTATGAGCAGATGAAAGTGGCAGCTGATGAGCTATACGAGCGCGATATCAAGACCTTTGACGGGTCTGGAATGGAGCGAAAGCGGTGGGTTGATCGGGCCAAATATCTGGATGGTGAAGGTCGCGTTGAATTGTCGTTCACCATCCATGTCATGCCCTATCTCACGATGCTGTACAGCAAAGTGACCAGCTATGATCTACGGCGCGTTGCCTGCCTGGACTCAAGCCATTCGTTCCGGCTATTCGAGATGCTGATGCAGTTTCGGAAGACTGGATGGGCCTACATCGAGGTTGAAGCCTTGCGGGTCGCCCTTGGCTTGTCGGATGCCTATCAACGATTCAACAACCTTCGCCAGAGAGTCATAGATCCGGCAGTTGAGGAGCTGAAGACTAAGAGCAACCTGGATGTCAGCTACGAGTTGAGGAGGGAAGGGCGGAAGGTGATCGCAATCAAGTTCACCTTCTGTGACCTCGCACAGCTCCCGCTTAATCTGGAACTTGACCCTGAAGATCTTCCCCCGCTTCCTGAGTATGACCCTGCCGAAGAAAGCGAATGGCTGATCACGAAGCCTTTGGGTGAGTTGGCTGAAGCACAAGAAGCCGGTCTGCTGTTCGCTGTTTCGGCAGAGGAAGGAGAGCAACCAGATTAGCTTGCGTCGTCATCTGACGACCGTTTGTGCCTTTTTGAGCAGTGTCGCCGGTGCCGTTTTTTTCCGCCTAGGTATTCGAATCGTCATTTGCCGTCCTTTTGGTGCCACTTCCACAAAAAACCCGCCTTTAATGGCGGGTTTTTCTTGGCCTGGTCTGGGGCGCGCAGTGCTCAGTAATTAGGCACAAGCGTGAAGAGGCTTCGCCGCCATTGGCATACATCCTCGCCTGATGCTCGGCCTGCATTTTTTAGCGCGTCGAAGACGCTCAGGGCAAATGACATTGCAGCCTGGTCGTCTTCGTGGAGGTCGACAATCACCACCGGAAACTGGTCGCCGTCATCAGCATCAGGTGTTGCTATGGCGACTGTCTGAATCCCCCAGGTGATGCCGTCATCGTAAGGTTCTACAACAAATCGCTTTAGCCGGCGAATCATGCCGTCACGAATCATCTGAATCAGATCGGTGCATACCGGCTCCGATTGGCGCTGCTGGAAAAGTTGGATGGCTGTCATAAGCTACGGCTCCCTTGATCTGCATTCATCCTGCCAGCAGTCCCGTAAATCCCAAACGGAATTCCCCTGGCTTTGTTCGGCATCGGATTGGCGACAAACCCTAGCATTCTTTTTTCCCTTGGTTGGGCGTGCCATTCCCCGCGGGTGGTTGCGGAAGATCAACAAGGGAGGGAGTGGCTACGCAAAATGCTGTTTGCATGCCAGAAACATCACCGTCCCAACACTCGCATTCGGCATCCCAAGCTTCTCGATCAAAGTGGAAAATTGTCCCAAGATCAACAGCCCCATCCAGGGTGGCGTATGCCCCGCTCAAAGTTCCGTTGATCAGCACCGCGTAGCAATCGTCGCCGATTTGCAATGCTTTCCCTGGATTGGCTTCAAGAAGACGCTGATAGGAAGCAAGGGTCTCGTCGTAAGTCATGGTTGCTGCTCTGATTCCGGGTGTGAGAAGACATTGCCACCTCTCCAGGAATACCCAAATCCTGTAGATGGCAGAGCTAGCAGCCCCCGCTTGGGTTTGTGCGTGGCTATGCAACCATGGAGGCATATCAGAACGGAGATCCAAGGGATGAACTTCACCCACGAACAGGGGCCTGCGATTAACTCGTTGGCCCGTATCGTCAAGCTTGTGGCTTTTGCTGGAACTGGGAAGACCACCACGCTTGTTGGCTATGCCAAGGCTCGGCCTCAATGCCGTCTGCTCTACCTCTGCTACAACAAAAGCGTCGAGATTGCTGCCAAGCAAAAGTTTCCGCCGAACGTGACGTGCAAAACAGCCCACGGCTTGGCTTATGCGTCGATCGGATCGAAGTACAGACACAAGCTCACGAGCAACCTGCGCCTGACCGACATCGCAAGAATTATCGGCTCACAGAACTGGGAATTGGTGCGCAGCGTGCAAGAGACGCTGAACAATTATTTGGCCAGCGCGGATGACGACATCGAGCTATGTCACTGCCCCGTCAACAAGCTCAAAACGGAGCGAATGAAGCGCGCCGCCGGCAGCATCGTAGAGGGAGCCAGGCAGCTTTGGTTGCAAATGTGCGACATCCAAAACGAGGCTGCGAATATCACTCACGACGGCTATCTCAAGCTTTGGGCACTCTCGAAACCAAATCTGCGGGATCGTTACGATATTGCGCTTGGAGACGAGGCGCAGGACATCAATCCAGTGATTGCTGGTGTGCTTGCGCAGCAGGCGGCATACGGAATGGGCGTAGTCGTTTGTGGTGATGGCCATCAGATGCTGTACCGCTTCAGGGGGGCCGTAGATGCTCTCAATGCAACCTGGCTCGACAAAGCGGAAGTCCACTACCTCACTCAGTCGTTTCGGTTCGGGTCTGCCGTTGCGCACGTCGCCAACATGGTTCTCGCGTTCAAGGGTGAATCCCGCCAACTGGCTGGGCTTGGCGGCGAGACTCGTGTTTCCAAGGCACTACCTGCTGACCTTGAACATCGCACCGTACTCTGCCGGACGGTGGTTGGAGTGATCGAGACGGCGCTGGCCAATGTAGAGACTGGTGCAAAGATCTACTGGGTTGGGGGGATCGAGGGTTACAACCTCCAGGATCTTGAAGACCTACATGCGCTATCGAAGGGGTGGCGTGACCGAGTGAAGGGGAAAAAACTCCTCCAGGAATATCCCGATTACGATCTCTACAAGCAGATTGCCGATGAAAGCCAAGACCCTGAGATGAACCGCTCGATCAAGATCATCGAGCAGTACAGCGCGGATCTCCCGGAGTTGTTTGCCAAGCTGCGGCGCAATGCGGTCACTGATGAGCTTGAAGCCACCATCACCCTCAGCACCGCACATCGTTCGAAGGGCTTGGAGTGGGATGCGGTGCAACTGGCTGAGGATTTCACCTTCGATCCATTCAATCCAGAGAACGAAAAGGAACCATGGATTGATGAGATGAACCTCCTCTACGTCGCGTGTACCCGCGCCATGCGAGTTCTTGCTGTCAACTCGACGATGTTGGAGATCATGAAAGAGTTCGTCGACCGGCGTGACGGCCGCAAGCCAAATACCCCGATGGTTTTCAGGAAGAAACAGGTGGCTGCCGCGTAGTGCTCCTCGAGCATGCTTCGACTTTTGAAAATCACCCACTGATCACAGGAGATATTTTCATGCCCATTTCCAGCGACCAGGCAGCTTTGCTTCAGCAGCTGCGGAATCAAGGCTATGTAGTCTTGCTCGTTGAGCCGAGCGAAACTGAACACATCAGTCGAGAAAGGTTGGAGAGCCGTTTGCGGGCCGATGCAGCGGATCACATTGAGGATCTGTTGTCCCTTGAGGCAGTCCAAATTCGTTGAGCTGACACGTAGCAAAAAAAGCCCGTTTCGAACGGGTTTTTTTATGAGCGGATTTTGGGATACTCGATAATACCACCCCTTCAATCGCGAGATCGCTTTTCGCACCCTCGGCGTCGCACCTGGTTAACATGGTGCGGAGGGGGAGGAGGGCATACGGTATAGCCGTAGTGAAGGGGTGGTATTATGAGGAATCCTAGATGACTGACGCAATTGTCTCCGCTTACGAGCGCTTGGTCGAAACCGTTGGGGCTTTCAATGAGAAGTGGCCCGCATTGGTTGTCGGCGGGATGATATGGCGCATCCCGCTCCTCACTGAACAGAGGACGCCATCTCGAATCCACGTCCAGGTACTGACAGGAACTGACGCGATCAAGGCCGCTGTAGAGGCGTTACGCGAGTTTGAGCGCGATCTCGGCCAGGCTCCAGGAACCGTGCTGCGTTTGCCGGGGTACTTTATCCTCTCCGGATCGATACTCGATGAGGGCAGGGCGGTGAACCGCTGCAAGAGCGAGCTGGTGGATGCGATCGAGGCTGAGCGAGTGTTTCGCAACGTTGCCGTCAGCCGCCGTTCTCACATCATGCGCCAGGCCCTGGGGAAAAATTTCTCTCTCAACCAGCTGAAGCGCGCAATCCAGGTTTTTGATGCTGCCCCAAGACAGATCACATTCACCTGGGCCGGTCACACCTCAGGTAAAGAGCGTGTCACTGTTGCCCACGTCCGTGAGGTGCTGCTCGCCGAGGCCCATGAAAAATCTATGGCCACCGGCGAGCCGGTGGTGAATAGCCCCCAGTGGATCGATCTGCGCAGCATCGCGAACATGGCTGAAACCGATATGTTGGATGTGCCGAAGCCCATCGCTCCGCATCCGCGGGCCATGCTGTGGTTTTCCGAGCGCAGCCGGTATGACGCAATGCTGCATGCCAACCTTCCATTCTTCGTACTCGATGGGCAACCCGCTGCAAGGATCGTTGGCCTCAAGAACTTCGATAGAGACTCGCGATCAGCAAAACGGCCAGACGTAAAGCAACGGTTGCCGGCACTCCCTGGGGGGCGCTTTTTCGTAGCCTCATCCACTGCGGACCCAGTTGCTCAGGAGCCCGGCGCGCCAGAGACACCCGAGGTGCTATCGACGTACCGAGAGTCAGTAAAAAACATCTCAGACCGATAGCTTACCCTTCAAAATCAACAGCTTAGACTTCGCATAATAGGGATTATGTTAAACTCGGTAGCACGCTAATAATTAGGTAGCAAAGATTATCTCCTTATGCGCTGAGCTGTTCAAGCCACTCGTGAACCGCGTACGCTCCTCTGAGGCCGCTTGCATTCCGCTAGCTGCCTGAAACGGAGATCGAGAAGATGATGATTGATGGCGTTGAGAAACGAATTGAAGCCGGCGTGAATACGGCCCTGGACATGGTTGAGGTATTGGTTGCAGCTGGCCAGCCCCTCAAAGCTGCGATTGCCACCTCGCGAATACTCACGATGGAAGTTGTCCGCGAGTCTCTGGCAAAGAACCTCGCAAACAAAAGCGGCTCGGTGATTACTCATACCTTGGCCACTACGCCAGCCCAATCTGGGCCGGTACCGGCCCAGCACACTGCAAAAACGAAACAGCATCAGACCGTTGATTGATCATCGAGGCCGGCCGGGAGATCTTTACGATACACCCGGCCAGGCACGCAATACGCGCTCCCTCACCTCACGCTTCCCGTCAGCACGGGCTGTAACGACTGCACAGCGCCCTGGAGGCTCAGGGAGGGTTAACCTGGCCCTGAGGCCCTGCGATCGGCTACAAAACCGCATATCCCCTCCGAATGGCCCTTATCGGCAGTTTCCGGCCCGTATGAACCCCGCAGCTTCGGCGTCCGCAGCGCTCGCAAACTCTACCCGGTTCCGCATTCCGACCTTTTCATAGCTCGGGCAGCCGAATGGCAGGTGGTAAACGTTGCTATTGCGGTTGCCAATCACCGGCGAAAGCACGCTGGAGGAGTATCCACCGGACACCTGGTGTTCAACTGGTTCGCTCCGAATGGCCTGTGCCATTGTACCGGCTCCCTTCACTCGCATACCGAGATTCCAGGATCTTTCACCTGTTACGAATGGGTTGCTATGCCCCATTACTCTGGCGATCCGCCGGTCACGCTCCTGTTCCCACGCGCTCACCGGGTATTGACGATCCCAGGCCATCAGCAACTGCTGTTGTGCTCTGGACATCGATAGCCCGTAACGGTCGTGCATGTAGAAGTAGATTCGGGCAACCGCGCCCTTCACCTGGTCGCGAGGTTCTGTCACGCGTTGCTGAAAATCTGTTCTGGTCGGGCAAGCCCCGTATTGCATCGGTGTTGAGGGTAAAACGCCATAGCGAAAATTGCTCCGGTCAGCATTGACCTCGCCCACACTCACCGCGAGGTTGTGCATGTCCGCTTCCATTTTGCGAAATACCGGATCGGTGTCGATGCAGTTCTTGCGCCCCCCGTTCTGCCAACACTGCCGCTGGCTGCCGAAGGCGTATGCCGGCAAGACGTGCTCCCATTCGATGCGCTGGGCGCGATTTTCCTGGGCGCGCACTTCGTACCCGCACGAGGCGAAGTCCACCCGGCCTCCCGATCGCCCTACCCACTTCCAACTGCACCCACAGTAAAGATCGCCGGCTTCGCTGGTGTTGCGGTCGTAGTAGACCTTCTGACGTAGTTCAACCTTGGCCTGCTCGAAGGTCGTAGGGGCTGAGGCAAGAGCGAGGTGAGACGTGGCCATCAGCATGGCCGTAAACATCATGAGGGTCGATTTCACGGTCTTTTCCTTAAAACAAGGGTGGTTCCAGGCTATTCAGGGGAAAAAAAACCCAAGCAAGGCTTGGGTTTGAGCGCTGCTCGCAGGAGCTACCGCAGCGGGGTAAGAAGCTCGCCAATGCGACGAACCCTGCGAAAGATAATTTGCGCGATCGATTCATGGCCCGTGGCAATGACCCCAAACAACCCTGCCAGGAGAAGTGCCCAGAAGCTGTTGCGCTTCCAGTCGCTTGCCTCGGCCAAGGCACTCTGGCGATGCTGTTCGGCTCGATCAGAAAGAGACGGGCTTTCTGGGCCAAGCGCAGTTGCCTCGATGGCGTAGGCAATGCCGGCCGGCACGGAAAAATCGCCCTTGATTTTTCCCTCTCGCAGGTTTTTCGCTGTCAGCACGACCCATTTTGAAGAGCTGCCGCCGGCAACAGATGCTTGGGCCAGCACATACGCCCTGGCCACCTCGTCCAGATCCTCTCTGGAGCTGAGCAGGCGCTGAAGCGTCGGTAGGTTCTTCGACTCAACCGCGGAATAAAACTCGCTGGGCCTACTTGCTGTGCTCGTCGTACCCGGATCGAGTATCCCCAGAAACGCGCCCATGACGTGCGGCATCATGCCAATCATTACAGCTGGAACGATGTTGAAAATGCGTCCGGTAATGACCGCAAGGCCTATGCCCGCAATCATTGCAACCGCACTGATCATTTTGAGCGCTGTGCTATTGAGGATCGAGTCGACGGCTGATTCGACCCCCATCAACCCGCCAATACCGCCGCCCTCGTGGCCCGATGCTTGGAAGGCCTTGGCGATCGCATCAGGAACCAGGATCTGGTCAATAGCCGTTGTTGGCTCTGCGGCGATACCCAGCGCGTAAAATACGCCCCCGAATACCGCTAAACCCAGGGCGGTACCACCGTAGATGAGCGTGCCTTTGCGTAGCTTCTTCGCCCGCGAGATCAGTTCCTGGAGGGGCGCGTCAAAAGGCGTCGGCGCTTTTGCCGGCAAAGCTGGTTCGGGTTGGGCTCGATGTGTCTTCGGCGCTGTCGGCTCTACTTTCGCTTCGTTTGAGGCTTGTTCGTGCTTGGCGGTGACATGTACCGTCTGCCCAACCGGCTGCCGTAATAGCTTCAGATCCTGACCGAGCACACGCTGTGTCTTGCCTGCAACGAGACCACGAGATATTTCCTTTCTACGAGCACCGTAATTAGCGAGGAGCTTGTCGAGCTCTGCATCAGGAACGTCCTTCGCGGCGACTTTTCCATCAACAAGCAGCGTGTACAACTGCGGGTCAACCTCTGGAGTCTGCCTGGACAGTTCCAGCTCTTGACCGAGAACGCGCTCGGTCTGGCCAGCCATCAGCCTATTCAAGGTACTGTCCTCCACGACGCCATAGTCATTCAAGAGACTCGATAGCTGCGCTAAGGGAATGTTTTCCTTCGCAACGAGGCCGTCGACCCGCAACCGGAAAAGTTGGACTGGTTCGGTCATCAGTGAAGCTCCTTCACTTCATCAGTCCTGCCCAGGCGCTTCTGGAGATCGAGACGCATGCCCTGGATCTCTTTCTCTGCGGCCTTGCGTTGAGCTACGCCCTCACGCTGGATTTTGATTACGTCTTCGACGGTCTGGATCAGCGTGGCCTGGACCTTCTGCAAGGTGTCCACGTCGATTACCAACCGCTGGTTAGCTTTGGCCGTCTCTACGGAGTTGCGGTGCAGCAGCTCGGCGTTGCGTTTGAGGAGATCGTTGGTGGTGTCGTCGATTTTGGTGGCCAGCTGGACGGCGTTCCGCTGCTCGTTCAGCGTCAAAGCCAGCATGAATTGGCGCTTCCAGGCCGGCACAGTGATTTCCCGGATGGTGTGGAACTTGTCCACCAGCATCTGGTTATTCGCTTGAATCATCCGAATCGTCGGGAGGCTCTGCATCGCAGACTGCTGGAGCGCCGTGAGGTCGCCAATACGCTTGTCGAGGTTGGAGATCAGTGCATCCAGATCCGCAACTTGCTGCAAGCGGGCCGGGTCGTTCCCGATGTTCGCCCGAAGCTGAGAAACCTGCATCTGTAGCTCCGCAAGGCGCTGCTTACCGGCGGCAATGTGGATGCCAAGCAGGCGATGCTCCTCGCGTACCGCAACGAACATGGACTCGAGGCCGGTATTCCGAGCAGAAATGCCCGCTTGTGTTTGGTCGACTTCAGCAACGAGCTTTTCAATTTGCTCTCGCGTGGTGTCGAACTGACCCATGACGGACTTGCCGCGCAGGGTTACTTTGTCGATCAGCGGGCCGATGACAGGGATGCGCGAACGGCGATTGGAAAGCGCGCTGACATTGAGCGACTGCGCGACGGCAACCACCTCGCTCAGCTTTGCGCCGGCATCGTCCAGGTCGCTGTTACGAACCTGGTCGAGCAAGCTGTCGGCGTAGGAGGACGTGTGTTCTGCCACTTCCCTGCCGAACTGAGAAACCGAGAGCGGGTTTTCTGCCTGGATCAGTGCCGCTACAGCCTTGATCTGGGGGATGTCCTGTTCCTGGAGACCAAGAGCCTGAAGCCCAGCTGGAGTAAGCTCGGTGTTGGTAGTGGCGAGATCTGTCACGGTAATTTCCTGCTGCATGTTTTGCTCCTCAGTGCTTCACGCCATTCAGGCTTTCAGACAGGCTGGCCATCAGCGCCTGATGCGCCTTGCTGGCAGCCTCGACCATCGCCGGGCTCATGTGTTTGGTAGTGATCAGGGTAAGGGTGTGTTGCCGCCATACTGGAACCAGTACGGTGACTGTCTCTCGGAAGCGATCGAGCATGTCGAGGGCTTGAGCGCGGCTCAGCTTCATCTGGCTAACGCTCAGTTCGTGTGAAGCCAGAAGTGTTGCCAAGTTGGCGAGCTTTCGCGCCAGCCGCTCTCGCGGCCGATCAAACTCGATCTCCCCCTCCGCTACCGTCCCGATGAGAGGGTTCTCTTCGAGGAATTCGCGCCCGGCCTGGATGAACACTTTCAGTGCTTCCGCCTCTTCGGCGTGGGCAACGATCATTCTGCTGATGGCACTGACCGTATCGCGTACACCTTGGGCATGCCCTTCAGCTTCGGCCAGTAGCTGTTCCAGTGTTGACCGGGCGACTTGATAGCGAACCTGCTTTTCCACGGCTCCGCCCAGAACCTTCTCGAACCAGGTCGGCTTCCGGGTAATCTGCTCCGGCGAGGCGTCGGCCATTTTCGAGAGGATTTCTGCGATTTTCGCCGCAAGCGCTGCCGCCGACCCGCTCTCCATGAGATCTGATAGTTGATCGATTTTGGCAGAGCTATCCGCTACGCCCCCGTACTCGCCGAGGCGAGCCGGGAAAGCAAACAACTCAGGGAGTACCTGCTGTTTGAGGTGGTCGATGTTGACCACTGAATGAGTCATGGCGGAAAATTTCTCCTTGGATTTGTTGGAGATCGTACCTGCCGTATTCCTTGGCGGGTTGTTATTTCAGACGCTTTTACCGACTGAAAGCGCAGCTCGAAGTCGTTGTATCGCGATCTCGAAATAACCCAAACCTCCCCGAGTCGCTTCAAAATGGCGCGAATAATCGCCACATTTCCCTAGCTATGCGAGTTTCGACCTGAAGTCATTCAGGGGGTAGGTAGAGCGCAACCAGTGGCACGCATAGGCGAACGGCTCCCCGCATGTGCAGAGTGGTCGGCGAATGGACAATCCGGTCAAGCAGCCACGTCCACGATTTGACGAGCCGTTCTTCAGGAGGTGTTGAATCCTCCAGGTGCTGCTTGAATTCGGCGAACTTTGCGTGGCTATGCTCGAAAACGCCGGTCTGCCGGCAGATTTCGGCCAGGGCCCGGATGTCGTCACCGTTCTGAATCAGCGTCGAGCGCATGTCTGAGTCGTCTTGATCCATCGCGGAAAGCAGGTCGGTCATCATGCGGTCGATCAATCGCGACTCGTCTTGCTGGGGATCGTTGGTGTCTGGCATAGCTGTCTCCTTTGACTTGTTCGAAATCGGTTTTACCGGAGACTTCAAGAATCCCAAGCATGCGAGAAGACGAGACATCCCCACAAATGCCCTGCCGCGCGAGCACCCGCAAGCAACTGGCTGCGACCTGCGAGTTTTGCGGACAGATGAGTTTTGGTTTTGCGGCAGCGGACTGTGGGTGTGTCCTGAGCCAGCTCTTCCTGGAAGGGAAGAAGTCTGCATACCCCGGACGAGGCAGGCCGCGGGCCTCGAAATCAAGGGCTGCATCGTCAAAACGGTGACTTTCTCATCGCGGCAAGACAGCAAAAAGCCCAGCACTTCTGCTGGGCTTTTTGCTGTTCAGGGCGCTTGCTAGAACAACCTCGAATCAGGGGTGAAAAGCTCAACCTGAATAGTCGCGCTCTGTGCTTCTGGGTGCCGAGGGTTGAACAGGTAGTTCACCGTGCTCGGTATGATAGCGCTGGGCACTGGCAGTAGCAGTGCGTTGCACTCATCAAGGAACTGGTTACCAATGCCTCTGGTGAGCTCGGTCTCTGCCGACCAACCAGCCGGCAAAGTGGGCATCTGGGCTTGTGATACAGAGTCAGGCACTTCGATACGGAGAAGCTGCATCGTCGCCGGAAAATCCTCTGGATCAATTTCCAGATGAACAAGCACCTCGAGCATTGCTCCCGGCGGGCTGGTCGCGGTGTAGACGACCGGTCTGCCGGCCTGGTGCCAACGGCCGCTCACCCGCAAGCCGCCTGTCCCGCTCAAGTCAGCATATGAGCTGATCCGCCACAGAATCACAGAGCGAAGCCTTCGGCGATTTGCAGCAGCATCTCTTCAACCTGGCTTGTGCCTTGCTGAGTTGTGAGCAGTTGCATGGGCGTCAACCCAGAGAATCGTTCCTTGGGCTTGGAGAGCCATCGCTTGGCCTTGTCGGCGTCCCCAAAAATAGCCTCAGCCATCGCGGTAATGTGCGCCGATCGGAAGAGCCGGTCGCTTTCCTCGACAGTGAGGGGCTGATCGCGCTCGATCCGGTTTTTCAGGGTGCGCAGCGGGATAATCTGGTCTCGCTCCAGCGGGGTAACCACCCCCTCTTCAGTGAGCCTCATTAACCGCGCTGCGGAAAAGCCATGGCTGATTCTGGTGTGAATCTCGAAGTCGCTGGCAGACTCTGGGATCTCCAGCAGTATTTGTAAGCGAGCACGGTAAGCTGAATACCCGTGGTCGCGTAGGACTTCAGCAAGCATGATGGTTCTCCTGTCCGGCGTTTCCCGGTTAGTATGCGGGAAACGCCGGAGGATGCAAGCTTACCGTTTGGGTGGCCCGGCTGGCGGTCGCCTGGCGGTCGCCTGGCGGTAGAGATGTGGCGGTCACTTTCAACCCATCCAAGATGATGCTCGAGGAGCGCCTTTGGTGGGTCAGCCTACTGGCTGCGTTGGCCAAACATGTCTGCTTGTTGGTTCGCTTGATCTGTTTTCGGCGTGTTGAGCGGGTGGCCTAGCTGCCGGCGCACCTCGGCGAGCCACGCCTTGTAGGGAGTGTTTTTTCGTTCTCCCCACGGGTATGCCTCGGCCAGCGCCTTTCGGAGGGCCTGCTGGTCGCTTCGCCCTATGCGGCGAATTACCTCCCCAACAATCGGTGCTGCTCGATCTGCCCAGGACATGCCCTTTCCCTCAGCTGTCACGGCTGATGCGCCTCAGGCTGAAATTGAGCAACGTAGCCGAGCACGGCAGCAACCCGCAGGCCCGTCGCACTGCCCTTGTCGGTGCACTCGCGGTAGGCTTGGCCGCTCTGGACGATTTCGCCCAGCAGCTCGGCCGCGTTGTCCAGGTACTTCTCGGTTTCGTTGGTGTGCTCAATGAGCCGTTGGTGAGCCTGTTGCGACTCAACATGGCGCCGGGCCATGGCCTGGACGATTTCGAGCAAGCGATCGGTGCCAATTTCATCGGTATCGCCCAGGCAGTAGCGGTCGCCCACCTCCTGAGTACATTGGCAATCGTCGGTAAGTGCTTCCGAACTACCGACCCACCCACAGAGAGTGCACTCGGAGGCATAGTAGCTCCCCACTAGCGGCTTCTGTCCGATGCAGGATGGTATGCGTTCCTTCTTCTCAACGTTGCTCATGGCTGATTTCCTCGTTCAATCTGGCGATGGCCTCAGCATCTCACGAGGCCTCGGAAACCCAAGTACATCCCTGTTCAGCGATGCGTTGTGATCAGGACTTGGCAGGGAAAGGAGGGATATTTTTTCCTTTCGGGTCAGCCGCGGCATTCCACGACCACCACCCTGCCCCGCCGTACTCCCGATTGTACCAAGCCGTTTTGACGGCCTTCCGTTCCAGGTAGGCAGGTGTGCTCATGCCGAACACTTCCAGGGGGTAGTCCTTGCCCGTGTCCAAAAGCCAGAAGTCAGGGAAAACCTCACTTTCATCAGCGTCGTAGCGAAGAGGTTTATCGAAGCTGCGGCCAGCGGCGTGGAGCTTGGCCTCAATCACCCCTTCGTAATCTGAGTCGACAGGAATCCAACGCTCACTGACCTGCATCAGGGCCAGCTCAACGACATCTGCTTGCGAAAACGACTCGCCCTTCCGCGGCGTAACCTGAGCTATGGCGATAACTCGACTTCCGCGCTTCCAGGCGGAAAGTTCTCTCTCGAATCTGCGGGCGGCGGTTACCCAGACTGCCGGGGGCAAATTCAGCATGGGCATCCCGAAGGGCCCGGCCAGAGGCAATCTGCTGATGTCTCCAGAATGGCGCTCAGGGTTGTAGCGTGCCAGCGGCGATATCGCGACGAGTCGCAGATCCCGCGTGATTGCAGACTTGACGATCGCCTGGTTGCGAACCGCTCCCTTGCTGTCCTTTTGAGCAGCCAGCAGCAGCACTTCGCTCAACTTCATTCGGCTTGCGGCGACACGCTCCGCAGCCTGTAGAAGCGCGTAGTTCACAATGCCGCTATTGCGCTTGCCCTCCATTGCTGGATACCAGGTAGAGAGTCGGGACTCAGACCAAAGCAGGTGCAGAAGCCCAAGCAACGTCATAGCCGGCTTGCTCTTTCCAGGCGCTCTTGTCACCGAGGTGCTTTCGCTTTCCTCGGATCGAGGGGCCTGGACTCGAATGCCTCGAGCCAGGCGCACGCGAATGCTGCCATCTTCGCCCTCCTCGACTACGCCAACGGCATACCCTTGCATGCCGGAACGCTCCGGGGCCGGCGCGTAGTACCGACAATCGTTTGAGTGTTCATGACCTGTACCGGCGAACCGCGCCAGGTGAAAACCATCGCTATCTTCACGTCGCTTGATCGAGAGTTTTCGGGAACCGCTGCTTGGGCACTGGCAAATTGCATGAGTGCCGTAGGCCCTCTCCAAAACGATTTTCCAGTTTTTTGCGTACTGCTGATCGGTCTGGAACTCCGGCGAGTAACGTTTCCCAGAGATCAGTACGGGATATCGACGGTTGAGCATGATCCTTTCTCTCCTGATTCGGGTCAGGCAATCGCCCGCTGCCGGCGGGCATAGGCTGCTTCAGCCCGGTTTGCTTCGATCTGTATATGCAGCTTCACCAGCAACTCGTATCCAGACTTGGGGCTCATGAGCGCAATACCGAACAATTCGTCTGCTGGAATGCTCCCGCCCTCCCCATGGAACCGACCCTTTCGCTCGATCATGGAAAATATCCCTTCGAGGTATCCGGTCTCAACGGCCTCAGCAGAAAGACTGGGGTTTTTCAGGTCGAAGATCTCTCCGGTTGGCCACTCCAGCCCATCAAGTGGGGGGAGGTTTTCCAGCGCCCAGTGACCAGTACGCATGACGGCACGCGCTATCTCGTAATGTTCCTGGTCAGTCTGATACCAGCTATCGACGGAAAGGAGCCGGTGGCGGGCCTGGTCAAGGCATTCGAGCTGCTTGGCGCGTGTAGCGCGCTCATCATCAGAAAGGCTGTCGAAGCCATCGACCCATACAGGGAGGATACGCAGCGCCTCCCAGCGCAGCAGGCAGCGCATCAGGGACGAGCGGGTACCGCTCATGACGACCTCGCCCGGTTCCAGTAGCTGGTTGTGACTGTTGTGCAGGCCGACGATGCAGTTTGCATGGAGCCAGCGGTTTCTCTGGATGAAGTCGTGGATCGCTTCAGGCTCGTGCTCAAGCGGATCTATGCCGGCGGGGATGCTGAATGCCTTGGGCGAGAGAGTGACCATTTGTCGGTCAGCGGAGTACGCCCTCATTTTGCCGAGGGCGCAGAGACTGCGGATTTTCATGAGAGCGAATCCTCCTGGTGTATTCGATCAGGAGGCTATCGCGGGATGAGGAGTAGAAATTTCGTTTTCAGGACACTGGAGCGTCGGAATTACTTTTGATGGGGCTCCGGCGGGTCAGAGCCAGCGCAGGGGGGCCGGAACCTCAACCGTTTCGTCAGCCACCTGAATAGCGGTTGCCAGTGAAGGAGTGCCAATTTTTTCGGCGCACTCGGAGATGGTCAGCATGCGCACAGGGGCTTGATTTGGCGGGATCTCGGACGGACCGCGCAAGCACTCCCGGTAACGAGCCACTGCGTCAGCCGCGTCTGGATTCGATTTAGCCCAGGCCGAGATTGCAGACTCACGCGCCAGCGCCACGTCCTTGGACGTCATGACAAACTGAGTGCCTACAAGCGCTATAAGTCCGAACAAACCCACCGCTACGGTTCGAGTGATGTACTTCAATTTCATGCGAGGCTTTCCTTGATTTGCTGTTGCATGGTCGGTGACATCGCGTGTGGTACACATTACGCACCGCCCTTAGGAGGCAGGCCCTCGTTGTACTCGGCGAGTGCGTCTGCTGCTATCTGGGCAAGCTCGGAGTCGCGATCCATGATGCCTGTGGAGCCAGTTGCGATTTTCCCCAGGGCCTCGAGCAGCCCGGCAATCGCAGGGTTGGTGCGCAGCTTCTCCACCTCCTCCAACGCCATAGTCACATTCATGAATCCCAACGCCTTGGCTTTGCTCCATACCTCGTCGTACAGCTCGGCTTTGTAGCTCAGGCCAGAAATTACGCGCTCGGCGTCGGATTTGAACACCAGGGCATCATCGTTGACTGCATTGTCGAAGTTGATCCGATCGCTGCGGGTTTCGATGTAGGTCGTTTCTTCGTCGTAGCTCATCACTTCGATGGTGGCTACGACTTCCAGCTCCGGTTGGGCTTCGGTGGTTTGCTTGCTCATTACGCTTCACCTTGATCAGTTGATGTGGCCAGCATCCCATGGGTTGAAAAACTCCCAACCACGGACGGCTGGTGGATGAGCCAGAACGCCACGTCCGGCTCAACTGAGCAGGGTGATCAGCTCCGGAATTTCACCGGCTGTGTTCTGAGCTCGCGTACCACCACTGTTCCGGCGAGCTTGTCGTGCCACCCCTGCTTACGGCGATCGAATGCCGCCCAGAAGAAGCCAAGCCCCAGCGGTAGGGTCGACACTACATAGCCGAGGTATCGGCCGATGCACTGTCGAACGCTTGCGGTGTTGCCGCTTTCAGCGTCGAGAACCCGCAATTTCAGCGCCATCTTCCCCGGCGTAGCCTGGAGACGACGCCACAGAACTACCGTCAGGATCGCTGGCAGGACAAAGTTGATTGCTAAATCCGCTGGCCCTTGGATCAGCTTGTCGCTGCTGAAATAGCCCGTGCCATAGATCATCATCAGGAGCGGCAGGGAAACCAGGGTGAAAAGGATGCCGTCAACAATGCACGCCCCTGTTCTCGCCCAGAAACCCGCGTATTCAAGTTGTTCGTTCTGCATGAAAAATATTCCCTGTGATTGGTTAGCAAGCCACTTTGGCTTGGCCTGATGCTATCGGGCTGGGAACTAGGCCGGGCGCGTTTTCACGCTGGTTTTGTGCCTGAAATGGAGGTCGTCCAACAGCCTGTTGGACAAATACGGCCCGGTTATTGGAGTTGGGTTTTCTGGGGACGCATTCACCCTGAAGGCTATCCAGTTCAATCGAGTCATTTGCATGAGCCAGAAAAACTCCAAAGAGCCACTGACCTTCACCGCTCGCTTGGTGAACTCCCATCACGGTTTTCAGGATTTCGATATCGACGGGCATCCTGTGGTGCGGCGTGCCTGTGTTCCGAATTCGATCAAGAAGGGCGAGCACTTCAACGTCTATCACGGGGAAAGCTCGAAGTCGGGCGCTGTATGGACAGGGACGCTCGGTGACTCCCTCCGCAAATTTGCGCTTATCTGAGGGGTGCCTATGTGTTTCCCTCGTAAACCCAGTCTTGGCCGGTACAGCGCGACCAGGGCTGATTGGAGTCGGTGCTACCGGCAAGCTCGCATTGCTGCTGGCCGCGGCTTAGCTCCCGACCCGAAGTCATCTGGTATCGCCTGGAAGGCCCAGCTCATCGTAGCTTTTGAACGCCGAGGCCACGATCCTCTGGCGTATCCCGTCCAGTGTCGGCTCAATGCTCATCGGATCATCAATGAAATTCGAGCCGAAGAAATCTCCCTGGAACATGTGAAGGACTGACCTATGACCCTGTATTTCGAGTGGATCGGAAGCCTCTGTGGCGTCCTCGGCGCGCTGATGATCTCCACCAATACCCGTGTTTCTCCGTGGGGATGGTGGCTATTCCTCGTGTCGAGCTTGAGCCTCTGCTGCTACGCCGTTCTCGCGCAGGCCTGGGGATTGTTGCTGCTGAATGGTTGTTTCGTTGCTACGAACATTACCGGGTTGATCCGCTGGTGGTACCCCGCTGTGTCGACCATGCGTGCAACTTGCCATGCAGGCGTCAAGGGGTAAGCCGCTTGCGCGACCTTCGGCAGAGTGCGTGCTTGACGGCTTGGGTTTTGCGGAATGGTCGGCATGCTGGGGGCATTCGTCACTGGGAGCCACCACATGCAACTATTCAACCCGATCCACAAGGCAGAGCTGATCTCTATCGTCGAAGAAGCGTCAGCAAAAGCAGCGAAGAATGCTGGTGTTGTCCAGGAGTTGGTTTTCCCGCACATCTACTTCGTTCTCAGCAAACGCCTCAGCGTAGTAGACGGGGCATCGGCTACTGCGGAGGCCAAAGATTCTGCTCTGTTGGCTGCTCTCACTGAGGCAAAAAAAGCGCTTCAGGATTGCG
Source organism: Pseudomonas cyclaminis (assembly GCF_015163715.1). Classification (GTDB taxonomy): domain Bacteria; phylum Pseudomonadota; class Gammaproteobacteria; order Pseudomonadales; family Pseudomonadaceae; genus Aquipseudomonas; species Aquipseudomonas cyclaminis. The sequence continues at coordinate 29,852 of NZ_JADDUM010000092.1, forward strand.
TGTCGGTGATGAGCAACGATCTGGGGGGCTTAAAGCTGATACAGCCAGAGCTTGAGGGGGCGCGCCAGGCCTTGGCGGCAGTTGAAGCGGTATTTGTTGGTCAGTGATTCTCTGTTTCTATGAAACCTAAAAGCCCAGCGATGACCTGGGCTTTTATCTAAACGTAATGGTCGATGGGCATTGGCTAGATTTCCAAGAACAACATCGCTAGCGGCTGCATCATCTGGAGTCCCCAGGCGAAAAGCTCGAATCGAAGCAAGCCCAGCAGGCAGGTGATAAAGAATCCCACCACGATCCCTACCAGGAAGACCGAGTACAAAGTTCCAACGCCTGGGCTACTGGATTCGCCCCCCTCTCTTTCCCCTCCCCAGTTCGGAACTTTGATGCGAAGCCGCTCGCGACGGAAATCTTTTGGGTTGTAGTAGGCATCCTTTACCGGATCGTTCTCTGAGCGGTCTGTCTGATTCCCTTCGCGGGCGCGTTGCCTCGCTCGCTCCTGCATGTACTCCCTATCGTCCAGTCCCACATACGTCTCCTACAGTTTTCCGAGAAAGGGGGTTGGGGAGCAATGGAACTGAAAACCAACGTAAGCCGAATTAGAGTTCGTTTTACTCGTCAGCGACTGCGAATTAACGAACTTTGATTCGTGAGAAAGGTTTATTGCACTGATTTTCGGGTGTTGGTGACCTTTCCTCGCGATAGCGGAAACGGTTTCATAAAACGGTCGTTTTTCGAAACTATCCAGACGTTGCAAGGGTTTGCGGGGCAGCGACTGAGCTTAAGTGCACTTTCTGTTCCGTTGCTCCCCCAACCCCTATTTCCAGCAGCGAGGTGATGAATTCGTTTTGCTGTTGTGCGGCGGCGACAAAAGCAGCCAAAGCCGTGATATTGAAGCGGCTAAAAAACTCGCCAGCGAGTGGAGGTCAGAATGAGCGAAAAAATTTACGACTACGACCCAGCAGCAGCCCTAGACGGCCCTGAAGCAATCGCCGTCTTCATGGCGGAGCCCTGCCATTTCCTCTCAGCGCCATAATCCAGGACCTTCATCTCCTCTCTCCTTGATTCCGTACTTAACTACGGAGGTAGAGTTGAATCGTGGATCGAAAACCCGAGAGGAGATCGCCGTTATGAAACACCTAAGACTGCTGCTGGTAGTGGGTGCGACTCTGCTGTCATCCACCGTATGGGCCGAGGGCGGGAGCGACCGAGCGATTGAGCGAATTGCTGCACGCGAGAGGGCTGAAGCGACCCTGGTGGCGGAAACCGTCAAGGAGATTAAGCAACTGGGCCCCACGGCGGCAGGCCGTAGCGAAGCGCAGCCCGCCTGTCCGCCTGCAAAGTAGAGCCTGTGCTACTCGACCAGATGCAACGTGAGCCCACTCTGCTGAGGCGCGAGGGCAAATAGCAATACCAAACTGTGCCCTTTGCAAGTGCTCCTTTGGCCATTCAGCGGCGCTCATTGAGCGCCGCTTTTTTCTAAGCGCAAGCCGACCAACAGGGGCGCCTTACGCAACGGGAAATCCTCGGTTAACGCCCGAGTTGTCCCCATGCAGCGAAACGATCAGCGGACAGGAAACAGTCCCGTGGCTCGCACAACAGTCGTGAACCAGTTGCTCCAAAACTGACTCGATCCGTCGCAGATCCGCGAGCTTGCCACGCACATCCCCAAGCTTCTGCTCGGCGAGCACACGCGCTTCATCGCAGTGAGCACCGTCATCCAGCCTCAACAGCCCGGCCACTTCATCGAGGCTAAAGCCCAGCCGTTGCGCGGATTTAACGAATTTCACCCGGGCGACATCCGCCTCACCGTAACGGCGAATGCTGCCGTAGGGCTTGTCCGGTTCGGGTAACAGCGCCTTGCGTTGATAGAACCGGATGGTTTCCACGTTGACCCCGGCCGCCTTGGCGAAAGCGCCAATGGTCAGGCTTTCCAAATTGTTTTTCATACCGCTTGATTCCGTACATGACTACGGGACTAACCTTAAACCATCGATCAAATGCTCGAAAGGAGAAATGCATGTCTGAACCATCAAACGGGCGCGCCCCTCTTGTCGCCGGGGGGCTTGCGGCGATTCTCGCCTCGGCTTGCTGCCTGGGGCCGCTGGTTCTGATCGCCCTGGGGTTCAGCGGCGCTTGGATCGGCAACTTGACGGTGTTGGAACCTTATCGCCCGATCTTCATCGGCGCGGCGCTGGTTGCACTGTTCTTTGCCTGGCGGCGCATCGTCCGACCGACCGCAGCCTGCAAGCCGGGCGAGGTGTGCGCGATTCCGCAAGTGCGCACCACCTACAAGCTCATTTTCTGGTTCGTCGCCGTGTTGGTCTTGGTCGCGCTTGGTTTTCCCTACGTCATGCCATTTTTCTACTAACCAGGAGTTCATCATGAAAAAACTGTTTGCCTCCCTCGCTCTCGCCGCTTTCGTTGCCCCCGTGTTCGCCGCCACCCAGACCGTCACGCTGTCCGTACCGGGCATGACCTGCTCCACCTGCCCGATCACCGTCAAGAAGGCGATTTCCAAGGTCGAAGGCGTCAGCAAAGTTAACGTGACCTTCGAGACACGCGAAGCGGTTGTCACCTTCGATGATGCCAAGACCAGCGTGCAGAAGCTGACCAAGGCCACCGAAGACGCAGGCTATCCGTCCAGCGTCAAGAAGTGAGGCACTGAAAACGGCAGCGCAGCACATCTGACGCCCTTGTCTGCTACCACAAACGAAAAAGGATCTGTCGCATGACCCATCTAAAAATCACCGGCATGACCTGCGACTCGTGCGCGGCGCACGTCAAGGAAGCGCTGGAAAAAGTACCCGGCGTCCAATCTGCCATAGTGTCCTATGCCAAGGGCGCGGCCCAGCTCGCCCTTGATCCAGGCACAGCGCCGGACGCACTGACCGCCGCCGTGGCTGGCCTGGGCTACAAAGCGATGCTCGCCGATGCCCCGCCGACCGACAACCGCACTGGGCTGTTCGACAAGGTGCGCGGCTGGATGGGTGCCGCCGACAAGGGCAGCGGCGGCGAGCGCCCGTTGCAAGTCGCCGTGATCGGCAGCGGTGGAGCCGCGATGGCGGCAGCACTGAAGGCCGTCGAGCAAGGCGCGCAGGTCACGCTGATTGAGCGCGGCACCATCGGTGGCACCTGCGTCAACGTCGGTTGTGTGCCGTCCAAGATCATGATCCGCGCCGCCCACATCGCCCATCTGCGCCGGGAAAGCCCATTCGACGGCGGCATGCCACCCACACCGCCGACGATCTTGCGCGAGCGGCTGCTGGCCCAGCAGCAGGCCCGTGTCGAAGAACTCCGTCATGCCAAGTACGAAGGCATCCTGGACGGCAATTCAGCCATCACCGTTCTGCACGGTGAAGCGCGTTTCAAGGACGACCAGAGCCTTATCGTTAGTTTGAACGAGGGTGGTGAGCGCGTCGTGATGTTCGACCGCTGCCTGGTCGCCACGGGTGCCAGTCCGGCCATGCCGCCGATTCCGGGCCTGAAAGAGTCACCCTACTGGACTTCGACCGAGGCCTTGGTCAGCGACACCATTCCCGAACGCCTGGCCGTCATCGGCTCGTCGGTGGTGGCGCTGGAACTGGCGCAAGCCTTCGCCCGGCTGGGTAGCCAGGTCACGATCCTTGCGCGCAGCACGCTGTTCTTCCGCGAAGACCCTGCCATCGGCGAGGCCGTCACAGCCGCCTTCCGTGCCGAAGGAATCAAGGTACTGGAACATACGCAAGCCAGCCAAGTCGCCCATGTGGACGGCGAATTCGTGCTGACCACTGGACAGGGCGAAGTGCGCGCCGACAAGCTGCTGGTCGCCACGGCCGGACACCGAACACGCGCAGCCTGGCATTGGAAGCGGCGGGGGTAGCCGTCAATGCGCAGGGGGCCATCGTCATCGACAAGGGCATGCGCACCAGTAGCCCGAACATCTACGCGGCCGGCGACTGCACCGACCAGCCGCAGTTCGTCTATGTGGCGGCAGCGGCCGGCACTCGTGCGGCCATTAACATGACCGGCGGCGACGCAACGCTCGATCTCGACGCTATGCCGGCAGTCGTGTTCACTGATCCGCAAGTTGCCACGGTTGGCTACAGTGAAGCAGAAGCCCAGCGCATCGGCCTGCAAACCGACAGTCGTACTCTCACGCTCGACAATGTGCCGCGTGCACTCGCCAACTTCGACACGCGCGGCTTTATCAAGCTTGTCGCTGAGGCTGGATCTGGACGCATTCTTGGGGTTCAGGCTGTAACACCGGAAGCAGGCGAGATCATCCAGACTGCCGCGATTGCCATCCGGGCTCGCATGACCGTCCAGGATCTTGCCAACCAACTTTTCACCTACCTCACCATGGTGGAAGGTCTCAAACTGGTGGCACAGACTTTCTCGAAGGATGTGACACAGCTATCGTGCTGTGCGGGCTAAACCAAGGACACGAAAAGAGCGACAGAGGAGTTTTTATGTTTTGCGATATTAGACTAACAGCACGTTGCACCCGTGCATGCTTAACCATTCTGTTGGCGGGTACTGCAGCGTTTGGCTTGTCAAACAATGCGCTGGCGGCCTACGACTTTTCTAAGCTGGGAGCAGCGATCGAAACATTGGCGCCGGAGACCGTCGACGGCTGGGAAAAGAAAGCGAGGGCGGGCGATGCCATGGCGCAGAACATCATGGGTCTTGCCTACAAATGCGGTATGGGCGTAAAACAAGACCATGCTGCATCGATCCAGTGGTTTCGCAGGGCGGCCGAGCAGGGTGAAGCTGATGCGCAGTTCAACCTGGGGCGCCTCTACGCAAGCGAAGTCGACGGTATGTATAAGAAAGGGCGTGCGGCTCCTGCCGACGATGCACAGGCGTTCAAGTGGTACCGCCTCTCTGCCGAGCAGGGACACACGCAGGCTCAAGTCAGGCTGGCTCAACTGTTTGCGAAGGGGCTCGGTGAGGTCGCGCGCGACCAGGTTCAGGCCTACAAGTGGATGAGTCTGGCAGCAGCGTCAGGAGAACCAACGGCAGCAAAAGTCATTGCCGACTATGCGGCTCAAATGAAGCCCGAACAGGTGCAGCAAGCGCAATTGCTGGTCCAGGAATGGAAACGCCGGCAAAGCGCACGCTGACGTGATCTTTGAAAAGCGCGGCATGTAATCGCCAAGGGTGGGTTTATGCCGCGTAACCGCTGCTTGGATGTTGGAGGTGGAATTTGGACAAGACTATATATTCCAAAAAGATTGCCGAGAGCCTCTCATCTGGCAATCATCCAGAAGAGTTCGCAACCCTCTTCGTCACCCTGCTTCGTCAGCTTGTGATGGGAAGGCCTGTGTCACGCGAAGCGCTCGGCACCGCACTCGGATGGTCTGGGCAGAGGGTTGCAACTGTACTTGAGCCGGCGCCCGGTACCGAATATGACGAGCAGGGCAATATCATTGGACTGGCCCTGACGCTACGCGAAACCCCTCACGTTTTTGAAGTGGATGGCCGCCGTTTATACACCTGGTGTGCGCTCGACACCTTGATGTTTCCCGCTTTGATTGGCAAAACAGCCCGTGTCACGTCGCGCTGTGCTGCCACCGGCAGGCCGATTACGCTCACAGTTGCGCCAGAAGCAGTGCTTCAGGTTGAACCGGCGGAAACAATGGTGTCTCTGCTAACGCCGGATGCTTCACCCGACATTCGCTGTTCCTTTTGCTGTCATGTGCATTTTTTTGCATCGCCTTCTGTTGCAAATGCATGGGCTTCGACGCACCCGGGGATAGAGCTCGTGCCTGTCGAGAATGCATTCGGTCTCGGACATCTGATCGCGCATAAGCTGTTAGAAGACAGCGAGCGAAACACGGCATGAATGCCTACTCGATTTCGAAGCTTGCTGAAGATGCAGGCGTAAGCGTGCATGTTGTGCGCGACTACTTGATGCGCGGGTTGTTGCATCCCGCCTGGCGAACCGAAGGTGGCTACAACGTTTTCGATGCCAAAACACTGGAACGGTTGCGTTTCCTGCGCGTGGCCTTCGAGTCGGGACCCAGGCTCGACGAGTTAACGCGACTTTGCAGGGCGTTGGATGCAGGCGATAGCAAGTGCGTACACGGATGTGTCGAGCAACTGCGTCGGAAGATCGATGTGCGCCGAAAAGAGCTGATGGTGATCGAGACCTCTTTAGGCGAGTTGGCGTCCAGTGCATAACCTCACTATCTGTCGCCAGTGCGGCTACGTCGAAGAGCTGCACCTTGATGAAATTAGCGATCAGCTTGCCGCCCTGGCCCAGGCCAAGGCTTCAACGTTGAGCGCCAAACGATTGAGCTTCAGGGCTTATGTCAAGCATGCCGATCCGTGAGTAATGCCTAATGTCCCAATTTGATGAACTCGCCCCTCAACAGCTTTTTAAGGCGTTAGAGTCAGCGACCACAACAGCTTCCCTGCCCAAGCTTGCAACGCTACTAGATGCCATTCGCTTTAATGAAGACGGCCTGATTCCCGCCATTGCCCAGCAACATGATACGGGCGAAGTACTGATGATGGCGTGGATGAACCGAGAAGCCCTGGAAGAGACGTTAACAACGCAGCGAGTTTGCTACTTCTCACGCTCGCGCCAAAAGCTATGGCGCAAAGGTGAGACATCAGGACAGCAACAGCGCCTTAAAAGCGCAGCGCTAGATTGCGATGGTGATACGCTGCTGGTTCAGGTGGAGCAAACTGGTCCCGCGTGCCATTCCGGCCGTCGCAGCTGCTTTTATGTGTCGCTCGGTGCAGACAGCGCCAAGATTACCAGCGAGCCGCTGATTGATCCGGCCACGCTATACGGTAAAAAAGCGCCGTGAAAAATTGGCTGTTCGCCATTAAACAGGTTTTTCTTAAGCTGCTAACAGCAGTGATGGTGGGCTGTATTCGCGTTTACCAATACACCATCAGCCCACTGCTTGGCCCTCGCTGCCGCTTCTGGCCAAGCTGCTCTTCCTATACCATCGAGGCCATCCAGGTGCACGGCCCTTTCAAAGGCGGCTGGATGGCTGTCAAACGCATCGTGAAATGCCACCCAGGCAGCCCAGGCGGCATGGATCCGGTGCCCGGTGGGCGCAGCGAAGCGCTCTGCCGTGAAAATGACGACCGCCCTACTGAGCGTTGCCGCTCAACCTTCTGCCGCCACTAACGTTTATCCTTGCTTAGCCACCTGATAGATACGCTCTAACATGGCGTGCAGGCCGTTACTGCGCGTGGGTGAAAGGTGCTTATCAAGCCCGAGATCTTTCAAGAAATGCGGCTCGGTCTGATTGATCTCTTCGGCTGTGCGCTCACTATAGATACGCAGCAATACGGCAATTAACCCTGATACGATGGCAGCATCCGATGTAGCCTTGAACACCAGTTTGTCGCCTGCCTGTTCATGGCACGTCCACACGTTGGATTGGCAGCCTTGGATTTTATATTCTTCCGTACGACGCTCCTCCGGAAAGTCAGGCAGCTGCTTTCCCATATCAATAATGTACTGATAACGGTCCATCCAGTTATCAAACATCTCAAACTCTTCGACCAGCTCCTGTTGGGCTAGCTCTGCGCCTGAAGTTGCCATGGCGTATCCTTTGCGTTGATGAATCACAGTCGCGGCTATTATAACGTTTCAGCCCCTGCTTTTGGGGGCGTTTTCAAGCGGTGGCGCTGCTGCTCTTGATGCCACTCATCGGCTTCGGTGTGCAAATAACGGCTGGTGGTATCTAGCTTGGCATGGCGAGCGCTTTCCGCTAAGTAACGCGAGTTATTGTCAAATTCTGTGTATGGCCGGTCAGGCGGCAGTCCTGTCTGACTGATCGGTCAAGGGTTCGCCGTCCTTGAACTGGACGTTGTTCACGACCAGCTCCAGCTTGTTGAACCCCTTGATCCGCTTCCAGCGCTTCTGGGCGCTCTGAAGCAGCTTGAAGACCATCGCCAGGGTCGTCGCTCTGGAGCCGCAGTTCCGGCTGCGCTTGCTCCGCAGGCGGACCGTGGCGAAGGTCGACTCGATCGGGTTGGTGGTGCGGATATGCACCCAGTGTTCTGCCGGGTAGTCATAGAACGCCAGCAGCTCCTCCCGATCCTTGGCCAGGCACTCCATGGCTCTGGGGTACTTGGCCTCGAAGCGTTTCACCGTGCGATCGAAAGCCTTGTGCGCCTCATCGCGGGTCTCGGCCATCCAGATCTCATGGAGGTCGGCCTTGACCTTGGGCTGCACGGATTTCGGCAGTTTATTCAATACGTTGGCAGTCTTATGGACCCAGCAGCGCTGGTGCTCGGTCTCTGGATAGACCTTGCTCAACGCCGCCCAGAAGCCCATGGCGCCGTCGCCAACCGCTAGCTTGGGGGCCGTCGTCAGCCCGCGCTCGCGTAGCCCCGTGAGCAGCTCTTTCCAGCTGGCCTCTGACTCACGCTGCCCATCCTCGACGACGACCAACTCCTTGCGGCCCTGCTCAGTGACGCCGATGATCACCAGCAGACACAGACGGTCATCCATGCGCACGTTGCTGTACACGCCGTCTGCCCACCAGTAGACGTAGCGCTGCTCTGATAAGCCCCGCTTCTGCCACTCGGCGTGCTCAGCCTCCCACTGCTTCTTGAGCCGCGACACAGTATTGGGGTCGTCTCAGAATTCGGAAAATAAAGCACGCTAAGGCGTAGTCACCCCGTGACTCCCCCGCGCCGATGCAGCGAGCTTCGTTCCGTCTTGCAGTGACGCAATCAGCGGGCAGGAAACGTTCCCTTTCCGCGCATGGCAGGCGCACACCAGTTCAGACAGCACGGCCTCCATGCGTGCCAAGTCGGCCATCTTCTCGCGCACATCCTTGAGCTTGTGCTCGGCCAGGCCGCTGGCTTCCTCGCAATGGGTGCCATCCTCCAGCCGCAGTAGCTCGGCGATTTCGTCCAGGCTAAAGCCCAGCCGCTGGGTCGATTTCACGAACCGCACTCGTGTTACATCCGCCTCGCCATAGCGGCGAATGCTGCCATAGGGCTTGTCTGGCTCCGGCAGCAGGCCCTTGCGCTGGTAGAACCGGATGGTCTCCACATTGACCCCGGCCGCCTTGGCAAAAACGCCAATGGTCAGATTCTCCAAATTTTTTCCATATCGCTTGACTCCGTACATAACTACGGAAGTAAGCTTAAGCTATCCAAACCAAATTTGAAAGGGCAAGCGTATGTCTGAACCTCAAAACGGGCGCGGGGCGCTCTTCACTGGCGGGCTAGCCGCCATCCTCGCCTCGGCTTGCTGCCTGGGGCCGCTGGTTCTGATCGCCCTGGGATTCAGCGGGGCCTGGATCGGTAACCTGACCGTGCTGGAACCGTACCGCCCGCTCTTCATCGGCGCGGCACTGGTGGCGCTGTTCTTCGCCTACCGGCGCATTTTCCGCCCCGCTCAAGCCTGCGCACCGGGCGAGGTCTGCGCCATCCCTCAGGTACGTACCTCCTACAAGCTGCTGTACTGGCTGGTGGCGGCCTTGGTGCTGGTCGCGCTCGGCTTCCCCTACATCCTTCCCTTGTTCTACTGATCAGGAGTTCACCATGAGAAAACTGCTCGCATCCTTAGCCCTCGCCAGCCTGGTCGCCACACCCGTCTGGGCGGCCACGCAGACCGTCACCCTGGCGGTGCCGGGCATGACCTGCGCCGCCTGCCCGATTACGGTGAAGACGGCGTTGACCAAGGTCGATGGCGTGACCAAGGCTGAGGTGAGTTTCGAGAACCGCGAGGCCATCGTCACCTTCGACGATACCAAGACCAATGCCCTGGCGCTGACTAAGGCGACCGAGGACGCTGGCTATCCGTCCAGCGTCAAGCAATAGGAGGGACTTCCGATGGCAAATCCTCTCAATCTGTTCACGCGGATCGGTGACAAAGCCGGCTCCGTCGGCGTGCTGATTTCTGCCATAGGCTGCGCCATGTGCTTTCCCGCCCTTGCTAGTCTGGGGGCCGCGTTCGGTCTGGGCTTTTTGAGCCAGTGGGAAGGCCTGTTCATCACCACGCTGCTGCCTCTGTTTGCTGGACTGGCTCTGCTCGTCAATGCCCTCGGCTGGCTCAATCATCGGCAGTGGCGACGGACTGCGCTCGGCCTGATCGGTCCTACCCTGGTACTGGCAGCGGTATTTTTTATGCGGGCTTATGGCTGGCGGAGCGGTTGGCTGCTCTATATCGGCCTGGCCCTCATGTTTGGGGTGTCGATATGGGATCTCGTGTCGCCCGCTCATCGCCGTTGTGGGCCGGATGCCTGTCCGACGCCGCCAAACCAGTGAACCTGACAAGAGACGATCTAATGAGTAACGAAATGACCGAACTGAAAATCATTGGTATGACCTGCGCCTCCTGTGTCGTGCATGTGAAAGAGGCCTTGGAGAAGATTCCGGGCGTGCATCGGGCGGATGTTTCCTACGCCAGCGGGAAGGCCGAACTGAAGGTCGACGAGGGCGCAAGCCGTGAGCAGATGCAGGCCGCTGTCGAGGCCCTGGGGTATCGAGCGGCGTTCGAAGACGCCATGGTACAAGCCCGTCCTGGCCTGCTCGATAAGGCACGGGGTTGGTTGAGCAGCACTGACGCCGGGAAAGAGGGCGACAAGCTCCACGTCGCGGTCATCGGCAGTGGTGGCGCCGCCATGGCGGCCGCGCTCAAGGCGGTGGAAGGCGGTGCCCGCGTCACCCTGATCGAGCGCGGCATCATCGGCGGCACCTGCGTCAACGTGGGCTGCGTGCCCTCCAAGATCATGATTCGTGCCGCGCATGTGGCCCATCTGCGCCGCGAGAGCCCGTTCGACGCCGGGCTTTCCGCCATGACGCCGACCGTCCTACGCGAACGTCTGCTCGCGCAGCAACAAGACCGTGTCGCCGAACTGCGCCACGCCAAGTACGAAAGCATCCTGGAGAGCACGCCGGCGATCAGCGTGCTGCGCGGCACCGCCCGTTTCCAGGACGGCCACACGCTCAGCGTGAAACTGGCCGAGGGTGGCGAGCACATCGTAGCCTTCGACCGCTGCCTGGTCGCCACCGGCGCAAGCGCGGCCGTTCCACCGATTCCAGGACTGAAAGACACGCCGTACTGGACCTCAGACCAGGCACTGGCGAGCGATACAATCCCTAAGCGGCTCGCCGTGATCGGCGCCTCCGTAGTGGCAGTGGAACTGGCGCAGGCCTTCGCCCGGCTGGGTAGCGAGGTCACGATCCTGGCACGCAGTGCGATGTTCTTCCACGAAGACCCGGCCATCGGCGCGGCGGTGACGGAGGCCTTCCGTATGGAGGGCATCGAAGTGCTGGAGCAAACGCAAGCCAGCCAGGTGTCCCACGCCAACGGCGAGTTCGTACTGGCCACCAACCATGGTGAGTTACGTGCCGACCAACTGCTCGTCGCCACCGGCCGCACGCCCAATACCCAGGGCCTGAACCTGGAAGCGGCCGACGTGCAGCTGGACGAGCGCGGCGGCATCCAGATCGACGAGCGCATGCGCACCAGCGCAGCGGATATCTATGCGGCCGGCGACTGCACCGACCAACCGCAGTTCGTCTACGTCGCGGCAGCGGCTGGCACCCGCGCGGCAATCAACATGACCGGCGGCGAGGCCAAGCTCAATCTCGACGTCATGCCGGCCGTGGTGTTCACCGATCCGCAAGTGGCCACCGTCGGCTACAGCGAAGCCGAAGCGCAGCACGCCGGGATCGAAACCGACAGCCGCACCTTGACCCTGGACAACGTGCCGCGCGCGTTGGCCAACTTCGACACGCGGGGTTTCATCAAGTTGGTTGCCGAAGCGGGCTCCGGCCGACTGCTGGGAGTGCAGGCTGTGGCCCCGGAAGCAGGAGAACTGATCCAGACGGCGGTACTCGCCATCCGCAACCGTATGACCGTGCAGGAATTGGCTGACCAGTTGTTCCCCTACCTGACGATGGTCGAGGGACTGAAACTCGCCGCACAGACCTTTAACAAAGACGTCAAACAATTGTCCTGCTGCGCAGGGTAATGAGAGAGGGAGGTTGAAACATGAGCAACACGGCAGACGATCTCGGTAGGTGCGACAGCCTACGCAAGACATGGCAGTTGGTCAGCTTCTGGGGCCTGCCTGCCGTCGTGGCGACGATAGCGATTGTTCTGTCTAATCGACGCCCCGCGTTGTTCCTGGCAGCAGGCGCCGCGCTGGCCGTGATGGGCGGCGCCTGCCTGGTCAACGCCACGCGTTGTCGCCGCCTTCACTGCTACATAACGGGGCCTCACTTCCTGTTGCTCGCAGTTGGTGCGCTATTGGCTTATGTGTTTGACCAAAACGGCGAGCATCTCTCCAGGTTGTGGCTGCTACTGGCTCTGGGAGCTGCACCGTTGCTCATCTGGCTACCTGAGCGCCTAGCCGGAAGGAAATATCTGAGCGCCCCAGTTTGCGGTGAAGGTCGGGAGTGTCGGCGATGAATGCCTACTCCATATCCAGATTGGCCGAGGACGCGGGCGTCAGTGTCCATATAGTCCGAGATTATATGCTGCGCGGCTTGCTGCACCCCGCGCGGCGCACGGAAAGCGGTTACGGCATTTTCGATGAGCGGTCCCTGGCGCGGCTGTGCTTCGTACGTGCCGCCTTTGAGTCCGGTATCGGGCTCGACGAATTGGCGCGGCTCTGTCGAGCGCTCGATGCAGACGATAGTACCGATGTGATCGGGTGTATCGACCGCTTGCTTGGGCAAATCGCGACCCGGCTGGCAGCTTTAGACGCAGTGAAAACGGAGTTGGCCGGGCTGACTCATCGTGCCATCGAAGGTCACACCCATGCGTAATACCAACCAATCCGAATCAATCAAGATGCCCCGCTGGCACGCCTACACGTGGGGTGTGCTCGCCGCGCTCACTTGCCCCTGCCATCTGCCGGTGCTGGCATTACTGCTCTCGGGGACTGCGGCCGGGGCCTTCGTCAGCGAGCATTGGAGCCTCGCGACGCTCGTGCTGACGGTTCTCTTCGTCCTCTTCCTGAGAGCGGCTCTACGGGCCTTTCGGAAGCGGGCGTGACCCGCTCGGAGCACGGCGCGGTCTCCGCTGCCGAGTTGCGGCAGGCTTGGGAGCGTTGGGAATTGTTGCTGCACTGCCAGCCGCAGGTCGATCTGCGCGCAGGTTCGATCGCAGGTGTGGAAGAGTTACTAGGTTTTCTTGGACGATGGAGAAACCCCATCATGAACGCAAACGACACCCCCACTATCAGTTGCTGCGAATGTTGCAAGGAAATTTCCCTTGACGCCGCACTGACGCCGGAAGGTACCGAGTACGTCGTGCACTTCTGTGGCCTTGAATGCTATCAGCGCTTCATATCGCGCGCGGATAAGAGAGCGGCATCCGAGCCTGATCACCCCTGCACACCAGAGGTCAGTACCCGTCACGACGACTAATCTTTGCCTCTGGAAAGTGGCTCTGGTTTTTTTTAGAAAGCGTGAGTCCATTGAGATTTAATGCAAGTCCGCTCGTGGCTAATGTAAGCCCGAAGGCTTCGTCAGTAGTTTTATCTAGGCCGATGCCCGGGAGGATGGCAGCGTGCCTACAGGGCGTCAAAACCGGCTACCCAGAGTCAAATTCACCCCACAGTACAGCGATGCTATAGAGTTACTCGTCAGTCCTGCAGCATCAGTTTTACTCTGCACCTCCATTGTATTCAGTCTGCCGGCAGCCCATTTGCACGAATAGTCTAGTCCTGATAGTCAGGAGCAAGCGCTGCCAAAGGAGCAACGTGTTTAGAACCCGCCTGCAAGCATGAACATAAAGCAGAAATATCCTCTTGAAGGGCCATCGCCTGCGCCCAAATACTGTCGACATCACTGGTAGCCACAGTGAGGGGGAAACCTTCCAGTACCGTCATGGCCATGCCATGCAGGCGTAGGAAGTCTTCTCGAATGCTGCCGACCCCTCCGATTTCAGCAAGGCAGGCATCCAGCCGGTCGACCAAGTTGAGCAACTGAGCGGTGTCGTAGCTTGCACGCAGAGAGTCGAGTACCTTGGTATCGACGTCCCCATAAGGTGTCACGCGGAACGAAGCTGGCGGGATATGCATCAGTTCGTCACCTCAACGTTGCTGTCAGACATCTGTTTCGCACGCATTGATCCCGCAGCCTGCTGGAAAATGGAATCCTTGATCCAGGGTTCCGGTGGGCGTTTGAGTTTCAGGTTGAACTCCCCAAAACGTTTGACATTGCTGGTTAGGTAGGGGCTGAGAAACGATACGTCGTCGTCAGTGAACTGCCAGCCATCACGGGCGAGCTTCTGCAGGATGCGCATCATGTCCACGGTGTTCTGCAGGATCACCGACGAGGCCACCATGTCGTTGTAGCGCAGGCGTTTCTGTTGCTCGTCCGGATCGTTTTCGGCGATCACGTCACCGCCAAAGGACAGCCACTTAGAGAAGCCGTTGTAGGACTCGATCTTATTGGTGTTGGCGGTGACTTCCTGGCGCAACTCGCGGCTGCCGATCCAGTTGAGTAGGAAGATCGTCCGGATCACGCTGCCCAGCGCTTGCGCGGCATGATAGAGCTTGTTGCGCCGACTGTAGGAGCCAAGTTTGCGCAGCAGCATAGGTGAGGAAATCTTGCCGGCCTGGATTGACAACGCGACCTGCATCAGATCCTGCCAGTGGGTTTCGATCAGGTGCCAGTCGGCGGTGTCGGTGAACAGACGGTTGATGTGTTTATACGAAACGCCGCGATCTGGCCGGCACATCACCAGGTCGCGCCAGTTGCGGATACGCGGCATCAGATTGATGCCCAGCAGATGAGTGAAGGCGAACACCGTGGCCGACTGGCCCTGGGTGTCAGAGTACACCGTATCGGGTTCGACGCTGAGGTCGACCTTGAGCAACCCCTCAATCACATAGATTGCCTCCCAGATACCAGGCGGGATGAAGTGCTGGAACACCGCGATGTAGTTATTGGCCACGTGTCGGTACGCCACGGCCCCCATCTTGCGATAGCGGAAGTGGTAGCCGGCCAGCAGATTGTCGTCATAGAAGTCGAACTGCGTACCGTCCGCGGCCACCGCCTTGCCATCGCCCCAGAGCTTGGGCAGGTCAAGTTGCAGATAGAGTTCCACCAGCTCGCGGTTAGCCTTGTCTAACTTCTCAAGCGAGAGATGGCGGCGATTCGTATAGGACAGCATGTGCGGCGTGACATTACCGGCCAGATGCCGTGCGGCCTGGTTGGGGCCAAGGTTGCAGCCCATGGCGAAGATCGTCATCAGGTAGCGCTCGGCCGGTTCTTTGAGCTTTGGCTCGTTGCCGGACATCGGCCCGAAATGCCGAGTGAACTGAATCCAATGCTCAATGTTGGCCATGATGTCGAGCACGTGCCTGGCCGGCATGCGCTGCATAAGCGCCGTCTGTAGCGAGATGGCCGAAGGCGGGATGTCCCGCGCTATCACTCGGCGTAGCACCGGTTCGCCGGCTTCATTGATCGATACGTCACCTCGGCAAGAAGGGAATTTTTCATCCAGATGCTGCGCGGTTTCCTCCAGCTGAATCTTGAGGGAGGCGACAAACTCCTTCGCCGTGCCAGGCAGCCCCACCTTTTCGCAGTAGGCCGGTAGACGATGGAAACATTCTTCCCAGGGCAGCAACTGCTTACGGTAGTCGGCGAAAGATTCCGACCCCAGCACGCACATATCACCCGAGCGCAGCTCACTGGCCAGGTAAGAGAACACGCAGACTTCCAGATAGCGCCGGTTGGTAGGTGGCCCTTCACTGGCAGGACGACGCACGACCTTAACCCAGCGCTCCGACGCAAACGACAAGTCGACATGCTCGTCGATCCACTCGCGGTGTAGATTTTCGCTGTCCTGGATGAGCTGAAGCGCCTGGATAAGTGAGCGATCCTGAGTCGTGGGTTCCAGTTGAAGAAGGTGGCTCAGACGGAACAACAGCGAGCGATGGGACTTGAAGTGCTTCCAGATCAGCGGCAGGTAGTTGTTACCGCCCGTAGCCTGGACTTCGGCGCAAGTCTCGCGCAACCGATCCAGGTTGCCATCGGGAGAGAGGAATTCCCGGATCAGACTGCCAGCCTCCTGGTCATCCGGTTCCTGAACAAGAATCTGCACCACGCCATCCAGGGTGGCCGCCAGTTGCTCCAGCTTCTGGCGTTGCCGCGCCTGGATTTGCTCCAACTCCTCCTTGGCGCGTTTGTGGATCGTCGAAATCCGTCGGATGAACATCTCGGCCAGGTGATCCCGAGTTCGCACCCGCATCCGATAGATCAAGGCCAGCATCAGTGTGTAGCGTTTCGGCAGCGAGCAGTCCTTCAGCTCGGCGACGTCCGACGCGGCGGCTTGGGTGGCGAAGTGGCGGATCTTAGCATCGATGACCCCCTCAAGAATGGCATCCAGATCTCCGAAGCTCTCTAACCACGCCAGGTGGTCGATCAACACCTCCAGGTGCTTGCGGGAAGGCTTCTTGGGTGCCTGCTTGAGTGCGTTGAAGTCACTCTGCCGACGCCCGAAATCCGTGTCGAGCAGCTCCTTTAGCTTGTAGATCACCTCGATTGGCGCTCGGAGCACGATCAGGTTGAAGGTAACTTCCTGAGCACTCGCCAAAGCGGTTTCTGCGATGTTGTTGAGCGTCGAATAAGCCGGAAGCTCATAGCCACGCTGAATCAGCTCATCAAGCATGGCATTAATGAGATCGACTCGCTGCTCAAGCACTACAGCGCAGTCACGTGCGATTTCCTCAGTGATCGCTAGCCCGTCGCTGCTATAGAAGGGTGTAACCTGCAGGTACTGCCGAACCGCCGCTTGGTGTCGGTAAAGGGTGCGGGGGTTGCTGTAGCGCGGAGCTATTCGTGCGCCGTAGCGAAGGCATTGTCGGACATGACTGATGAGCTCCTGAGGAAGCTCCTCGAACGGAACAAAATAGTGTAGCTGCTGAAACACCTTTAGTTGGATTGCCAGCCCAATCGATAGCGCTGGACTCTTAGCGGTGTTATTGACCCATTCGATCTCTGAATCAGACAGGGAATAGCATCGATGCAGCTCCTTAGCTGGCAACTGACTGGGCAAGAGCGGGTAGGCTGTCCTTTCCACCGAAGCCATTGAGTTCATCCCCCAAGTAAGGCAAAACATCAGCATAGACGGCTAGTCAGGCGGGGGATGACCAGCAATCAAGAACTCAATAAATTTCCTTTTAGTTCAATATCTTGCAGAACGAATGTCCTAATTTTTGCCTTATCTCGGCATAACCCCTGGTCGGTTTCATCCATTGGTGCCAGTTATCGATGCATTTGGCCGCGAAGGCAGGATTTGGTCAGCATAGCGGTCAACCGGGAAGCGAAACACACCCCGCAAGTTGATGCTCTCCAGCCTGGTGGGCGCAATCTTCTCGATCAGTTCCGGTGGAATGACCTGGCGGCGGTTCGACCAGCGATCCAGGACCGCCTGCATCTGTGAGGTATTCCACGCCATCACGATGTTGGCCATCAGGCTCAACGCATCGGCCACAGCCTGCATTTCATCGACACGTTTGGCCTGCGCCGGGCTGATCCGGCCGGTATAAATGGCGCGCTTGAGGGCGTTAACAGCCTCGCCCCGATTGAGCACCCGGCGCAACTCGTTCCTGAAAGCGTCCTTGACAAAGTAGTCAGCCAAAAACGCCGTACGCAGCAACCGCCCCAATTGCACGCCAGCCTCATAGATTGGATCGCCCTGGGCGGCAGAACCGAACCGCGCAAGAGCTGCCACCGCACTGGCATGTCCGCTCATGACCGAGGCTGCCAGGTGCACCAGACTATCCCAATGCTTTTCGATCAAAGCGACGTCGACATTGGCTTCGCACACCGCAGCGATTTCTGCGGGCACTTTGGTGCCGCGTGGCACAAAGAGGTGGCGCTGTTTGAGTTCCTTCAACCGCGGGCAAAGATCAAAACCAAGCAAACGGGCATGTGACATGGCAAAGTCGGTGTAGCCATGGGTATCCACAGCAAGCTGGCTGGTCTCCAGCTTTTCTTGGCGGATGACACCTTCAATGGCCACGCCCGCCTGGCGCTCATTGAGCACAAAGGGCTGCGCATGGAAGATGCCCCACCGGTCTTTTACATGGGAGTAGATTCCAATGGAAGGTGTGTTGCGCCGAGGATCAAGCCGGGCTTGCCACACCCGTTTGGTGGTCTCCATGGTCATCATGTCAGAAGATGCCAAATCGGACCGCCCCCAGGTGGCGGCAATCGGGTGTCGCTGCATGAATTCCAGCACAGCCTGGCAGGCCTGGCTCAGACGCCGTTCGTCCCGCGCCCAGCGCATGGCCTGGCGAATGCTGGTGGCAGACAATTGCGGAATCATGCGCGCGCATTCGACCGCAGTCAGACTGGTGCCGTGGGCCATGATGCCGGCATAGACCATCAGCAGCTCGTCGGTAGAGCGCGGCTCACGTCCGAGCATGATCCAGCTAAAGCGCACCTGGGCGTCAACGGCCAGAATCACTTCCGGCAATTGAACCTCACCGATGCGGTGATCCAAAGCCGCGCGCAGCTTGGTCACTTCTGGGTCTTCGTCCTCTGCGGGCAATGGCGACAAATGGAGTTCATCATCCACGCGCAGTACGCCACTGCGGGCTGCAGCGGCCACCGCATCGACACCGGCAGTTACTCTGGCCAGCAAAGGCTTCAAGAAAGTGGCAGCCTTGCTGGGTAACGATAGACGGGCATAGTGTTTCTTGGACTCTGCCTGCCAACGCTCGTCCGTGAAGAACAAGCGCGCACGACCCCGAAAGCTCAGGCTGTGCTCAATCCAGACCGAGCCATTGCGCACCGCGCGGCGCAGGGCAAACAGGGTGGCCACCTCCAACGCCTGAAACGCCCGTTCCCGGTCTGGGCTGGAGATCGAAACCTGCCAGATCATTCCCAGACTTGGTGCCACCACTTCAACTGGCAGCTTTCTGGATCCTTTGAGATATAAAGCTTGCAGCTTGGCAAGGTACTCGATGGCAGGATGCTCGCCGGTGGCCTGCCAGGGCAGCTTTGCAATGGCGACGAGCAACGACCGCACGGGGCGAATTCCATCAATCAATCCCTCGCGGACCAGGGAGGCCCTGCTCGGTGGTTTGCGTTTCTGGGTTTCGGTGATCAAGGCTTCAAGACGGGCACGCAACTCAGCATCTGGCACCGCACCTTGCGCGCTCAAGGCAACAAGTTCGCCGAGCAGCGTTTTGTACATTGCGGCCCAATTGACGGTAGCGGGGACATCGGCGGCAGCCTGACGCCACAGATCGGCGATCCGGCGCTGCACCATAAGGATCAACTGGTCTGTGGTGGTGAACAGGCAATACCGAAGAAAGCATGCGACCTCCACGGTGCGCGCTGGCTCTTTGATCTTGGCTCCGGCTGAGGGCGGCCTGGAGACAAGTCGGCGCGCGTAGCGGCGCAAGATGAGATCGGGGATGTCTGCCAGGTGCTTATGAACGTCCAGCGTGTAAAGCAGGTCGATGCGCTCCAGTACCTCGCTGATTTGGCGGGTTGAGTGTTTCGCCGGTGCAGCCCATAGCCAACTCTGCTGGGTTTGTCCATCTGGGCGCAGCTCTGAAACTGAGGCTCGCCAGCGATCAAGTGTTGCTGGATCAACGCTGGCGGCGATGGCGGTGCCTGTTTCAACTTCAAGCTGGGCAAGTGCCGCCGCAATCAGTGTCCGAATTGCCCGCTCGTGCACGATCACCAGCTTGTTCTTGTACAGCCATTGACGCGCCCGCACGAGTAGCTGATCGCGGTCGGCGCAGCGCGCCACTTCGTCGCGCAGTTCACGTACCAGTGAGCGGCGCTGGTGCTCGCTCATCCACTGGAATCCAAGGACCGTGCAGGCTACTTGTTGGTGATCGAATAGCGTGCGCCCGCGTTCATACATGGCTCTCAGCGAGGCGACTTCTGGTGCTGCAATGCCAAGCTCGTTGCCAAGGTGGCGCCACAAGGCTACTGGAATTACCCGAAAGGCACCGAGCAAACGCCCACTCATGCGCAGGAAACCAATATGGAGCGCCAGACCAAGCTTGTGGGAATCACCTCGGCGTGCATTGATTGCGTCGCGCTCGGCACCATCGAAGGTGAAAAATGCCTTCATCTCGAAGTCGCTGATATCGCGGGGGAGCCCACGCATCCCCAAAAACGTTGTGTGCCAACCCTGCATCGTGAACCTCAAAAGTGGGAGGCCACCATACCCGTTTACAAAGCGAACAGGAAAGTCAATGAAATCAACGGTCTACCCAGACCACCCCCGCGCCAGTGCTAGCTTTGCGTACCGTCACTTATTGCACTGAAAACGAGGAGACCCCCAATAGGGTCGTCAGATCTGTGGACGCTCAATCGTACTGTTCGATGTGGCGCATCTCGTTGTACCCGTCGATGTCGAACGGGCAACCTATGGAGAAACGCAATGACACTATTTGTTAGCTGTGAAGCCGTCGAAGGCAAACTTATCGCAAACCCGAACGGCGGCAAGGCCGGGGAGCCCGACTACTGTGGATGCCTAGAGTTGGTGATGGGTGACTGGGAAGGGGTGCCCCGTCTGCGGGTGCCACTCCTGGCGTTCGAGGAAGGGCAGGGAGATGCCCTCAGGTACCGGCTGAATCTCAGCGGTATCGAGGGATTCATGGAACTCAAAACCGTCAAGTACAGCCCGTTAAGCGCAGACTTCGAAGGCATCATCGACAAACAGCTCGAGGTGGCGGCTTGGCGCGAATACAACTCGAAGGATGGATGGCACCTGCGGCTTCGCGCATGGGGCTACTTGTTCTCGAACGGCGAATGGACAAGGTCCACGGAAGCCCTTATCTTTTGATCTAAACAGGTCCCTCTCGTTCATCGCGGGAGGGGCAACACCAACCTAGGAGTGCATCATGTCCAAGCCCCTCAGCATCGGCGCTTTCGCCGCCGTGCAATACCTGCCGCATATCGAAACCTTCCTGGCCACCGGCGACGGTGACTTCGACGGCCCGATCTGGGCCAAGGCCACCAGTGAAATCAAGTTCGTCGACGCCGCGCGAGCTTCACGATGGTTCATGAATTCATGAGCCGCGACGGCAGCCGCATCTCGACGGTCGACACCGCCACAGGCATCCAGGTGCCGGGCATCGACGAGGTCTCGCTCACCGTCATGCACAAGGTGGTCGATTCCACCGGCAAGTTCGAAGGCCTGCGCGGCACCTTCCCGAGCTTCGGACTGCACAACTTTGCCACCGGCAAGGGCGTGCAGCGCTTCGGCGGCGAACTGAGCTGAAGTCAGCGCTAAGCAGCAGGTGCACCCGCTGATCGTGGGTGCGCCGGACGACCTCTCAAGGCGCGCCGCCGGCACAGACCGACGGCGCCGCTTCTTCAAGGAGCACAGACGTGACACCCGAAGTTGAGGCAGCACTGCCGCGCCGCCTTCTGCACACCATGCTGCGCGTGGGCGACCTGGATCGCTCCCTGCGCTTCTACACCGAGGTTTTCGGTATGGACGTGTTGCGCCGCGAGGACTACCCGGACGGCCAGTTCACGCTCGCCTTTCTGGGCTACGGCAGTGAGGCCGATCACAGCGTGATCGAGCTCACCCACAACTGGGGTCGCAGCGAATACGAGCGTGGAAACGCCTACGGTCATATCGCCTTGGCCGTGGATGACGTGTATGCCGCCGTAGAGCGCTTGAAGCAGCTCGGCGCGAGCGTCAGCCGGCCCGCCGGTCCACTGAGCAGCCGCCCAGCGGATGGCAGCGAGCCCGACGTGATTGCTTTCGTCGACGACCCCGACGGCTACCGAATCGAGTTGATCCAACGCCGCTGAATCCAACGCGGCACCCACACTTTTTTAAGGAACCAGCATGAATTCATTCGACACGTTCAACTGGCTTCGCTCTGCGCGTCGCCTTCTTAGCGCCGGACTGGTCGCAACGACCATCGGTCTTGGCCTGGGCGCATCGCTCGCCTCGCACGCTGCACCCACAGCGGCTCCAGCAGCCGCTGCAGCAAGCACGCCGGTCGCATACCGTTATGCTGTCGTCGACGGCGTGCGCGTCTTCTACCGCGAGGCCGGACCCGCCGAAGGCCCGCAGGTGCTGCTGCTCATGGGCTTCGGTGGCTCGTCATACATGTTCCGCGATCTCATCCCGAAGCTTGCGGCCGCCAACTATCACGTCATCGCGCCCGACCTTCCGGGGTTCGGCCTCACCGAAGTGCCGCCGGCGCGCAACTACCGCTATCGCTTCGAGAACATCGCCAACACGATGGAAGCCTTTACCGAAGCGGTGAAGTTGGGGTTTGGGGAGCAATGGAACCAAAAACCAACGTAAGCCCTACCAACGCTTTTCGGTGTCTTCTTCCCAGGCGCCCATCTCGACAAAACAGTTGCGCATGTCGGCCTCCTGGCTGATCTCGGTCAGCAGGTCATGCACGCTCTTGTCCAGCTCATCGTCGCTCCGATACGGAATGGTCAACTCATAGTGGCCGGCATCCAGCCGCTTCATGCCATAGGGCTCCAGGCAGTAGCGCTCAATGTTCTCCGTGGCCCGCTTCCGGCCGCGCACGAACTTGCTGTTATTCACCACCGCGAGGCGCAGGGTGACGGTGGCCACCCGCTCGGCGGCGGGCGGCTCTGCCGGCGACGCGGCCGAAGGCTGCTGGTCGCGTGACCTGGCGCTCTTCTGGTACGCGCCGATCTCGACACCACGGTGGCGCAGGTAGCTGTACAGCGTGCTCTTGGAGATGTGCAGCTTCTCGGGGTCGTTTGCGGGAGAGG
>NZ_JADDUM010000093.1 GCF_015163715.1 Pseudomonas cyclaminis
TCAGCTGATGGTCGCCGAACACCAATGCCGGGGCATCGGGCGTGGCGACCACTTGGGCTTCGATCAATTGCTGGACGCTGTGGTCAAGCGGGTAGTGGGTGGTGGTGGCGTTCCACGTGCTGACGATCTGCTGTTGCTCGGCGTGGTCCAGCATCGGCAGGTCGGCAACCCGCTGTTGTGGGTCGGCAATGAGGCTGTGCAGCAGTTGCTGCCAATGCCGCCCAAGGCGCTCGATGGTGGAGGCGTTGAACAGGTCGGTGGCGTAGGTGAGGGTCGCGCTCAAGCCTCGGCCGATTCACTGGTGCTGAGGGTCAGGTCAAATTGCGAGGTGCTGCCTTCCCAGTCCAATCCCTCGACCTGCAACGCCGAAGGCAGTGATGGACGTTCGGTGGCGTTGGGTTTGTCGGCACTCTGGTGGTTGAACATCACCTGGAACAGCGGGTTGTGGCTGAGGCTGCGTTCCGGTTGCAAGGCCTCTACCAGTTGCTCGAACGGCAGGTCCTGATGCGCCTGGGCATCCAGTGCATGTTGCTTGACCTGTTGCAGCAGAGCCTCGACCCGCAGGTGCGAGCTGAACTCGGCTTTCATGACTTGAGTGTTCACGAAGAAGCCGATCAGCCCCTCGGTTTCGACCCGGTTGCGGTTGGCAATCGGCACACCGACGCGGATATCGTTCTGGCCGCTGTAGCGGTGCAACAGCGTCTGGAAAGACGCCAGCAACAGCATGAACGGCGTCACGCCCAGGCGCTGGGCAAAGGCTTGCACTGCATCGCCCAGGCCAGGCGTGAGGGTGAGTGACAGGTGGGCACCCCGGTAGCTTTGTTCAGCCGGGCGTGGGCGATCTGTCGGCAACTCCAATACGCTGTTTTCGCCGGCCAACTGGCCGGTCCAGTAGGCCAGTTGACGTTCGCGCTCGCCGGCTTGCATCCATTGCCGTTGCCAGGCGGCATAGTCGGCGTACTGGATGGGCAACGGCGCCAGCGAGTGAGGCTGCCCAGCCTGGGCGGCGCCATACAGGCTGACCAGTTCCTCCACCATCAACTGCACCGACCAGCCATCGGAAACGATGTGGTGCTGGGTAAGTACCAGTACATGTTCATCGTCCGCCAGGCGCAGCAGCCTGACCCGCAGCAGCGGGCCGTTCTGCAGGTCGAACAGTTGCCGGGTTTCGTGCTCCACAAACGTCCTGATCGTGGCGTCGTCCGGTGTGCCGTTCAGCGTCTCGACCACCAGCGCCAGCGGTGCCTGGTCGGCGATGATTTGGCGCGGTTGTTCGTTTTCCACCACGAAGGTGGTGCGCAGTGCTTCGTGACGGGCGATCAGTTGATTGAACGCTTGCTCCAGCGCCGCGACATCCAGCGCGCCTTTGAGGCGCAGGGCGGCCGGCAGGTGGTACGCGGCGCTATGCGGGTCCAATTGCCAGAGGAACCACTGGCGCTCCTGCGCGTAGGACAGGGGCAGCGATTGAGTGCGTTCGACGGGCACCAGTGGCAGCTCATGCTGCCGTGCGCGACCGTCCAGGCCGGCGACGAAATCCCCGAGCACGCTGCGTTCGAACAGGCTGCGCAGGGCGACATCCAGCCCCAGGGCCTGACGCACCCTGGAGATGATCTGCGTCGCCAGCAACGAATGGCCGCCGAGTGCGAAGAAGTCATCCGTGAGGCCCACCTGCTCAAGGTTGAGCACGCTTTGCCAGATTTCGGCGACCTGGGTTTCCAGGGCCGTTCGCGGCGCCACATAGTGGTTTTGCTGTTGGCTGGCATCCGGCTTGGGCAGCGCTTTACGGTCCAGTTTGCCGTTGGGGCTCAGGGGCAGTACATCAAGGAACATCAGGAAGCCCGGCACCATGTAGTCCGGCAGCACGGCTGCCAACGCGGCCTTGATCGACTGACGCAGCTCTGCGTGGGGCACGGCCGTGGCATGGGGCACCACATAACCCACCAACTGCAAACCGCTGGCTGCCGGTTGGGCGAGGACGATGGCGTCTCGCACCACGTCCTGCTCCAGCAGTCGGGCCTCGATTTCGCCCAACTCGATACGGAAACCGCGAATCTTCACCTGATGGTCGATCCGGCCGACATATTCGATCACCCCGTCGGGGGTGTAGCGCGCAAGGTCGCCGGTGCGGTACAAGCGGCCGCCGACTTGGCTGAACGGGTCGGGCATGAAGCGCTCGGCCGTCAGGTCAGGGCGATTGAAATAACCGCGTGCCAGCAACTCGCCGCCGATCATCAGTTCGCCCACCACGCCAATCGGCGCCGGGGCACCGCTGTCGTCCAGCAGGTAAATGCTGCGCCCGGCCAGAACCTTGCCGATGGGCATGGTCAGTGGCGTCGGGCGGGCGCCGGTTACGTAGTCGGTGCAATCGAGGGCCGTGACTGTCACCGTGGCTTCAGTAGGGCCATAGGTGTTGAGCAATTTGACGTGGCCAAGGCCGGCCTGGCTCCACGCGGCGAGGCCTTCCGGCGGCATGGCTTCACCACCGGCATGCACTTGCTTGAGTCGCCCGTAATCCCGTGGACCCGCCGCGGCAAAATCCTTGGCCAGCAGGTTCCAGTAGGCCGTGGTCAGGTCGACCACACTGATCTGGTGTTTGAGCAGGGCGCGATAGAACGTCTCGGTGTCCCAGATTTCAGTGCCGCGCAGCACCACCGACGCGCCGCAGATCAGTGCCGGATACAACTGCTCGACGAAACCGTCGAAGTTGAAGGTGGAAAACTGCAGGATGCGGTCGCCACCATCGAGATTGAAAAACCCCAGCGACACATAGGCATGGCGAGTCAGCGAGGACTGGTTGATGCCCACGCCTTTTGGCCGGCCCGTGGAACCGGAGGTGAACATTACATACGCAAGGTTATCGGCATGGGCACGATTGACCAGGTTGCTATCGTCCAGATCGACCCAGGCTTGGTTCTGGTCCAGGCACAGGTGCGCCACATCGGCAGGAATCTTCAGGCGTTCGCGCAAGTGGCTCTGGGTCAGCATCAGTTGCGTGCCGCTGTCTTCGATCATGCACAGCAACCGATCCTGCGGGTATTCCGGGTCCAGGGGCACGTAGGCGCCGCCGGCCTTGAGCACCGCCA
Source organism: Pseudomonas cyclaminis (assembly GCF_015163715.1). GTDB lineage: Bacteria > Pseudomonadota > Gammaproteobacteria > Pseudomonadales > Pseudomonadaceae > Aquipseudomonas > Aquipseudomonas cyclaminis. The sequence goes on from NZ_JADDUM010000093.1 coordinate 3,084, forward strand.
GCAAGCCGATGATCATGTCCAGGCCGCGCTCCACGGCAATCCCCACCAGCACGTCGGGCCCGACGCCCAGGCTCACCAGATGGCGGGCCAGGCGGTTGGCCTGGGCGTTGAGTTCGGCGTAACTCAACTGGCGGTCTTCGAAGAGCAATGCCGGGGCTGATGGTTGCTTCGCCACCTGGGCTTCAAACAGCTGATGGACCCGTTGTTCACTTGGGTAATCGAGGGTGGCGCTGCTCCAGTCATGGAGCATCAGGTGCCGTTCTTCACGCCCAAGCATGTCCAGTTCACCCAGGCGTTGCTGCGGGTTACGGACGATGGCCTGCAACAGGTTTTGCCAATGCCCGGCCAGACGCTGGACGGTTGGGGCTTCAAACAGATCGATGGCATAGGTGAGGGTGGCCAGCAGATCGTCGGCGGACTCGGTGGTGTCCAGCGAGAGGTCGAACTGGGTGCTGGGCAGCGTGCCGTCCAGGACTTCAAGGCTCAGGCCGGGCAGGCTGACGCTGTGTTGGGGCTGCACGCTGGCATGGTTGTACATCACTTGGAACAGCGGGCTATGGCTGAGGCTGCGCTCCGGTTGCAGGGCTTCCACCAGTTGCTCGAAGGGCAGGTCCTGGTGAGCCTGGGCCTGCAAGGCATGGTGTTTGACCTGTTGCAGCAGGTCGACAAACCGCGCCTGGCCGTCGAGTTCTGCGCGCAGTACCTGGGTGTTGACGAAAAAACCGATCAGTCCTTCGGTTTCCACGCGGTTGCGGTTGGCAATCGGCACACCGACACGGATGTCGGTTTGCCCGCTGTAGCGATGCAACAGGGTTTGGAACGAGGCCAGCAACAGCATGAACAACGTCACGCCTTGCTGCTGGGCCAATTGCTTGAGCGACTGATTCAGCTCGTGGCCCAGCGCCAGTTCCAGTTGGGCGCCGCGGTAGCTTTGCTCGGAAGGCCGGGTGTGGTCGGCGGGCAGTTCCAATACCGTCTGCTCGCCACCCAACTGTTCGGTCCAGTAGGCCAGTTGGCGCTCGCGCTCTCCGGCTTCCATCCACTGGCGCTGCCACACGCCATAGTCGGCGTACTGCACAGGCAGGTCGGCGAGGCTGACGGGTTGCTGCTGGCTGAAACCGGCGTAAAGGGCAATCAGCTCCTGGATCATCACGTTGATCGACCAGCCATCGGAGACAATATGGTGCTGGGTGAGGATCAGGACGTGATCGTCATCCGCCAGTTTCAGCAGTTTGACCCTGAGCAGCGGGCCGTGCTGCAAGTCGAACAACTGCTGGATTTCGTGTTCAACACACGCCTGGATCACTTGCGGGTCTGCGCCCGGCCGTGACTCGACGGTGATGGCCAGCGGGGCGTGGGCGGCGATCCGTTGCACGGTACGCTCGCCGTCCTGGGCGAACGAGGTGCGCAGGCTTTCATGGCGCTCGATCAGGTGGTCAAAGCTGCGCTGCAGTGCCTGGGTGTCCAGATGGCCTTGCAGGCGCAGCGCCGCCGGGATGTGGTACGCGGTGCTTTGAGGGTCCAGTTGCCAGAGGAACCACTGGCGTTCCTGGGCATAAGACAGGCGCAGCGGCTGATCGCGTGCGACCCGTACCAAGGGCGGCTCGTGGCGGGCCGGTTCTTGCTCCAGGGTGGCCACGAAGGCCTGCAAGGTGCTGCACTCGAACAGGTTGCGCAGGGGCACATCGGTGTTCAGGGCATGTCGCACACGGGAGACGACCTGGGTGGCCAGCAGTGAATGACCGCCCAGCTCAAAGAAGTCATCGTGCAGGCCGACGGTTTCACGCTTGAGCACGTCTTGCCAAATGGCGGCGATCTGCTGTTCCAGCGGGCTGTGCGGCGCCACGTAGGTTTTTT
>NZ_JADDUM010000094.1 GCF_015163715.1 Pseudomonas cyclaminis
AAAAAACCTACGTGGCGCCACACAGCCCGCTGGAACAGCAGATCGCCGCCATTTGGCAAGACGTGCTGAAACTGGAGCGCGTTGGCCTGAACGACAATTTCTTCGAACTGGGCGGCGATTCCATCATTTCCATCCAGGTGGTCAGCCGCGCCCGCCAGCAGGGCATCGGCTTTACACCCAAGGAACTGTTCCAGCACCAGACCGTGCAAGGCCTGGCCAGCGTGGCCCGTATGGGCGCAAGTGCCCACGTGATCGACCAGGGCCCAGCCACGGGCCCGCTCACGTTGCTGCCGATTCACCAGGTATTTTTTGAAACGGCGATCCCTGAGCGCCATCACTGGAACCAGTCGGTACTGCTCCAACCTGCCCAGCCGCTGGTGGCCGAGGCACTGCAACGGGCGTTGCTCGCGGTGATTGAGCACCACGACGCCCTGCGTTTGAGCTTTGAGCAACACGCCGGCGACTGGAGCGCCCAGTACCGGCCAATGGCCGACTGGCAGTTGCAACAGGTTGAAGCCAGCGTCGGGCAACTGCCGGACGTGTGCGAGCAAGCCCAGGCCAGCCTCGACCTGCAACACGGCCCGCTGATCCGCGCCGTGTTGATCCACGTGGCCGACGGCAGCCAGCGCCTGCTGTTGGTGATTCACCACCTGGCAGTGGATGGCGTGTCCTGGCGGATTCTCTTTGAGGACCTGCAAAACGCCTATCAACAGGTCAGCAACCAGCAACCGGTGCAATTGCCGGCCCGCACCAGTTCGGTCAAGGCCTGGGCCGAGCGCCTGCAACACCGTGCGCAGCACCCGACCGCCCAGGACGAATTGCACTACTGGCTGGCGCAACTCAATGCCGACACGCCCGATCTGCCCTGCGAACGCCCCCATGGCAGCCTGGACAATCGCTACAGCCACACCCTGCATACCCACCTCGACGCCCGTCAGACCAGACAATTGCTGCAACAGGCGCCCAAGGCCTATCGCACGCAGATCAACGACCTGCTGCTGACGGCCCTGGCGCGTGTCATCAGCCGCTGGACCGGCGCCGCGCATTGCCTGGTGGAGCTGGAAGGCCATGGCCGCGAAGACCTGTTCGATGACATCGACCTGACCCGCACAGTGGGTTGGTTCACCAGCCTGTTCCCGGTCAAGCTGGTACCGGCCGGCACCCTTGGCGACTCCATCAAGCAGATCAAGGAACAGTTGCGGGCAATCCCCGACAAGGGCTTGGGCTATGGCGCCCTGCGCTACCTCGGCACACCGCAGGCACGGGCCAGCCTCGGCGCCTTGCCGGCGCCACGCATCACCTTCAACTACCTGGGCCAGTTCGATGGCAGCTTCGATGCCAAACAGGGCTCGTTGCTGGCCCCCGCCGCCGAAGGCAGCGGCCGTGAGCAGGCGCTGGATGCGCCACTGGGCAACTGGCTGAGCCTCAATGGCCAGGTATACGGCGATGAACTGACTCTGGGCTGGCAATTCAGCCGTGAGATGTTCGACGAGGCGACCGTTGCGCACCTGGCCGATGACCTCAAGCGCGAGCTGCTGGCCCTGATCGAGCACTGCTGCGACACCGCCAACGTGGGGGTCACGCCGTCCGACTTTCCGCTGGCGCGTATCAGCCAGGCGCAACTGGACCGCCTGCCGGTGCCGTTGCCACAGCTCGAAGACCTCTACCCGTTGTCGGCGATGCAACAGGGCATGCTGTTCCACACACTGGAAGCACCGGAAAGCGCACTGTACGTGAACCAGATGGCCGTCTCGGTCACCGGGCTGGACGTTGCGCGGTTCACCGCCGCCTGGAACGCCGTGATTGAGCGCCATGAAATCCTGCGTACCGGGTTCTGGGCCGACAACCAACTGGCCGAACCGCTGCAAGTGGTCTATCGCGCGGCGACGATGCCAGTCGACGTACTCGACTGGCAGCAACGGGACGTCAGCGCGCAAGACCTGGAAGTGCTCGCGAGCCAGGATTGTGCCCGTGGCTTCGAACTTTTGCGTGCGCCGCTCACACGCCTGACCCTGGTACAGCTCGACGCGCAGACGCACTACCTGATCTGGACCAGCCACCACATCCTCATGGACGGCTGGTCAACTCGCGGCTGTTGGGTGAAGTCTTCGCGATCTACAACGGCCAGACCGCACCGCCAAAACGCGGGCATTACCGCGATTACATCCGCTGGCTGCAAGATCAATCCCAAGCGGTACTGGAGCAGTTCTGGAAAACCAAGCTCCAGGACTTGAACGGCACCTCGTCCCTCGCCAACAGCCTGTCGCCCAAGCCGGCCATGGAGTTGGAAGGCCACGCGGCGCTGTATCTGAATTGGGATACGCGACAAACCGCACACTTGCGTGAGCAGGCCCAGCGCCTGCGCGTCACCCCGAACACGCTGATCCAGGCCACTTGGTTACTGCTGTTGCAGCGCTATACCGGCCAGGACACCGTGTGCTTCGGCGCGACGGTCGCGGGTCGTCCGGCCAGCCTGCCAGGCTCAGAGGACATGCTTGGGCTGTTTATCAACACGTTGCCCATTATCCAGACCCCGCAACCGCACATGCCCGTCGCCCAATGGCTGCAAGCGTTGCAGGCCTATAACCTGGAAGTGCGCGACCATGAGCATGCGTCCCTGGCGGACGTACAACGCTGGTCGGGCCAAGGTGGCCAGCCGCTGTTTGACAGCATTCTGGTGTTTGAAAACTACCCGGTGGACGAGCGTTTGCAGGAAGCCGGGCAGGAACACCTGAGCTTCGGCGACGTCAGCAGCCGCGATGTGACCAACTTTGCCATGGACCTGGCGATCAACCTCGGCGACACCCTGAAGATTGAATTCCTCTACCTGCGCAACCGCTTTACCGAGGCCGCCACCGCACAAATCCTGCGCAGCTTTGAAACCCTGTTGCTGGAACTGCTGAACAACGCCCAGGCCAACGTCGGCAGCCTCAATATGCTGGCAGGCCCCGAACAGCAATTGTTGCTGCAACGCAACCACCTGAACCCCGCCAAGGCGCCACGCGCCCACCTGGCACAGGTGATCCGGCAACACGCACTGGAGCGGCCGGACGCAGTGGCGGTCGTATGCGACGGTATCGCGTTGAGCTACGGCGAGCTGGATGCGCGGGCCAACCGCCTGGCCAACTGCCTCATCGCCCAGGGCATTGGCCCGGAGATGTTCGTCGGCATCGCTCTGGAGCGCTCGGTGGACGTCATTGTCGCGTTCTATGGCGTCATGAAAACCGGCGCCGCCTACGTGCCGCTGGACATTGACTACCCACAGGACCGCGTGCAGTGGATCGTGGAAGACTCTGCCATGAGCGTACTGATCAGCCAGCACTCGCTGCGGTCGCGCTTCGACGGCCTGGGCGTGGCGACCCTTATCGAGCTGGATCGCCTGCCCCTGTCGGACTGGCCGGCGACGTGCCCGGCAACCCTGGTGCACGACCATAACCTGGCCTATCTGATTTACACCTCGGGCTCCACCGGCAAGCCCAAGGGTGTGGCCGTGGCCCACGGGCAAATCCGCATGCATTGCCAGGCCATTGCCGAGCGTTACGAGATGGACAGCAGCACCCGTGAATTGCTGTTCATGTCGTTCGCCTTCGATGGTGCCCAAGAACGTTGGCTGTCGACGCTGCAAAGCGGCGGATGCCTGGTCGTCAGGGGTAACCAGCTGTGGACACCGGAAGAAACCTGGCAGGCGCTGCACGCGCACAGCATCAGCATCGCGTGCTTCCCTCCGGCGTATCTGCAACAGCTGGCCGAGTACGGCGACAGCCAAACCGATGCACCACCGCCCGTGCGCATCTACTGCTTCGGTGGCGACGCGGTGGCAGAGGCCAACTTCGAGTTGGTCAAACGCGTGCTCAAGCCGCAGTACCTGACCAACGGGTACGGCCCCACCGAAACCGTGGTGACCCCGCTGCTGTGGAAAGTGAGTGCCGACGAACGCTGCGACGCGGTGTACGCGCCGATCGGCACCCGCATCGGTGAACGTACTCTGTATGTGCTGGACGAACACCTCAACCCCGTACCCGACGGTGTGGCGGGCGAGTTGTACATCGGCGGCGAAGGCGTTGCCCGTGGGTATCACCAGCGGCCCGGCCTGAGCGCCGAACGGTTTGTGGTTGACCCGTTCGCTGCCGACGGCACACGCCTGTATCGCACCGGGGATCTGGTGCGCCAACGCCCCGACGGCGTGATCGACTACCTTGGCCGCCTGGACAACCAGGTGAAGATCCGTGGTTTCCGGATCGAGCTGGGAGAAATTGAGTCACGCCTGCGCGAGATCCCCGATGTGCAAGACGCCGTGGTGGTCGCCCGCGATACCGCCGGCGGCAAGCAACTGATCGGTTACGTGGTGGCCGACGCTTCGGCCGGGCTGGGCGAACGCCTGCGTGCGGCTTTGCAGGTGGAATTGCCCGACTACATGGTGCCGGCGCAAATCCTCGCGCTCCCGGCTTTCCCACTCAACCCCAACGGCAAGCTGGACCGCCTGGCCCTGCCTGACCCGGATTTCAAGGGCCGCGCCTTCGTTGCACCGCGTAATTCGTTGGAGGCACAACTGGCGGCGATCTGGCAGGAGGTGCTGGAACTGGAGAGCGTGGGCGTCACTGACAACTTCTTCGAATTGGGCGGCGACTCGCTGCGCATTCTCAAGGTGCTGTCGAAGGTGCGCAGCCAGCCGGATATCGGCATCGAGTTGAAACTGCGGGACATGATCGGCAAGCCCACCATCGCTGAGTTGTCCGGGTTTGCCGAGGACGATGCGAGCCTTAATCCGCTGCTGCTGCTCAACAGTGAAACAACGCTCAGCACGCCGCTGTTCTGCCTGCATGCCGGTTTTGGCACTGTGTTCGACTACGAGCCCCTGGCCCGTCGCCTGGATGGACAGCGCAGCGTCTACGGCCTGCAATGTCGCATGCTGCTGGACCGTCAGTGGAACGATGATTCGCTGGCGTCCATGGCCATCGATTACAGCCAGTACATTCGCCAGCAGCAAGCCAGCGGCCCTTACCACCTGATGGGCTGGTCACTGGGTGGCACCCTTGCGGTGCTGGTGGCCCAGGAGCTGGAAAGCCAGGGCCAACGCGTGGAGTTTCTCGGCCTGGTGGACAGTTTTGTACCCACTGGCGAGGAGGTCTTGAGCGACGACTGGAGCGAAGACCTGCGCGGGTTTCTCGCGGTACTGTTCGGCCTCTCGGCCGAGGAGTTGCCAACCTTTGAGGTCGGGGCGACGACGGACAGCGCGGCGCTGGAGCAACTGATCGCGCAGGTCCAGGTGGGTGCCGCCGCACGATCGGCGTACGCTGCAATCAGCACCGAGGAGCTGGCTCACACCTTCCAGGTAGCGATGAAACTCAAGGCGTTGTCCACGCGCCTGGACGGCTTGCCGCCCACCCGGGCGCAAGCCCATTGCTGGTGGGCCAAGGCGATTGCCGGCCAGCCTGCATCGAACATGGCCAGCGCCCGGAGCAACGAACAGATCGCCGCCGGCCACTACGACATTCTCAACCACCCGACCCTGCTTCAAGGTCTGTTGCAGCACCTGGCGCTGCAACCCGTAGCCAGTTGAAACCGTCGCCGCCCCTGATGGTCAGGGGCGCGCTTCAGCCTATTTCACAAGGAACATGCAATGCCCCTGGACCCTGATCTCGAAGGTTTTCTGGAATTGGCACAGATGGGTCGCCTGACCGGTAAAAGCCAACCCATGCACGCACTGAGTGTTGAACAGGCACGGCGGGAGTTCGAACAGACTTCGGCCATTCTCGACCCCAGCCCGCCGGGGTCGTGGTGGTCGGCCAACTGACGTTCACCGCCCGCGATGGCCATGCCCTGCCCGCCCGCCTATACCGGGCGCCGGGCACCGCGCAGTTGCCGGTGATTGCGTATTTCCACGGCGGCGGGTATGTGGTGGGCAGCCTGGACTCCCACGACTCCATCTGCCGCAGGCTCGCGGCCAGCGGCGAGTACGCGGTGTTCGCGCCCACCTACCGGCTGGCGCCACAGGCGGGCTTCCCGACCGCTGTCAACGACAGCCTCGACGCCGCCAATTGGCTGGCCGAACAGGCTGGCAACCTGCAACTGGACAACAACCGGATTACCCTGGCAGGTGACAGTGTGGGGGCAACGCTGGCGACTGTCCTGGCGATCACCGCAGTGAAAGCCCCCCTGCAACTGGCGTTCAAACCCTGGGCTCAGTTGCTGTTTTACCCGGTCACCGATACCTCGCGGCAGCGTGATTCCCATCGCCAATATGCCGAGGATTACCTGCTGGAAACGGCCACGCTGCAATGGTTCTACCACCACTATTGCCCGGATGCCCAACAGCGCCTCGACTGGCGGGTCTCGCCACTGCTGGCGGAGGGGCTGACAGCATTGGCCCCGGCCTATATCAGCCTGGCCCAGTACGATCCGCTGTATGACGAAGGGCAGGCTTACGCCCAGATGCTCGCGGCGAGCGGCACAGCGGTGAGCCTGCACGTAGAGTCGGGGTTGACCCATGACTTCCTGCGCATGAACGGTATTACCGGTGCGGTTGCGGGTATTTATGAAGGGGTATTGAGCTGGTTGGGGGAACAGCGCTAAGCGCCACTCGAGCATTCCCGCCATAAAACAACGGGGCTGATTGCCAGCCCGTTTTACATGCCTATCCCTGCTCCTTGCTCGCTTGCAACTGCTTGGCCTTCTCCACAAGCGCCGCTTTCTCTTCAGGTGTCATTGCATCCAAGCGCAAACGCGCCTGGGCGATATTCTCCAACTGCCCCGCGACACTTTCACGCTCGCGCAGCACTCGCGCCAGTGCCGCCACGCTGGGGTGATCAAACACCACACCCGGATGAATCTCGCATTGCAGCAGTTTGCGGATACCTGCCACGAGCTTGATAACCAACAAGGAATGCCCGCCTGCGGCGAAAAAGTCCTCCTCGATGCTCAGCCGTTCCAAACCGACCAATTGGGCCATGCGCGTGGACAACAGCGTTTCAAGCGCATCCCGTGGCGCGACATACACCGCCTGGGAAACTACAGGTTGAGCGTGCTGCAGCGCCTTGCGGTCAACCTTGCCGTTTGGCAGGCGCGGCATGCGTTCAAGGCTCACAATCTGGCGTGGCACCATGGCCGCAGGGAGGTGCTGAGCCAGTTGGTTTTTCAATTGAGGCCCTGCGTCCTCTGCCGTCGCCGCACGCATGACCACGAACGCTTGCGGCTCCTCCTGCACCAGCACCACCACGGCCTCACTGACCTCGGGCAACCGCAGCAACTGCGCCTCTATCTCCGCCAGCTCAATGCGAAAACCACGCACCTTGACCTGATGATCACGACGGCCATACAACTGCACGCCCCCCTCCACGCGATAACGGGCCAGGTCTCCCGTGCGGTAAAGACGCTCGCCGCCCACCAGTGGGCTTTGGATAAACGCGTCTGCGTCAGCCTCGCCCTGCAAGTAGCCTCGGCACAGCTGTCGGCCTGCGATGAACAACTCACCGAGTTCGCCCGTCGCCAGCAGTTGTGCATCCGCGCCGAGTACGAAGACCTGGTTGCCGGCGAGCACCTGTGTCAGCGGCACGCCATGGGTCACGTCTTCAGCGGGCAGTAACGGATGCACCATCACCCCCACCGTCGCTTCGGTGGGGCCGTAATGGTTGAATACACGGCAGTCGGGCCGCAGCTGGCGAATGCGCTGCACCAGGCTTGCGCCGATGGCTTCACCGCCCAGCACCAGGGTGCCAGGCAGTACGGCGGTATCGGCCTCAAGCAAGGCGGCCAGGTGTGAGGGCACGATTTTCAGGCAATCGATGCGGTTTTCCCGCAGGAACCCGGCGAAGCCCTGGGGATCTTGCAGGGTGATGTCATCCGCGATGTGCAGGGTAGCGCCGTTGTACAGCGCGCCGAACAAGGCGGTGTTGCCCAGGTCCGCCGCTACCGTGGAACTGAAGGCAAAATCGCGGCAGGCGGACAGGCCCAATTGTTGACTGCTGCTCGCGGTGTAGTTGAGCAACGCGCCATGCTCGATCACCACGCCTTTGGGCTGGCCGGTTGAGCCGGAGGTGAACAGAACATACGCGACATCATGGGCCTGCACGGATACCGCCGGGGCCAGCGGTGCATCCAGGGTCGCGGCGCCCAGGTTGAGCAGCTTGAACGAGGTCAGCGGATCATCCTGGCTCGGCGCGTGTGCCACCAGGATCAGGCTCGCGGCGGCGTGCCGTGCGATTTCAGCCTGGCGCGCCACTGGCCATTGCGGGTCCAGCGGCAGATAGGCTGCGCCCGCACGCCAGGTGGCGAGAATGGCGACGACCAGTTCCACCGAGCGCGGCAGCGCCAAGCCCACAATCGACCCAGCTCCCACACCCTGGCGCAGTAATTCGGCACTCAATTGCGCAGTGCGGGCGTCCAGCTCGGCGTAGCTGAGGGTCTGGCCCGCCGCGACCAACGCCACGGCATCCGGCGTCTGGCCGGCCCAAGCGGCGATACGTTGGGGCAACAGCTGCAGCGCCTGCATCACCTGAGCCGGCGGGTTCAGCGCCAGCAACCGGCTCTTTTCCTCGTTATCCAGCAGGTTCAGGCGGGCAAGGGTTTCATCCGGTTTGTCGGCAATGCTGTGGAGCAACTGGCGCAGCTGGCCCAACAGCGTCTCGACGGCGTGCGCCGAATAGCGTGCGGGATTGAAGTCCAGTGATAAACCTTGAGGTTCGCCCGATACGGCGATTTCCAGCAGCAGTGCCAACTCGAACTCGGGCAGACGGGCCGGCAGGTCGCTGCCCGCCCACACCATCCCGGCGACTTCAAGCGGTGCCGACACCAACCGATTGCCAAAACCGACCGCAGGCGCGGCCTGTTGAGGGAATGACAACGGTGTCCAGTATTCCTGCCAGGTGCGGTGCTGATCCAACTGTGCGGCTAGGGTGGTCACCAGCTCACGGAAAGTGCTGGCCGGATCAATACGAATCGCCAACGGCAGGGTTTTCTCGAACAGGCCCAGGCTGTGGCTGAAAAACTCATAGTCCTGGCGCGCATCATGCCGCCAGCCCGCCAGGAAAGATTCGCGACCACTGATGCGTGCCAGCAGCCCCCACCAGGCGGCGTGGATCAGCACGTCCAGCGGCAGCCCCGCCGTGCGCAGGCGGGCCAACAGCGCTTGATCCAGTGGCACGCTCAAGCGTTCTGCCGGCAGGACTTCTGCGCAGGTCAGGCGATAGGGCAAGTCTGGCCCGTTGACCAGACTCTCGTGCCCTTGCAGGTACTGCCGCCAGTAAGCCTTGGCGGTATCTGCGTCTTCGTCGAAGATCACCTCGCTGCGCCATTCCAGGTACTGGGAAAACTGCCCCGGCTCGTCCTCTTCAAACCCTTGTCGCCCATAAGCGGCCACCAACTCCTGCTGGATCAGGGCCAGGGTCCCGGCATCCGCGGCATAACTCGCCACGCCTATCAGCAGTTGCCAGTGGTCCGTTTCCAGGCGCTGTAACAACGCGCCGATCAGCGGCTGTTGCTGCTGCCACCACTGCTGTTGGCGTGCAACCACCTGTTGGGGCGACGCCACGTCGAGCCACTGGGTCAAGCTCACCGCTTCAGCCGGCGCGACCCGCTGGCGCAATCCGTGATAACCACTGACGGGCGCAAATTGCGCACTCAATGCTTCGTGGCGCACCGCCAGGCTGTCCAACGCCTGTTGCAGGCGCACCGGGTCCAGTTCGCCGCGAATATCCAGTTTCACGCAGTGGGTCAGATCGCCCCAGCTCGCCCCCTGTTGCCGGGCGTCCAGATGCTGTTGCTGCTCGACCAGCAACGCCAGTCCCGCGTCCACGGTGCCCTGTTGTGCAGTACTCATGCTCCGGCCTCTTCCTTTTCGGTCTCGCTGTGCGCCACGTTCAGCGCGCTGCGTTCAATCATTTCGCCCATTGCCACGACAATCTTGCGCGGTCCTTCGAAAGGATCACGTGCGTGGGCAGCCAGCATGTTGTCCAGCAGGATGACATCGCCCTTGTGCCAGTCGAACCGCACCGCGCAGGCTTCGTACAGCTCGCCCACCAGGGCCATGACCTCGTCTTCAATCGGCGAGCCATCGCCGTAGTACACGTGCCGGGGCATACGCTGCTCGCCGAACAGCGCCAGCAGGTCTTCGCGCACATCCGGGTCCAGGCAGAAGATGTGATGCAACTGAACCTGGTTGAAGAAGGTTTTTTCCCCTGTCACCGGGTGCCGGATGATCGCCGGGCACGGGGTGCGGATTTGCAGTTCATCGTTGTCCAGCCACGTCCAGGCGATGCCCGCCGCCCGGCAACGCGCTTCGACGTCGGCACGCACGTCGGTCTTGAAGAAGTGCTGCCAGGAAACGTCCAGCTTGTCGGCAAAGGTGCGCACGTACAGCAACCCCTTGTCCTCGAAACGCTCGCGGATCGTGGCGGGCAACTTGAGGTACATCTGCCGGCAGTCCACCACCGGCGTCGCACCGCCGATTGGCGATGGCTGCTCGCAGAAGAACAACTGCTTGCGCGGCCAGCGGTCCTGATGGGAGCTTTCGTTATGGAACAGGATCATTTTCTTTTCGGGGTACGGCGTGGACCGGTAGGTGTTCTTACCGCCCTCTTTTTTCGGCAAGTCGCCGTATTGGCCATAGAGGCCCGGCTGTACGGCTTCAGCAAACGCTTCGAAGTCATGAATATCGCGCAGGGCAAATCCACGGAACAGAACCCCCGCATGGCGGGCCAGTTTTTCTTCCACCAGGGCGCGGTTGTCCTTGATCCAGGCCACCAGGTCCAGGCCCGGATCAGTGGGTTCCATCAGCAATGGAAAATCCTGTCCGGGGACCAACAGCGATTCACGCATCAGCGCGCCTGCAGGCTTGTCGGTGCGACTCTGGGATTTTTTCAGGAACTTGCCCAGCTTGTCGGCCTTGATGGCTGGCGGTACGGGCGTCGTGGCGTGTTCAACGGTGTTGCTAGGCATGGTGATATCCCCTAATTGAATGTTCGGATCACACACAATCTGTTCAAGAATTCCCGTCCAGGCGTTGACGAATGACTCGATGCGTTGTTGTTCAAACAGGTCGCTGGCGTACTGCCAGGTACCGTGCAGGCCGCCTGCGTCTTCATCGATGAACAGGGCCATATCGAACTTGGAGTAACCGCCACGAGTCGGCAGCACTTCAACCTCGATCCCGTCCATCTGGCCACCCTGCACCGGCAGGTTGTTCATGACGAACAGCACCTGTACCAGCGGGTTGAAACCCCGTTGGCGCGGGCGTGGCGAGGCTTCCACAATCATGTCGAAGGGCAGGTCCTGGTGATCGAAAGCGTCCAGCGCGGTGCCTTGGGTGGTGGCCAGAAAAGCGCTGAACGGTTGCAGCGGCGCAAAGGTCGAGCGCAGCGGCAGAATGTTCACGAAGAAACCGATCAGCCCTTCCAGCTCAGGCTGCTGGCGCCCGGCAACGTCGGCGCGACCAGCACGTCATCGCTGCCGCTGAGGCGATGCAGCAGGATCTGGAACGCGGCCAGCATCGTGCTGTACAGCGTGACACCGGTACGCGCCGACAGCGCCTTGAGCCCTTCGTGCAAAGCCACGGGCAGCGTGAAGCCTAGGTCGCGACTTCATGGGTCGGCGCCTGGGGGCGCGGATGGTCGGTGGGCAATTGCAATACGCCGCTGTGCCCGGCCAGTGCCTGCTCCCAGTAACGCGCCTGCGCGGCCAGCACGCCGGTGTGTTGCAGTTGGTGTTGCCAGAGGGCGTAATCGGAGTACTGGATCGGCAGCGCAGGCAGCGGCTCAACCACACCCGCCTTCGCCCGGCCGTAGAAGCCCACCAGTTCATTGACCAGCACCGCCATCGACCAGCCATCGGAGATGATGTGGTGCATCGAATACAGCAGCACATGTTCGGTGGGGCCCAGCTTGAGCACCTGTCCACGCAACAAGGGCGCCTGCAACAGGCTGATGGATTGGCGGGTGTTGGCTTCAACGGCGGTGGCGACCCGGCGCTGCTGCTCGGCCGGATCCAGGGACGACAAGTCCAATACCGGCAAGTCGACCTCCACGTGCGCGGCGATGACCGCCAGCGGATCACCCTCCTCGTCGGTGATGTAGGCCGTGCGCAGGGTTTCGTGGCGGGCAATCACCTGTGCCAGGCTGCTGATCAGCAGCGGCACCGACAACTCGCCGCGCAAGCGTACGGCCAGCGGCATGCCATAGGCGCCACTGGCCTGCGACAGCTGTTCCACCACCCATAGCCGGCGCTGCACCAGAGAAAGCGTCGCGCTGGTTTTTTCGCCGCGGGCCACTAACGGGCTGCGCGCCGGCGAAGCGTCCTGCCCGGTGCGCGTGGCCACTGCCGCGATAAAGTCTGCCAGTCGCGGCGCACCAAACAGGTCGCGCAGGGTCAGGTCGCACACCAGCAACGTCTTCAGGCGTGCAACCACTTGGGTGGCCAGCAGCGAGTGCCCACCCAACTCAAAGAAGTGATCGTCCAGCCCAACCTGTTCCAGCCCCAGCACGTTTTGCCAAACCTGCGCGACCTGGGTTTCCAGGGCCGTCCGGGGTGCCACATAGTGTTTTTGCCGTTGGCTGACATCCGGTTTTGGCAAGGCTTTACGGTCGAGCTTGCCGTTGGGGCTCAGGGGCAACACGTCGAGCAGCATCAGGAAACTCGGCACCATGTAGTCCGGCAACGACTGACGCAAAGCCGCCGTCAAGGCTTGCGCCTCCAGGGCATTCGACTGGGGCACGACATAGGCGACCAACTGCGCACCAGTTGGCCCGTCCAACGCAATCACAGCCGCCTCGCGCACCTGGGGCATGGCTTGCAGACAGGCTTCGATTTCCCCCATCTCGATCCGGAACCCACGGATTTTCACTTGATGGTCAATGCGTCCCACGTACTCCAGGGCCGCGTTGTCGTTGTAGCGAGCCAGGTCGCCGCTGCGGTAGAGCCGCGATCCCGGCACGCCGGAGAACGGGTCCGGCAAGAAGCGTTCGGCGGTCAGCGCCGGACGATCGAAGTAGCCCTGGGCCAAGCCCGCCGCCGCACCGATGCACAGCTCGCCGACGCCGCAGGTGGGCAGCAATTCAAATCCGCTGTCCAGCACGTACAGCGAGCGACCGTCGATAGCCCGCCCGATCGGCATGCCGAAGGCGCCATTGGCATCTGCAAGCTGGCATTCATGCACGCTGGAGACCACGGTGGCCTCGGTCGGGCCATAAGTGTTCACCAAACGCACATTGCCCAACCCGGCCTCGTGCCAGGCACGTACGCCCTCCACGGCCATGGCTTCGCCACCGACATGCACCTGGCGCAGGTTGCCCAGCGTGCGGCCATCGACGGCGCACTCCTTGGCCAGCAAGTACCAATAGGCCGCGGGCAGATCGGCCAGGGTCACGCCCTGCTCGACGATTTCCCGCGCCAGCAACCCGGCGTCCCACAGCTCATCGCCGCGCATGATCAGCGCCGCGCCGACGCACAGCGGCGGGTAGCATTGCTCGACAAACCCGTCGAAGCTGAACGTCGCAAATTGCAGCACGCGGTCGGCAGGCGTCAGCGCACTGTAATCAGCCGCCGTGTCGCAGAACTGGTCGAGTGCAGCATGGTCGATGGCCACCCCCTTGGGTTGGCCGGTGGAGCCGGAGGTGTAGATCACATAAGCGAGGTCGGCGGCGACGGCGTGGTTGGTTGGGTTGGTCGACGGGTAACCCGCCAGCTCTTCCCCCTGAGCGCTGAAATCCACACGTTTGAGCCCATGGGGCAATGGCAGCTCAGCCAGCAACCCGGTCTCGCTGAGCAATAGGTTCAGACGGCTGTCTGCCAACATGTAGCTCAGGCGCTCGGCGGGGTAATTGGGGTCCAGCGGCACGTAGGCCGCGCCACTTTTGAGCACCGCCAGCAGGCTGACGATCAACTGCGGACCACGGCGGGAAACCAGGCCTACGCGTTGGCCCGGGCCCACGCCATGCTCCAGCAGGCGGTGAGCCAGGCGGTTGGCCCGCTGATTGAGCTGGGCATAGCTCAGGCGTTCACTGCCTGCCTGTACCGCCAGCGCTTGCGGGGTGGCCTGGGCCTGGGCGGCGATGCGTTCATGCACGCGCACCTGGCGCCGGGGCGTGCCAGGGGATTGGCTGATGGCGAGCAGCGAAGCCTGCGTGCTGCTGTCCAGCAATTGCAGGTTGCCCAGCGGCACCTGGGTATCCGCTACCAATTGCACCAGCAGGTGCTGCAGATTGGCGCTCAATTGCGCGACCTGTTGCTCGGTGAACCGCGCCCGGTCGTAGCTGAACTCCAGGCGCAAGCCGGTCCCCAGCTCGATGCCCAGGGTCAACGGGTAGTGGGTGCGCTCATGGTTGTGCATCCTGCCAAAGGTCAGGCCTGCCGGCGCGCCTTGCTTGAGCGCTTGCGCCACCGGGAAGTTTTCAAACACCAGCAAGGTATCGAACAGTGCGCCACCTGGTTGACCGGCCCAGCCCTGGATGTCGTAAAGCGGTACGTGTTCATGGTCGCGCAGGCTGAGGTTCAGCGCTTGCAGCTCAACGAGCCAGGTGGCGGCGCACTGGGCCGGCGAGGCCGCGCTGATGATCGGCAGTGTGTTGATAAACAGGCCCAGTTGCTGCTCGATACCCGGCAAAGGCGCCGAACGCCCGGCAACAGTGGCACCGAAGGCCACGCAATCCTGACCGGTGTAGCGTTGCAGCAAGAGGCTCCACGCGCCTTGCAGGATGGTGTTGAGGGTGACTTTGTGCTGGCGTGCGCAATCGCCGAGCGCACGGGTGAACTGGTTGTCCAGGGTGGTGTGATGGTCAGCCATGCCCGCCCCTTCGACCGGCACGCGCAGTGCTTCAGCCAGCAGGGTTGGGGCTTGCAACGGTGCCAGGGCTTCCCTCCAGAACACTTCACCCGAGGCTTGCTGCTGCAGCCAACCCAGGTAATCGCGGAACTGCCCCAACGGCGCGGGCAAAACCTGGCCTGCGTAGTCGGCGATGACTTCGCCGAGCAACTGGGCATTGCTCCAGCCATCCATCAGGATGTGATGGCTGGTGAAAATCATGTGCCAGCCCGTACCGGCACCGCGCACCAACATCAGGCGAAACAGGGGCGCCGTGTTCAACTCAAAACCGCGCTGACGCTCGGCATCGGCCAAGGCGTCGAGGTCGGCATGCGGGTCTTCGATCACTTGCAACTGCAAATCGACCTGGCGCTGGATCACTTGATGGGCGCTGTCCAGGCCGAGCCAGTGGAAGCTGCTGCGCAAAATGTCATGCCGGTCCAACGCCGCCTGCCAGGCACGACCGAAGCTCAGCAGATCAAGGCCTTCAATATCCAGGCGCAACTGGTTGATATAGGCCTGGACCTCAGGCTCGTACAGGGTGTGGAACAGCATGCCTTGCTGCATGGGCGACAGCGGGTAGATATCGGCGATGGCCGGGCCGGCCACGGGCAAATTATCCAATTGCCGCTGGGTCAGGGTTGCCAGCGCAAAGTCCGACGGCGTCACCTGCCCGGCGGGCGTTTCGCAGCAGTGTTGGATCAAGGCGGTGAGTTCGGCGGTGTAATCATCCGCCAGGCGCTGGATGGTCGACGCCTGGAACATCTCGCGGCTGAACCCCCATTGCAGCGCGAGTTCGCCGCCATAGACCTGCCCTTCCACCGTCAGCCAGTTGGCCAACGGCGCTTCGGGGTCCTGGGCCTGACCGCTGCCCTGGGTGGCGGGCACGAACAATGCTGACTCATTGAACTGGCGATCGAACTGACCGAGGTAGTTGAATGTGATACGCGGCGCGGCCAGGCCCGCAAGGGCTTCACGCACTTGAGGCGCAGCCAGGTAGCGCAGCAGGCCGTAGCCCAGGCCCTTGTCGGGCACGGCACGCAGTTGCTCCTTGACCGACTTGATCGCGGTCGACAGCTCGCCGTCCGCCTGCAGACGCACAGGGAACAGGCTGGTAAACCAACCCACCGTGCGGGTCAGGTCGACGGCGTCGAACAGATCTTCACGCCCATGGCCTTCCAGCTGGATCAGCGCCGCAGCCTGGCCGCTCCAACGGCTGACTACCCGCGCCAACGCCGTCAGCAACAGGTCGTTGACCTGAGTGCGATAAGCCGCCGGCGCGTCTTGCAGCAAATGACGGGTCTGCTCGGCGCTGAGGCGGGTTTCAATCTTGCAGCCCAAGCGGTTTTGCAGCCCGCCATGGGGGTTGTCGCACGGCAACTCGGCATCGATGGACTGCGCCTGCCAGTAAGGCAGTTGTTCGTTGAGGGTTTGCGCGTGGGTGTGCAGTTGGTGCGCCCAGGCTTGATAGGCGCTGGTCTTGGCCGGCAACGTTGCCTGGCGGTAAGCCTGTTGCAGGTCTTCCAGCAGGATGCGCCATGAAACCCCATCCACCACCAGGTGATGCACCACCAGCAGCAAGCGCTGGGTGCCATCGGCCATGGCGACGAGGGCGGCGCGCAGCAGCGGGCCTTGCGTCAGGTCGAGGCTGCGCTGGGCTTCGTCGCATAGCGCTGCCAGTTGCGTATCGTCGGTGGCATGAGAGTGCCACAGCGCAGGCTCGGCGACGGGTGCAGCGTGGGTTTGCTGCCAGCCGTCGGGTCGTTGCACAAAGCGCAGGCGCAGGGCGTCATGGTGGTTGATCAGCTGCGTCAGCGCCGCTTCAAGACGCACCGGGGCCAGGGCCTCGCGCGGGGTCAGCAACAAGGATTGGTTCCAATGGTGACGCGCCGGGATCGCCTCGGCAAAAAAGCTCTGCTGTACCGGCGTCAGGATGACCTCGCCGCTGACCGGCCCTTGGTCGATAACGCTGGCCTGCTCAAAGGTGGCGACCAGCGCCAGGCTGCGCACGCTCTGGTACTGGAACAGGTCGCGTGGGCTGAGGCGAATCCCCGCCTGGCGCGCACGGCTGACCACCTGGATAGAGATGATCGAATCGCCGCCCAGCTCGAAAAAGTTGTCGTCCAGACCGACCTGTTCCACGCCAAGCACATCGACCCAGATTGCTGACAGGGCTTTTTGCAAGGCGTTTTCCGGGGCGCTGTACGCCTGCTGCGGCGCAACGTCCGGCAGCGGCAGCGCTTTGCGGTCGAGCTTGCCGTTGGCGGTCACCGGCAGCTTGGCCAGGTGTACCATGTGGCTAGGCACCATGTATTCCGGCAGGCTGCCGAGCAGCCAGGCTTTGAGGTCGGTCGGCGCTTCGCCTTCCAGCACCAGATAGGCCACCAATAGCTTGCCGCCTTGCACCAGCACCACCGCCTCACGCACGCCAGGGTGTTGCATCAGGCGCGTCTCGATTTCTCCCAACTCGATGCGCAGGCCGCGCAGCTTGACCTGATGGTCCAGGCGACCAAGGTAGTCGATCACGCCATCGGCACGCTGGCGCACCCGGTCGCCGGTGCGGTACAGACGCGCACCATCACCGAAAGGGCTGGGCACAAAACGCTCGGCGGTCAGCGCCGGACGGCGGTGGTAACTGCGGGCCAGGCCGGTGCCGCCCAGGTACAGCTCGCCGGACACGCCGGCGGGCACCGGGTTGAGCTGCGCATCGAGCACGTAGGTGCCGAGGTTGGCGATTGGGCGGCCAATAGGTACGGCGTCACGGCCTTCGTCGACGCAGGTCCAGTGGGTCACGTCGATGGCCGCTTCGGTCGGGCCATAGAGGTTGAACAACCCTGCCAGGGGCAGTTTGGCGAAGACTTGCAGTTGCGCATCCAGTGGCAAGGCTTCGCCGCTGCACACGATGCGCTTGAGGCTGTTACAGCCCTGCACGCCCGGCTCATGGATAAACGCCTGGAGCATGGAGGGGACGAAGTGCAAGGTGGTGATGCCGTGCTGGCCGATGGTCTCGATCAGACGTGCCGGCTCGCGGTGTTCGCCAGGGGCTGCGACCACCAGGCGCGCACCGGTCATCAGCGGCCAGAAGAACTCCCACACCGACACGTCAAAGCTGAACGGGGTTTTCTGCAGTACCGCATCGCTGGCGTCGAGGCCGTAGGCTTGCTGCATCCAGCACAGACGGTTGACCAGCGCACGGTGGCTGTTACCGGCGCCCTTGGGCTTGCCGGTGGAACCGGAGGTGTAGATCACATAGGCCAGGTTCAGCCCGTGGATGGCTACTGCGGGCGATGCGCTGCTGTAGCCGTCAAGCCAGCCGGGTGCGGGGTCCAGGGCGATCACCTGAATGCCGTCAGTGGGCAGCGACGGCAATAGGCTGTGCTGGCTGAGCAGCAGTTGGATGCCGCTGTCTTCGATCATGTAGGCCAGGCGTTCCTGGGGGTATTCGGGGTCAAGCGGTACATAGGCGCCGCCGGCCTTGAGAATGGCCAGCAGACCGATGACCATTTCCACGGAACGCTCGACGCAGATGCCCACCAACGCATCGGGGCCAACCCCCTGTTCGCGCAAGGCATGGGCCAATTGGTTGGCGCGGGCGTCAAGCTCGGCGTAGGTCAAGGTGACAGCGCCGAAGGCCAGCGCCGGTGCATCGGGGGTGGCCTGGACCTGATCTTCGATCAGTTGATGAATACCGCGCTCGGTCGGGTACGCCTGCGCGGTCTGGTTCCAGGCCTGCACCATGACCTGCTGCTCTTCGGCGGCCAGCATCGGCAACTCGCCGATGCGCTGCTCGCCATCGGCAACCATGGCCTGCAACAGGCTGATCCAGTGCCGGGACATACGCGCAATGGACGGCGCGTCGAACAGGTCGTTGGCGTAGGTCAGTGCGGCGTGCAGCGTGCCGGATTTCTCATAAGTATCGAGAGTCAGGTCGAACTGGGTGGTGCGACCTTGCCACTCCACCAACGCGAGTTCCAGGCCGGAGGCGGTACTGACGCTGGCAATGTCGGCCACCACCGGCTGGTGGTTGTACATCACTTGGAACAGCGGAGTATGGCTGAGGCTGCGCTCGACTTTGAGGGCTTCCACCAGGCGCTCGAACGGCAGCTCCTGATGGGCCTGGGCGCCGAGGGCGTGCTCCTTGATGCCTTGCAGCAACTCGGCAACGCGGGTTTGCCCGGTCAATTCGGTACGAATGACCTGGGTATTGACGAAAAAACCGATCAGCCCTTCGACTTCACTGCGGTTACGGTTGGCAATCGGCACACCGACGCGAATATCGCCCTGGCCGGTGTAACGATGCAGCAGCACATTGAAGGCACCGAGCAACAGCATGAACAGCGTGACGTTGTGCTTTTGCGCGCAGGCACGCAATTGCGCGGCCAGTGCCGGCTCAATCGCGAAGTTATGGCGGGTGCCCTGGTAGCTGGGCATGGCCGGGCGCGGGTGGTCCGTCGGCAGTTCCAGCACTGGGTGCTCATCGCCCAGGCGCGCCTGCCAGTACTCCAATTGACGGGCCTGCTCCCCCGCTTCCAGCCAGCGGCGTTGCCACAGGGCGTAATCGCTGTACTGGATCGGCAGTGCCGGCAATTGTGCAGTTTCGTTGCGCTCATGGGCGTCGTAAAAACGGATGAACTCGTCGATCAGCACATTCATCGACCAACCGTCGGAGACGATGTGGTGCAGGGTCAGCAGCAGGACATGCTCCTGGGTGTCGAGCTTGAGCAATTGCACACGCAGCAGCGGGCCGTGCTCCAGGTCGAATGGCAGCAGCGACTGGCGGGTGGCTGCGTCATGCACTGCCTGCTCGCGTTCCGCCGGGGCCAGATCAGTCAGGTCGAGTTGCTCGACGGCCAGCGATGGGTGTACGGCGACTTGCAACAGGCGCTCATCGGCCTGGCGCTGGAACACCGTGCGCAAGGTCTCGTGGCGCGCCACAAGGCTTGCGAATGCCTGCTCCATCGCGTTCAAGCTCAGCGCACCCTTGAGGCGCACCGCCCCCGGCAAGTTGTAGGCGCCGCTGGTCGGGTCCAATTGCCACAGGAACCACATGCGCTGCTGTGCGTAGGACAGCGCCTGACGGTCCTCCACCTCCACTCCGGCCGGAATCGGAAACCGGGAGAAATCCACCCCTTCTTTGTGCAGTGCTTGCAGGAACAACTGGCGTTTTTCCAGAGGCAGCCCGATAAACCGGCGAGCAAGTTTCAAGGAGTCTTCAGCATTCATTTGTTGGAGTCCGGAGCAATAGGCAGGAAGCACAAAGGCACGTCGTCCCTATAAAACGAACCGCAGAGGGAAAAATTAGCAGGGGGCAGAGGGGCTGGAGCGAGGTGTCATCAAGGGTTACATCAATCCCGGGAAAGCCGTGCAAAGGCGAGCTAGCATTGACACATACCAATTTTTGCAACTACTTTTAGTTACACGCAGAGATCGCCGTGTCAAAAAATGAAAAGTTGCTCGCCAAATTGCTCAACGAGCAAACGCTATTCACCTGGCCCGAACTCGTCACACTGTTACACCGGTTGGGCTACACACAGATTGAAGGAGCCGGAAGCCGCGTCAAATTCGACATCGGCGATCCCAGTGCAATGATCACCTTGCACAGGCCCCACCCCGGCAACGAACTGAAACACTACATTCGGCGCCAGATCATCGAACAATTGCGATCAGGAGAACTGATTCCGTGAACAACCAACTCAATTACAAAGGCTACATCGGCTCCATCGAAGCCAGCCTCGAAGACAACTGCCTGTTCGGCAAGATCCTGTTCATCAAGGCGCTGGTCAGCTATGAAGGTAAAACCGTCGCTGAATTGGATGCGGCATTTCATGAGGCAGTGGACGACTACCTCGCTACGTGCCAATCCCTCGGGCAAACACCCGAAAAACCGTGCAAGGGCTCGTTCAATGTACGGGTCGGCCATGACCTGCACCTGGCGGCCGCCCTGGCGGCGATGCGCAAAAAAGTGACGCTCAATGATTTGACGCGCCAGGCGCTGAATGAATTCCTGCAACATCATTGCGCAGATACATCCCCGGCAATGGGTTGATTATCCCAGGCGCCGATATCCCAACACTGCCGAACCCATTACCACCGCGCCCGCCGCCAACGCCACCCAGAACCCACTGGCAGCCCCCATGTGGTCAATCATCCAACCGGAGCTGGCGGCGCCGATGGCCACGCCGATGCTGAGGCCGGTGATCAGCCAGGTCATGCCTTCGGTCAGGCGGCTAGCCGGGACAATCCGCTCCACCAGCGCCATCGACACGATCAGGGTCGGGGCAAAGAACAGCCCGGAAATAAAAATCGCCACCGCCAGGCCAGGGATGTTCGTGACCAGCAGCAACGGCAAGGTGGTCAACGCCGTGGCTACGCCACAGAACAGGAATTGCCGGGGCAGCGGCGCCTTGAGCTTGAGCGTGCCGAACGCCAGCCCCGCCAGGCACGAACCGATGGCGTACACCGACAGCACGATACTTGCCGCCGCCGGCTGACCCTGCTGCTGGGCAAAAGCCACGCTGACCACGTCCACCACACCGACGATCACCCCCATGGCCAGCAACAGGATCATCAGGATCAGTACCGAAGGTGAAGCAATCAGCCAACCACCATGATGATCGTGATGCTCGTGCACCGGTGGCTCAGTCGCCCGTTGCAGCACGAACGTGGTCACACCCACCGCCAGCAACAGCGCGGCCACCAGTGGCCCGGCTTCGGGAAACAGCACCACGCTCAGGCCGACCGAAAGCGGCGGGCCGACAATAAAACACACTTCATCGAGCACCGACTCCAGGGCAAACGCGGTTTGCAGCTTGGGCTGTCCCCGGTACAACTCGGTCCAGCGCGCCCGTACCATTGCGGACATGTTCGGTATGCAACCGGCCAGGGCGGCGAACAGGAACAGCGTCCAGGTCGGCGCCTGCAACCACGTGCACAGCAACAACATCAACAACGCCCCGCCACCGATCAACGCGGCGATCGGCAGCACCCTGCCCTGGCTGTAGCGGTCCACCAGCCGTGATACCTGGGGTGCGCAAATCGCCGTCGCCAAGGCGAATATCGCTGCCACCGAACCTGCCAGGCCGTAGCCACCATGTACCTGGGAGAGCATGGTGATAATGCCGATGCCGGTCATCGACACCGGCATGCGCGCCAGCATGCCTGCCAATACAAAAGCCCGGGCGCCAGGGACCTGGAATAATTCGGCGTAGGGGTTTGCCATGCTCATACCAACCGTTTGATCTGTTTATGCCGCCACACCAACCGGTAGTAAGCGGTTTGCAACACCAGCATCGCCAGGTACGTCACCGGAAATGCCATCCACACGCCCTCCAGGCCGAAGTGGGCGTTGAGCAGGTACGCTATCGGCAACTCCACGCACAGCACGCAGAAGATCGAGATCGCCACCGGCATCAGCACCACGCCGCTGGCGCGCATGATCCCGCCGATCACCGCCTGGAAGCCAAACACCAGGATGCTCCAGAGCATGATGTGCAGTAGGTGTTCAGCCTTGACCCGCGCCGAGTCGTCGGTGATGAACAGGCCCAGCAGCCAGTGTGACAGCACGTAACCCAGCACAATCAGGCCACCCGTGAGGCAGGTGTTGATCAGCAATCCGGTGCGCAGGATCGGCCCGATGCGTTCCAGGCGCCCGGCACCAATGGCCTGGGCACCCAGGATCGAGGCGGTGATGGCAATCGACAGCGCCGGAAACTGCACGTAGTTGACGATCTGCGTCACCGCCCCATAGGCCGCCGTGGCCTGGGAGCCGTGGCCGTTGACCAGCGCCAGGATCACCAGTTCCGACAGCGACAGCACCACCATCTGCAAGCCGGTGGGCAGGCCGATACGCAGGACTTTGCCGAGGATCACGCGGTCCAGGCGCAAGGCCGCGAGCAGTTCGCGATCCGGCGCCATCACGTGGTGTTTATGGCGCAGGCGCAAAATCAAAAACAGCATCGCCAGGGCATTACCCACCAGGCCTGCGTACACCGCGCTCTGGATGCCCAAGGGCGGCAGGCCGACCCAGCCGCGAATCAGCGCCGGGGTCAGCAGCAGGCCGACCAGGGTCGAGACCACCAGTGCCAACAACGGCGAAACCGTGTCACTGACGCCCCGCAGCAATTGGGTGTAGAGGATGAACACCAGCAACAGCGGCATGATCAGCATCATCATCTGGGCATAGGCGACCGCGTCGTCGAGCACATCCACCGGCGTGCCCAATGCCTGCAATGCCGGGCGTGCAAACAGACTGCCCAGCACCGCCGCGATCACCCCCACCAGCGCGCCGAGGGTCAGCGTCGCGCCGGTAATCGACTTGACCATCGCGGTTTCCTGCGCGCCCCAAGCCTGGCCAATCAACACCGACGCGCCCGCCCCCAGGCCAATCACCAGTGCGATAAAGAAAAACACGATGGGAAACATCCCCGACACCGCCGCCAACGCCTGGGTGCCGAGCATCTGCCCGACGTAGATGCCGTTGAGCGTGCCAGAAAAACTTTGCAGGAAGTTGGACAGCACCATCGGTGCCAAAAAGATCAGGTAGACCTGCCACAGCGGACGTTGCAAAGGGCTTTGCATGAAAAACGGGGCCTCGGAGAACTAAAGCGTTCGAGGGTTATACCGTAAGTGGATCCAATGTTCCTGTGCTTTGACGTACCGAATACTGCAACCCCTGACCACAGGACGTTATATCCATGTAAACCCAAAGGGCTTCAGGGCTGTCGACGCCAGCGGCAGCCCCGTTGGTTCACTCAATCATGTTTCGGCGCCCGCTTTGCTTTTTTTCTTGATCATATGGTTCACGTTGTCCATATCAAACCGGCCGTCTTTGTACCCAGCCCCGCCTTTGTCATCAACGCCAACGTCCGTCTCGTCTCGAAGTTCTTTGTCCTGAAGGAATTTGATCGCTGTTATGCGCTGTTCCGGGGTGAAGGTTTTCTCCGATGGCACTAAGCCTGCAGCTTCTTTCATCTCATTCAGATTCACATAGTCATCACCATCACCGTAGGCGGAGAAGTGTTTTTTAATGTTCTGGAGAATTTCCAACTGGCTCATTTCAACAGCGTTCTCCGAAACATAACCCAAGTCGTCCCTAGTGAAACTGCCATCCAGTTTCCCGGTTTTTCCTTGATCGAGTTCCTTGAACAAACCACCACGCGACAACAGTTCCTTGGCGATATCCATCTCGTCCTGAGTAGCGGGTTGACCGTCTAGTCGACGGCCCGCGGCGACGGCGTTAAGAGACCTGTCGGTGATCGCTCCAGGCTGATTTGGATCTTCCAGGGAGCTGAAATGGGAAAGAATTTTGTTGCTGAAGTCTTCCTTACCCTCACCGGCATAGGGCTTGCTGCCTGGGCCCCCGTCCTGGCTGCTGTACACGCCCGCAAAGGGTGGTTGCGGCTGCACGTAGGCCCGGTCGTCATACCTGGGCGACTGGGACGAATGCGCAGGAAAAAACAGCTGATTCAAGCGTTGCTGCTGCATAGCCCCCTGAGAGCGCAAAGGTGCGCCACCTCCTCGCGGCGGGTTACTGAGGGCGGCCTCTTGCGCGTCAAAATGTTGAATAACGGCCGATACATCACCTTGGCTGATAAGCCCGTCTTTATCACCACGATGATTGATCGCATCGAGCTGGTTTTCCATGTCGGGATTATTGCGAATCGCTCTGGCCATCAATGTCATGGGGTCGTGATATCTGTCGCCGATCAATGGCCGTTCAGCCATGCAACCAAGTGTCTCGCGTGACACAAATGGCGTTCCTGGGGTTCGGAAGTAATCAAAGTTGGCTGAAAAGCCTCGTGCTACTTCGGATGCAGGCATATTGCCGCCATTATTGTATCCGGTATTACCCATTTGATTGAGTTGGCTGTTATTGACTAAACAAAGCCCCGTGCTGGCCGCGGGTTGAAAACGGGGTTGTTGACGAAAACAAAGGTCCATAATAGGAATACCTCAGGTCAGGGGTTTTATAACGGTCAACCCAAGTAAAAAGAGCTCCGGGTCAACCCTTGATCTGTGGCCGGTAAAAACAGGGTAGTTCCAAGTCATATCAGTAAAGTAGACAGGCACGCGCAGGAATAACTTCCCGAGAGCGCAGTAGTCGTACACACAACGAGATGAAAAAATCAGTTCGAAAGCTGGACCGTTCCTAAATCAAACCGGAACAATCGGCAGCGCACGCTTATGTGCGGTCTTGCTGTACGCCGCCTCGACAATCGCCCTCACCCGCTCATTCACCGTTTCGCCCATCAGGTAGGCATCAATCTCTTCGTATGAGCAACCATAGGCCTGCTCATCCAACTTGCCCGGCGCCAGCTCTTCAAGGTCGGCGGTGGGGTGTTTGTGCACCAGGTCTGCCGGGGCGCCGAGGGCGCCGGCGAGCAGGCGGACCTGGGTTTTGGTCAGGCCGGACAATGGCGCCAGGTCGCAGGCGCCGTCGCCAAACTTGGTAAAGAACCCCATCAGCGCTTCGGCGCCATGGTCGGTGCCGACCACCAGGCCGTTGTGCAGGTTGGCTACGGCGTACTGCGCGATCATCCGAGTGCGGGCCTTGACGTTGCCTTTGATGAAGTCGACGTGGCTGGCGCTGGCCTCGGTGGCGGCCAGGCTGGTCATCAGGCCATCGACACTGGCGGCGATATTGAGGGTGTCGATGTGGTCCGGGGTGATGAAGTCCAGGGAGGCCTGGGCGTCGCTCTCATCAGCCTGGATGTTGTAAGGCAGGCGCATGGCGATAAAGCGTGCGGCGTAGTGTTCGCTACGCAGTTGCTCCACCGCCAATTGGCACAGACGGCCGGCAGTGAGGGAATCCACACCACCGCTGATACCCAGCACCAGGGCCTTGCAGCCCGACTGACGCAACGTGGTCTTGATGAAGTCGATGCGCCGCTGGATTTCCCTGGCCTCACCGCCCTGCACCAACTGCCGGTCGATATTCAGTTCCTGCGCGATACGGTCTTGCATGTCACACCTCCACATTGCCGACGTTGAATACCTGGGCCGCATACTGCAAAAACGAGGCGTCTTCGCAGACGTTCTTGATCGGGTCATCGGAAAATTTCACCACCGGCTCGCCGTGCACCCGCACCAGTTTCATCACGATACTCAGCGGCTCTACGCCCTCCACATCGCAGGCCAGGCTGGTGCCCATGCCGAACCCGAACTTGGCCTTGCCACGCACGTGGCGCAGGATCGGCAGGCATTTTTCGAAGTTCAGGCCATCGGAGAACATCAGGTCCTTGGTCATCGGATCGATGCCCAGCTGTTTGTAGCGGGCCAGTACCTTGTCGGCCCAGGCGATGGGATCACCGGAGTCCTGGCGCAACCCGTCGTAGAGCTTGGCGAAGTACAGGTCGAAGTCCTTGAGGAAGAAGTCGGTGCTGATGCAGTCGGTCAGGGCGATACCGAGACGGCCCCGGTATTCACGCACCCAGTTCTCCAGGGCGGCGTTCTGGCTTTCGCGCAGCCGACCCAGTTGCTGGTGCACCATCAGCCATTGGTGGGCCATGGTGCCGATCAGCGGCAAGTCGAACTCGTAGGCCAGGTGCGCATTACTGGTGCCGACGAACTGGCCGGGAAAGTCGCGACGCATGATATCCACCACTTCGCGCTGGGCCTTGAAGGACAGCCGCCGACGGGTCGTAGA
>NZ_JADDUM010000095.1 GCF_015163715.1 Pseudomonas cyclaminis
CGGGGCAAGCCCGCTCACCACAGTTACAGTGTTCCTCCTTAACTGACTGGCATTGGGGCTTGCCCCCGATAGCGGTGGATCAGCCAACGAATCTGTTGGCTGGCACTCTGCTATCGGGGGCAAGCCCCCTCCCACATTTGGGTTTTGTGTTGGATTCAGCTGTGGCGGTAGAACCGATCCAATAGCGCCGGCAACCCCGCCCGCCACGCCCGTGGCTTGATGCCGAAGGTGTGGAGGATTTTCTTGCAGGCCAGCACCGCGTGTTGCGGTTCATCTGCCGCATCCGGCCGGGCTGCGTGGGCCTGGGCGGTGGGGGATTCAATCGCCAACGGGTGGAAATTGCGCGCTTCGGTGAGAATCGCCTGGCCCAGCGCCAGCGGCGTGGTGGCCTCCTGGCCGGCGTAGTGGTAAGTGCCCCACAGCGGCGCCGCGCAATCGAGTTGCTTGAGCACCGAGATGATCACGCGCGCCGCATCATCCACCGGCGTCGGGTTGCCGCGTCGGTCATCCGCCATCAGCAACTCGTCGGCGTTCTCTGCCCGGGCCAGGAAGCGCCCGAGGGTGCCATCAACGCTGTCATCCAGCAGCCAGCCAAAGCGCAGCAACACATGTTGCGGGCACGTGGCGCGCACACTCTGTTCGATACGCCACAACGCCTGGCCACGCAGGCCCAGGGGCACCGGCTCGTCCTTTTCGCTGTAGGCGGTGGCACGGGAGCCATCGAATACGCGGTAGCTGGACGGTTGCAGCAAGGTGATGTTGTGGTGTTGGCACAGTTCGGCCAGGCGTTCGATGGCGAACTCCTGGGAAGCCAAACGGGTTTCGCTGACGGCTTCGGCCTGGAACCAGTCGAAGTAGTAGGCGAGATTGATCAAGGCATCGGGACGGGTGTCGTCGAGCAATTGGGTGAGGCTCGCGGCATCCCAGCCGTCTTGGGGCGGTTTGGGTGCGAGGAAACCGATGTCTTCCTCTGCACCGAGGCGAATCAGCGCCTGCCCGAGGGCATTCCCGCCGCCCAGTAACATAAGGCGCATTCGCATAGATTGAGCAGGCCCGGTCTGTTTGGAACGTTGGCTATGGTCGGCAGGCCCAGGGGCCTTGCCGCTGGCATTTGCCAGAATCGTTGCATTTTGCGGGTTTGTAGCGCAACCGTCACGGATTAAGTGTCTTGACACCGGGCTCTGCGGGCGCGTGTTCCAGCGCCGCACGCTGAGGCACCATGACCTGCTGTGGATAAGTCTGCGCGAAGTGCACCTCGGGGCAGTTATCCACAAGCTTTTTCAGACGCTGATTAAACGCACGACTGACAGCATATTGCCCACCCGACACCGTGCGGAACTGCGCGGTGAGCACCACACCATTGAGGTCCATCTTGTCGACACCAAACACCTCCAGCGGGCCTTGCAGGTTGTACTTGAGGAACACATCGTCGCGGATCGCCTGACCGGCTTCACGAATCAACTCCACGGCCTTGTCCACATCGGTGTCGTAGGTGAACTGCACCGAGAAGAACGCATAGGCAAATTGCCGCGACTGATTGGTGACAGCCTTGATCTGCCCGAACGGCACCGAATGCACAAACCCCTTGCCGTCGCGCAGGCGCAGGGTGCGGATGGTCAGGCCCTCGACGGTGCCGGCGTGGCCGGAGTCGAGCACCACCCAGTCGCCGATGGACAGCGTGTCCTCAATGATGATGAACAACCCGGTGATCACATCCTGCACCAGTTGCTGGGAGCCGAAACCAATGGCCAGGCCGACCACACCGGCACCCGCCAGCAGCGGCGCGACATTGATGCCCAGGTTGGCCATGGTGGTGATCGCGCAGATGACCACCAGAATGATCTTCACCGCATTACGCACCAGCGGCAGGATGGTTTTCACCCGCGTGCTCGGCTGGCGGTTGGAGCGTTTGTTCACCGGCGGTTTCAGCGCTTCCTGGATCGCCGTGTCGAGCACCACCCAGAACAGCCACGTCATCAGCAGGATCAGGCCGATGCTGCTCAAGGAGTCGCTGATCGCCCGCCCGATGGAGTTGCGCTGGGCAAACTCGAACAACGACACACCCCAGATCCGCCCGAGGATTTCGATAAAGGCGATGGCCATGACGATGCGCAGGATGGCGTGCAACAGACTGAGGAAACGTTCCTTGTAGGCGCTGCTGCGCTGGATCGCCACCTGGCTGCGGGACTTGAACAGGTGCTGCAGCACGGTACTCAGGAACACGGTGCCAATCAGCAGAATCGTGGTGAACAGCGCGCAACGCAGGGCTTTCTGGTTATCGTCACCGGCACCGATCAAGTTGATCGCCGAGACCAGCACCATCAACAGAATCGGCCAGTACCACAAGCCGGAAAACACCCGCAACGATTGCTGCAACGCCGGGTGTTTAAGGCGCTGAGCCAGAGGTCGATTGCGGATCAGGTGGGCGACCGGCCGACGCAGGCGCACCACCAGCACGCCGAAAATCACCGCCGCGAACAGGCCGGTAAACACCGCGATGCTGCTGGTGATATTGCCGCCCAGTTGACGGGCGATTTGTGGGCTGGTCAGGGCATCGCTGAGGGCGGCGAGGAAGCCGATCAAGAACAGCGGCTTGGGGCAGTAATCGCGAATAATCTGCACCGCCGGGCGCTTGTGGCCGACGTTGAACATGACAATGACGCACAAGAGCATCGACGTGGAAAAAATGCCGCTGCTGGTGGCATAGGCAAAACACAGCGCCAGCGCACGCCCCACTGAAGTGGGCAGAAAGTGACTGACATAAAGGGTCAGCGGCAAGCAGATCAGCGCCGGGATCGTGTAGGGCACCACATAGCCGAGCACCGCGTGCAGGCGCTTGCGCTGTGCAACAAATGACCGTCGCCCCAGGCGCTGCACGATAAACCGCCCCAACAGCGTCAGGACGGTAAACGCGCCGACCCACACCCCGGACAGCAGCAGGAAATTTCCGGCCACAGTCCACGGCGAACGTTCTGACGTTTGGTTAACCAACCGCCCTACTTCATCCGCCGCCCTGTCCGCACGCAGGCGCCAGGCGTCGATCAGGTTTTGATTGAGATCGAGCTTGTCCTGCACATCGTCGATGCTGGAGCTGATCGCACCAAGCAGACCGCCTTCTACCAGCAACTCCGGCTTGGCCGCGCCTCGGGTTCAGGCGCCGCGGCCGCGGCGTGCAATGCGCCACTGCCGCAACAGAGCAGCGCACCAAGCAGTAAAGCTGTCTTGAGATTGAGCAAAACACCGGGCTCCTTACAGAAGGGTCTGTAAGGAACTGACGGGTTTCAGCGGGGATGGTTCACTTCAGGTCGACATTCAGGCTCGGTGCGCCAAACGCTACCAACTGCGCGTTGGAACCGGCGAAATAGCCTTTCCAGAAGCCTTCCAGCGCTTGGATAGTCTTGCCGGAACGATAAGCCTGCTTGACGTCCTTGGTCACCAGCGCCGCACCGGCCACATAGACGCGCGCGCCCTGCAGGTCGGCGAACAGGCCCTTGTCAGCCACACGCTTGAGCTCGGCGTCGGGTTGCAGGTCGCGAATCCGGTTGTTGGCGTAGAAGCTGCCGAAGTCGCTGTTTTCCAGCATGTCGGAAATCAACAACACCACACGTTCCTGGGCCGGTTGCTGGCCCAGGTCGTTGCCGATATCACGCAACGACTGGAAGATCTCACTGCGTGCAATGTCTTCGGACGCTTCACGCAGCGTGGTCACAAACACATTGCCAAAGGTCTTGTTGAAAAAGCTGCGCTGCTCGGCAAGGCAGGTGTCGAAGGTGCGCAGCGATTGCATACCGACCCGCTCGCGGACCTTCTCATCGATGCCCTGGTTGAGTTCGCCGGCAAAGCGCAATTGCATGAACTGCCCCGGCAGAAACGCCGAGAAGCTGTATAGCCGGACCTTGTCGCCCGGTTGTACAAAGCGCTGAATCTGGGCCCAGGTAGACTTCTGAATGACCTCGGGCATCGGGATCGTTTGATCGATGATCACCGTCAACTCGCGCCCCGCGGCCACGGGCCGAAACTCGGCGACCTTGGCGTAGGGGTAGCAATCCGGAATGTCATTGCGCTCGCCGGCCATCGCCATCAAGGGCGCCAGCAACAGGGCACAGAAAAAGCGCGGGTTCATCATTCAGGCACCTGTGGCGTCAAAGTCTTTAAGCAATTGCTGTTCGGCACGCAGCGCCAGCACATCTTCCAAAGCGTGGCCTTTGGCACGGCTGATCGTTGCCAATTGTTCTTCGCTGTAGGCCGTCAGGTCCTTGCCGCGCAGGGCGTCGAGACCTTCCGAGGCAGCAACCGGCGTCCGCACGGGGGCTGCTGGTGCTGGTGCTGGTGCCGCGACTTCCGCTACCACCGGTGCAGCAGGTGCAACCGGAACACTGACGGGTTTGGCCACCGGTTGCGGATTGCCCGGCAACGCCTGTTTACGCGCTACGTAGGTCTCAAAGCTGCGATTGTGTGCCGTGGTCAACGCCGCCTGCTGCTGGGCGTTGGTGGTGGTGCGCCCGGCAAGCTTGAGCTGCAACTTGCTCAGTTTGTGATCGGCGTGGGAGGCAATTTCCACGCGCTGGCTCTGCATCCAGTTTTCCAGGGCTTCGCCGCTGGAGAATTTGTGGGTGTGCTCCCAGGCTGTCTTGGATTCAACCCCGGCAAACCCGAAGATCGACGCCAGCCAAATGCTGGTGATCTGGATCGCGATGTAGATCACCGACAGCACAATGAAGGTGATCAGCGAGGCTTTGCGGATCGCGTCCATCTTGTCGGTCAGGGTTTGCTTATCTGCCTGATCGTTGATCGCCGCCGAATCGGCCGGCAGTTCGAACGGGCTGGCCGAGTCGTAATTCTGCTGGGCAAAAGCATGGGGGCTGCCGACCATTTCGGTCTCGATGCTTTTGAGCTGCATCGTGCGGATACCGAACGCGGCAATCGCGATAATCGCGATCCAGATACCGGTGGTGATCATCCAGCCACGGCTCGGCGTCACGGTGTGGTTGGTGTTGATGCGCGCCAGGATGCGGTTGTAGTCCTTGCCGTCTTTATCGCTGTCGGTGTGTTTGATGCCGATGCCCGGCAACTCCTTGAGCTGGTTCGGGCGGTCGCTGTCGCTGTCGTTTTCCCACCAGTGGCGTGCCTTGCTGATCAGCGCGTTCTTGTGCGCGGCGCGGCCAGTGACTTCGGCCAGGATCGCCGAGGCGACCGCCAGCAAGAAGGCGAACAACCAGCCCATCCAGCTTTGATCGTTAGCCGACAGGTTCTGGTTGATAAAGGGCACCAGCACGTAGGCAAAACCCACGGCCTCGAACATGATCAGCATAAAGATCAGGGCAAACACCCAGAACGGCCGCTCTCGGCGCCCGCGCTCACCAATGGTGCGCAGGTAGGATTCGCTCTTGTTGAAGAAATCGACATCTTCCGCGCCGATTTTTTCATAGCGCGAATAGTAGGCGTCGCACAGCTCGCTTTCGGATTTCGGCCAGCCATGGGCATCAAGCATCAGGCTCTGCTTGGACAAGCGCGCCACTTTGCCGATCACGGGCACGCCGTGCCACACACGCATGACGAAATACCCCACCTTGTCCCAATACGCTTGAATCAGGATGGCCGCCAGCAGCGTGGAAATCACCAGGCCGGTGATTAGCTTGTTTGCCCAGAGCAGGGCCGTCAGCGCATTGAAGCTGAAGTCTTCCATGGTGTATGTCCTTGAGTCTTACGCGCGAATCGGCACGAAACGGGTAGTGAAAGCTTCACGGCTGCGCGGGTAGAACAACGCACCGTCCGTGGCTTCGGAGTTTTTCTTGCTGAACACCACGTCGATACACGACACCGGTGCCTTGGAGTCTTGGATGAATACGCGATAGAGCACCAGCTCCTCACCCTCGTAGGTGTTGGCCACGGCTTTGCTCTTGATCGACTTGCGGTTGCCCTCTTTGTAATCCTTGACCACTTCGATGAAGGGCTGGCGGTCGACGCTGGCGCCATCGCGCAGGATCGAAACCGGCGACAGTGTCACCAGGTGGCCATTGACTACGTTGGCCCACACACGGTTGTTGTAGCCCGGCAGGTATTCGGTGGTGACTTGGGTGTCGAGCGCCTTGCCACTGGCGAGGTTGAACACCTTGCCGGTTTCACGCGGGCGGTCGGCCTCGCAACTGCTGTTGGGCAGGTCGCTGGCGTGGGCACTGCTGACCAGGGCAAAGCCGGCCTTTTTCGGCGCGATGCCTTGAGCCAGGGTCCAGCGCGTGTCGCTGGCAGGCTGGCCACCGAAGTCGACCAGGGCGGTGCCCGCGTCAGTGGGTTTGCTCTCGGCAGTTGGCTTGGCTGTGACGGCGGGCTTGTTTTTCGGCGCGCTGGCGACGGTGCGCGCAGGCTCGGTCGAGGTACCATGCGCCAGGTATTTAGAATTGTTCTGTTCGGCGTTGACCCGTTTGACCAGCATGTTGCGGTCGGTCACTTCAACGATCTCAACCCGACGGTTCTTGCCGCGTTGCTGCACATCGCTATTGTCGGCGATCGGCCGCGAAGCCCCCGCGCCCTGGAAGAACATGCGCTGCGGCGCGATGCCTTGCTCGGCCAGGATCGACGCCACAGCGCGGGCACGCTGCTCGGACAATCGCTGGTTGGTGGCGGCGCTGCCGGTGGCGTCGGTGTGGCCGACGACCAAAATCGCCGCTTGGCTGTTCTGGCCCTGCTTGGGCGCAAACGCGGCGGCCAGCTTGCGCACCTGGCGCTGACCGTTGGTACTCAACTGCGCGCTGCCGGTGGCGAACATGCCTTCATCCTGCACCTGGGCGACGATGCCTGCCTCGGTCGGCGCAGGGGCACGGGCGGTGCCGGTAGCCACGTCCTGGCTTTGCAGGGTTTGCACCTGAATGTTCAGGTTCTCTTCTTTGGCAATCCGCTCCAGTTCCTGCAAGCGGTTCTGCCACAAGTTACCCGCCACACAACCGGCGGCCGCGCCCACGCCACCGCCGACGATGGCCTTTTTGGCGTCGCCGGTGATCGCGTACGTCAAGCCGGCGCCGAGCAATGCACCACCGGCGCAACCAATGGCCGTGCCGTAGTTTTTCCCCGCATCGTTAAGCGTCGCGCAGCCGCTGAGCGCCACGGCGCCGGCAAGCAGGCTGATTTTTCGGGTAAAGGAGGTATTCACTTGATGGGTTCCGGCCTTCATGAAAAGAGCCGCCGACCCACTGCCAACGCCCGAAAAGCGCCAACTGCATCATCCATGAACAGGCCCTGCACAATCGTTGAATGGGGTAGATAGCGCGGGATTGGATCACGTCACTGATGGCAATTCAATAGCATTTGTAACTCTATGCGTCCTCCAGAACCGTCCGTAGGACGCTCGAAACTTTCTTCAGCCACCGGCAGTCAGCCATTACATGAAGCCTTGCGCCACTCTTCACAGGAATACACATGACTGCGATCCCCGACTGGGTGCCCGTTACCCCCAGCGTCGCCATCACGCGCTTTACGGTGCTGACGGTCAATATCCACAAGGGCTTCACGGCCCTGAACCGACGCTTCATCCTGCCCGAGCTGCGCGAAGCGGTGCGCAGTGTGGGCGCGGATATGGTGTTCTTGCAGGAAATCCACGGCACCCATGAGCGCCATCCGCAGCGCTACAGCGACTGGCCGAACATGCCGCAATACGAGTTTCTGGCCGACAGCATCTGGCCGCAGTTTGCTTACGGGCGCAACGCGGTTTATCCCCATGGCGACCACGGCAATGCGTTGCTGTCGAAATTCCAGATCGTGAGCTACGACAATCTCGATATCTCCCAAAGCGGCCATGAAAACCGTGGCCTGCTGCATTGCGTGTTGCGTCTGCCGGGCAACGGGCAGGAAGTGCATGCGATCTGTATCCACCTGGGCTTGCGCGAGGTGCATCGCCAACAGCAATTGCGTTTGCTGGAGCAGCGCATCCGCGAGATTCCCGCCGATGCACCGCTGGTGGTCGCCGGGGATTTCAACGACTGGCGCCAGCGTGCCGACCTGAGCCAAAGCGGCCTCACCGAGGTGTTTGTGCACGCCCTTGGCAAACCGGCGCGCACCTTTCCAGCGCGCCTGCCATTGCTGCCGCTGGATCGCATTTACGTGCGCAATGTAAAGGTGCACAACCCCAAGGTGCTGACCACCCGGCCGTGGTCCCATCTGTCAGACCATGTACCGCTGTCGGTGGAGATTGAGCTATGAACGTTGCCGTCGAGCACATTTCCACCGACCAACCGCCGGATGAAACCAAGGCCCGCGACCTGGATTACGGCTGGCAAAACGGCAATCAGGTCGAGTTGCTGGAAAACGGCGAAGCGTACTTTCCCAAGGTCTTCGAAGCGATGCGCCAGGCCCGGCGCGAGATCCTGCTGGAGACCTTCATTCTCTTCGAGGACAAGGTCGGCCATGAGCTGCAAGGCATCCTGATCGAGGCCGCGCAGCGCGGGGTCAAGGTGGTGGTCAGCCTGGATGGTTTTGGCTGCGGTGAGCTGAGCCCGGCGTTTCTCGGTGAATTGGCCGAGGCTGGGGTGACGGTGCAGATGTTCGACCCGGCGTCCAAGACCCTGGGCATTCGCACCAACTGGTTCCGCCGCCTGCACCGCAAGATTGTGGTGGTGGACGCCACGGTGGGGTTTATCGGCGGGATCAACTTCTCTGCCGATCACTTGGGGGATTTCGGCCCCGAGGCCAAACAGGATTACGCGGTGCAAGTGACTGGCCCGGCGGTGGCCGATCTGCATCACTTTGCCCTGGCGCAAAGTGGCCGCCAGGTGCGCACGCGGCGCGGTTGGCGGCGGCGCCAGCAACGGCCTTCCGCGTGGTCGAACGAGCACGGCGACGGCATGGTGCGCCTGATCTATCGCGACAACCTGCAACACCGCGACGACATCGAAGAAGCGTATATCCACGCCTTGAGCAAGGCACGACATCGAGCCGTGATCGCCAACGCGTATTTCTTCCCTGGGTACCGCCTGCTGCGGGAAATCCGCAACGCGGCGCGCCGTGGAGTGCATGTGCAATTGATCATGCAGGGCCAGCCCGACGTACTGTTGGCCAAGCTGGCGGCGCGCATGCTCTATGACTATCTGCTCAAGGACGGCGTGGTGATTCACGAATACTGCCAGCGCCCGCTGCACGGCAAGGTCGCGCTGGTGGATGACGAGTGGAGCACGGTGGGTTCGAGCAACCTCGACCCGCTGAGCCTGGCGCTGAACCTGGAAGCCAATGTGTTGATTCGCGACCGTGCGTTTAATCAGCAACTGTACGAGCGCCTGGAAGTGCTCAGTCAAAATCACTGCCAGACCATGCCGGAAAAGCGCAAGCCACGCCTGTGGTTATGGCGATTGACCGTCGGCTTCCTGGTGTTCCATGTGATGCGCCATTTCCCCGCGCTGACCGGCTGGTTGCCCGCACATAAGCCGCGTTTAAAACCCTTTGTGCAGGAGGGCCAGCGCCATGACAGCTGATCGCTTCAAGCGTTGGAAGAAGCCACTGACCATCCTCTTCTTCCTGCTGCTGATCGTGCTATTCACCCTGCTCGCCCGCCGGATCGACTGGAGCGAGGTGGTCCAGACCCTCGGTGAGTTCAAACTGCGCACCTTGCTGATCGCGGGCGCGTTGACCCTGTGCAGCTTTATCGTCTACGCCTGCTTCGACCTGATCGGCCGCACCTACATCCGCCAGCCGTTGCGCTGGAAGCAGATATTGCCCGTGGGAATCATCAGCTACGCGTTCAACCTCAACCTCAGCGCGTGGGTTGGCGGTATTGCCATGCGCTATCGGCTGTATTCGCGGCTGGGGGTGAGCAGCGGCAATATCGCCAAGATTCTCGGCCTGAGCCTGGCCACCAATTGGTTTGGCTACATGGCGTTGGCCGGCGCGGTATTCAGCAGCGGGCTGGTGACCATGCCACCAGGCTGGAAACTGAGCAGCGGCGCGTTGCAAGGGGTGGGCGTGTTGCTGGTGTTGGCCAGCCTCGGCTACCTGGCGGCCTGCCAGTTTTCGAAAAAACGCGCGTGGTCGATCCGCGGCATTGAGATCAACCTGCCGTCGCTGCGCATGGCCTGTTTGCAACTGGCGTTGGGGGCGTTGAACTGGTCGCTGATGGCGGCGGTGATTTTTACCCTGCTGCCCGCCAAGTTGGACTATCCGCTGGTGCTCGGGGTGTTGCTGATCAGTGCGATTGCCGGTGTGGTCACCCATATTCCGGCTGGGCTTGGGGTACTGGAAGCGGTGTTTATCGGGCTGTTGCAACATGAGGCGTCGCGGGGCAGTTTGCTGGCGGGGTTGATCGCGTACCGGGCGATCTACTTCATCTGCCCGCTGCTGATCGCCTTGCTGATGTACGTGGGTGTAGAAGCCAAGGCCAAGGCGTTGCGGGTGAAGAAAACACCCGCCTGAACGCACTACTGGGACTGGATGATGCTCAACCGCTCGCCGACCACCATCTCGGTAATCCAGTCGACCAGGATTGAGGTGTAGGCCTGCTGGGACACCGGATCGCTGAGGGAATGGTCAGCGCCATCGATGATGCGGTGTGTCAGGGAGTGCGTCTGCTGGCACGCCGCGCGGTAGCTCATGATGGTGGCATGGGGCACGTGGTCGTCGGTTTCCGATTCGACGATCAGCACATCACCGGTAAACGCCGCGCAGGCGTGTAATGCGCGATTGGTTTCGGCGTGCACCAGGGTGTTGCGGTAATCCATTAAATCGATCTTATCCAGGTCGCGCTTGGGCTTGAGCCATTCCTGATCGCGGTACAGCGCCGGCACACGCAGCGCCAGCCAGCGTACCGGGCGCAGCGAGGTGAGGATGGCGGCGAGGTAGCCGCCATAGCTGGTGCCCACGACCGCCACCGCCGAGGTGTCGATGGCCGGGTGGGCGAGCAGCCGGTCGTAGGCCGCCAGCAGGTCGCGCAGGTTGTCTTCGCGGGTGACGCGGTTCAATGGAATGCCGGTACCGGCGTGACCGCGCAGGTCGAAAGTGAGGCACACACAGCCAAGGCCGGCGATGCCTTTGGCCCGTTCCAGGTCCCGCTCCTGGCTACCGCCCCAACCGTGCACAAACAACACGCCCGGTACTTTGGATTTGGGGCTCAGGAAGGTGCCGCTCATTTGTTCGTCGTCGATGTCGATGGAAATGGTTTCACTTCTAGCCGTCATAAGATTTGACCGTCACGTACTTGAGAAGAAAGTCGCTGTTTTCCGCGGGGCCGCGATACACCTCAATGGCATCCGCTGGCAGCGCCTGGTCCACATAGGTTTCTACCGAGGACACATGAATGGCGTTAAGGCCCGGGTGATTGATGAAGCTTTGCAGCGCCGCGACCTCCGCGCTGCTGGCGCCGCCCATGCGCCAGGATTGTTCGAGCACGCCACTGCGGCGCTGGCCGTGGCTATCCAGGCCTTGAGCGATGTCGTAGTTGCGCCGGGAAGCGTAGAAGCCGGGGTAGGCCTCGTCCGCCGCCGTGTCGAAGATTTGGGCTTGCTCGATCGCCAGTCGCACGTCGTCGGGCAGATCGAGTTCAAGCAAATCTTCGTAGTAACCCGGAACGACCAACAGGTCGGAGCCGCCATAGACGCTTTCGCCCTGCCCGTCCTCGGTCAGGTATTGCTGGCCGCAGTAGCTGAATACGTGATCGCCGATAAAACTCTGGCCCACGCTATGGGTGACCACGTCGCGCAGATCTTGTTCCAGCACCACGCCATCGTTGAACAACTGCGCGGCGTCGGATCGGGCCAGTACGGCCTTGAAGGCATCGAGGCTGTGGATAACTTCCTGGCCGCGTCCGGCGCAGGCGTGCACCGGTTTCAGGCGGATGGGCCCGTCGTCGAGCAAATGGGCCGCGGCGGGCAAAGCGTCTTCGAGCGAAAACACACTGAGGCCGTCCAACACGACTGTTCTTACGCGCTCACAGAACAACGGCGACCACCCTTCTGGCGCGTTGGCTTCAGGGCTCAACAAACCATGGCTGATGGCTTTGGTGCAGATGAAGTCGTGATCGACATAGCCGCCCCACAGGTCTTCGGGGCCTTTGATGTTGAGCGCGAGGGCTTGCGCCGGGCCCACCAGGGTTTGAGTGGGCAGTAGATAAAGCTCACGGCCAGCATGTTTTTGCGGGTCGTAGCTGCCATCGAATTTAAGCCCCAGAATCTGCGCCAGCCAGCGGGCCAGGGCGTGGTTGGTGTCGACCTCATGCTGGGGCGCGCCTACTCGTGTGGAGTGAGCGACCACCCATTTCTTGCGTTGTGTTGGGGTCATGCATCCCCCTTGGCCTTCCCGCCATGTGTGTATCAGGAAGGCTGCAGGGATCAGGCCAAAACAGCGGTGAGCGGGAGTGTTTTGAAATCAAGCAGTTACTGAAAAACCAATGGCAGTTGGCCTGTTTTATTCTGCACGACGACGCCTCAAGTGCGCGGCGTTCTGCACGATTCACACGCCAAAACGGCTGCGGTAATCGCTGGGCGCCAGACCGGTGATTTTCTTGAAAGTGGCGCGAAAGGCGCTGGGGTCCTGATAGCCCACGGTCCAGGCGATATGGTCAATGGTGCCGTTGGTGAATTCCAACATCTGCCGCGCCTTGCCCACCCGCAGGTGCTGGCAGTATTCGGTAGGTTTCAAACCGGTGGCGCCGCGAAAGCGCCGCAGGAAAGTGCGCGCCTCCAACCCGGCCTCCTGC
The DNA here is from genome assembly GCF_015163715.1 of Pseudomonas cyclaminis. Classification (GTDB taxonomy): domain Bacteria; phylum Pseudomonadota; class Gammaproteobacteria; order Pseudomonadales; family Pseudomonadaceae; genus Aquipseudomonas; species Aquipseudomonas cyclaminis. Next base: position 12,671 of record NZ_JADDUM010000095.1, read on the forward strand.
GCCATGGCTGCCACGGACACCTCCACCGCGCCGCTGGCTTGCAGCCAATGCTGGACTTTGAGAATCGCCGCGTCGCCATGGCCGAGGATCGGCGCAAAGTTGCTGCCGCACTGGCTCGCGCTGTCGCTGTGTTCAATGACCAAAAACCGCGCGGTGTCGGCAGCGATACTCGGCCCCATCAGGCGGTCAACCAGACGCAGGCCCAGCTCTGACCAGGCCATCAGCCCGGCGGTGGTGATCAGGTCGCCGTCATCGACGATGGGTTTGTCCGCTTCCAGGCGCACGGCCGGGTACTGCGCGGCAAAAGACTTGGCGGAAGACCAATGGGTGGTCGCGCTGCGCCCATCCAGCAAGCCACTGCGCGCCAGCATGATCGAGCCGATGCACACGCCGCCCAGCACTGTACCCGTCGCGTGCTGCTGACGAAGCCACGCCAACAGCGCAGGCGGCGACTGTTCATCGGTGAACACACCAATCGACGGTGGTACCAGCACGGCCATCATCGGTTGCTCGGGGCCTGGGTGGCTGTCGAATACCCGTGTCGGTTGGCCATCGGTATCCACTTGCCAATGGCTGATCCGCAGCAGCGGCAGTTGTGCCGACTGATGCTCGGCGGCGATCCGGTTGGCCACGCCGAACAGGTCGGTCAGGCCATGCACGGCGGCCAATTGCGCCCCTTGGTAGATCAACACACCCAGCTCAACAACCGCCATTGTCAGTTTTCCCCCTGTTATTGTCGGTGCAGCCAATCCCCGGCGTCGGCGCCAGCTAAGATACTGGGCCCATCAACCCATCACGAGGCAATACCCATGGCCAAGCAAGCGCTCATCCTAATCGATATCCAGAACGACTACTTCCCTCAGGGCAAGTGGCCGCTGGATGGCGTGGAAGCTGCAGCGGACAAGGCGGCGCAAGTGCTCAAAGCGTTTCGCCAGGCGGGGGACGCAGTGATTCATGTGCGCCATGAATTCACGTCCGAAGAGGCGCCGTTCTTCACGCCTGGGTCCGAAGGCGCACATCTGCATCCGAAGGTACTGAACCAACGCGATGAGCCCGTGGTGCTTAAACACTTTGTGAATGCGTTTCGTGAAACCAATCTGCGCGCCCTGCTGGAACAACGCAGCATCACCGACCTGGTGGTGGTCGGCAGCATGAGCCATATGTGCGTCGACGCCGTGGTGCGGGCGGCGGCGGACCTGGGCTACAAGGTCACGGTGATTCATGACGCTTGTGCGACCCGCGATCAAGAATTCAACGGGCAAGTGATCCCGGCCGCGCAGGTGCATGGCGCGTATATGGCATCGTTGGCCTTTGGGTATGCGGGCGTGGTGTCGGCGGATGAGTATTTGAAGGCGCAAGCAGCGGCGGCGTGACCACTGCTTGCCTGGGCTTTTAGCGGGTCGCGATGATAAACAGGCGCGGGAATGGCAGTAATACGGTGCCATCGGCCAGGGCTGGATAGGCCTGGGTAATCCGCGCCTGATACTCCTGTAGGAAGGCAACTTTTTCGCTATCGGACAACGGCGCGAGAAATGGCCGCAAACCAGTCCCTTTAAACCACTCCACCACTGCTGCGTGATCCGCCAACGGGTGCTGGTAGGTGGTGCGCCATACATCCACAGTGCTGCAGTGTTTGCTCAGCAGTTCGTAGTAGTAGCTCGCCGGGTGGCGCTCATTGTGCTTGACCGCGCCGATCCTGGCCGCCCACGGGCCATCTGCGGCCACTTCGCGAGCCAGCCGGTGTGCAGGCTCGTCGAGATTGTCCGGGGTTTGCACCGCCAGGGTGCCACCCGGGCTCAGTTGTCTGACCAAGTGTGGATAGAGCGTGGCGTGGTCCGGCAGCCATTGCAGGGAGGCATTGGCGAGGATCACATCGTAGGGTTGCGCGGGGACCCAGGTGCCGATGTCCGCCAATTCGAAGTTCAGCGCGGGCAAGCGTTTGCGGGCGTCGACTAACATGTCGTCAGAGCTGTCCAGGCCCGTAACGTGCGCGTTAGGGAACCGTTCGGCCAACACTTCGGTGGAGTTGCCAGGCCCACACCCCAGGTCGACCGCACTGCGTATACCAGTATTGGGAATGGCCGCCACCAGGTCGCGGACCGGGCGAGTGCGCTGTTGTTCAAACATCGTGTACTGCTTGGCAGACCAGGTCATCGCGCGTTTCCTTGGTTTTAACGGTGGCCACAGCCTAAATCGTATGGGCCACGAGAACAAATACCGCCCGAAGCGCAGCCCGTGAAACCGGACTAACCTTACTGCTGACGCAACCAGGCTCAGTCTGCCGATAGCCGTTAATCCAAACGCCAGCGTAGTGTCCACGGACGATTTTTCTGGCCTTCACTCGCCAAATCAGTTCGGACATCAATGGAGCTACGCCATGGCTTATCTGAAAACTCGCGAAGGAAACGATCTTTACTACAAGGACTGGGGCAGCGGTCAGCCCGTCGTGTTCTGCCACGGATGGCCGCTCAACAGCGATAGTTGGGAATCGCAAATGCTGCATTTCGCCAACAATGGTTTTCGCGTCATTGCGCACGATCGCCGAGGGCATGGCCGCTCAAGCCAGCCGTGGGATGGCAATGATATGGATCATTACGCAGATGACCTGGCGGAACTGATCGAGCACCTGGATCTTAGAGACACAATCCTTTTCGGTTTCTCCACCGGAGGCGGCGAAGTGGCGCGTTATATCGCTCGCCATGGTACGGCGCGAGTGGCCAAGGCAGGCTTGATCTGCGCCGTGACGCCGTTGATGCTGAAAACCCCTGCCAACCCGCAGGGAACACCGATCGAAGTGTTCGACGGGATGCGTGCCGACTCCATCGCCAACCGCTCGCAGCTCTATCTTGATGTGGCAGGCGGCCCGTTCTTCGGGTTCAACCGCGAGGGCGCCATTGCCTCTCAAGGCCTGATCAATTCGTTCTGGATGCAGGGCGTAATGGGCGGGCATAAAAATACCTTTGACAGTATCAAGGCATTTTCGGAAACCGACTTTACGGAGGACCTGAAGCTCTTCTCCATACCCACGCTCATCATCCACGGCAGCGACGACCAAATCGTGCCGATACAGGCTTCGGCGCTGCCAAGCAGCTACCTGATTCCACACGCCGAGCTGTTGATATATTCCGGCGCGCCCCATGGCTTGACGGACACGCACAAGCAGCGCGTCAACACCGATATGCTGGCTTTCGCACGGCGTTAAGCAACCTGCACGCACAAAAAAACCGCGCAGCCTGTTCGGCAGCGCGGTTTTTTCAGTGTGCAGCTTTTTACTTCAACATACGTTAGAACGGAATATCGTCATCAAAGCTGTCGAAATCCGGAGCCGGTTGTGGAGCGGCCTGCTGTGGCGCTGGACGCGACTCACGCTGTGGCTGCTGGCTTGGCTGCGGACGCGACTGCTGTGGACGCGGTGCCGAGTTGGACATGCCGCCCTGGCCCTGTTGGTCGCCCTGTGGACGGCCTCCCAGCAGTTGCATGGTGCCTTGCATGTCGACCACGATTTCAGTGGTGTAACGCTTGATGCCGTCTTTTTCCCACTCGCGGGTCTGCAGTTTGCCTTCGATGTAGACCTGCGAACCCTTGCGCAGGTATTCACCGGCGATCTCTGCGACCTTGCCGAACATCGACACACGGTGCCATTCGGTTTTTTCGACTTTCTGACCGGTTTGCTTGTCGGTCCACTGTTCGCTGGTCGCCAGACTCAGGTTGGTCACGGCGTTACCGTTAGGCAAGTAGCGAACTTCGGGATCCTGGCCGCAAGTACCGACCAATATGACTTTGTTAACCCCACGGGCCATAACGTTCTCCTAGGCTGGGCGCGCTGTCGGCACTGGGTTGACCAGTTGCTCAAGCGTCGCGCGATCCAATAATTCGGTGTCCAATTTGATGTAAATGGCCGCCTCTTCAGCGACCACGACTGCATCCGTTACCCCTACGACGGCCTTCAGGCGCTCTGCCAGACCGGCTTCGCGGATCGCCTCGGGCGATAGCGGCAAACGCAGACTTGTGACGTAGGGAGGTTCGCGCATGGTAACAGCAAAGACCAGCCAAAGTGCAGCCAGCCCGGCGCATCCGAGGAAGACAACCGACAAACCGCCATGCTGAAACATCCAGCCGCCCATGATGCCGCCTAACGCCGAGCCGAGGAACTGGCTGGTGGAATACACCCCCATCGCCGTGCCCTTGCCACCCGCCGGTGAAACTTTGCTGATCAGCGAAGGCAATGAAGCCTCCAGCAGGTTGAACGCGGTGAAGAACACCACCGTGCCGATTACAAGCGCCCGTAGGCTGTCGCCGAACTGCCAGAAGAATAGTTCAGTGAGCATCAATGTCGCGACGGCGCCCAGCAAAACTCGTTTCATTTTGCGTTTTTTCTCGCCATAGATGATGAACGGGATCATGGCGAAGAACGAAATCAACAGAGCGGTGAGGTAGACCCACCAGTGCTGCTCCTTGGGCAGCCCGGCTTTTTGTACCAGGGCCAGGGGCAAGGCGACGAAGCTGCACATCAGCATTGCGTGTAATACGAAGATACCTAAATCCAGGCGCAGCAGGTCCGGGTGCTTGAGCGTCGGCAACAACGCGTTGCGCGCAACGCCGGATTCGCGGTGCTGCAGTGTGCCGGTGGAGCGCGGCACCATGAAGGCCACGATCACGATGCCGAACAATGCCATGCCGCCCGTGGCCAGGAACAAACCGTGCAGGCCGAACGCACGTGTCAGCAAGGGTCCGACCACCATGGCCACGGCAAAGGACAGGCCGATGGTCATGCCGATCATCGCCATGGCCTTGGTGCGATGCTGCTCGCGGGTCAGGTCAGAGAGAAGCGCCATCACCGCAGCGGAAATCGCCCCGGCACCTTGCAGAATACGTCCGGCGATCACGCCCCAGATCGAATCGGACTGGGCCGCGAGCACACTGCCGAGGGCAAACACGATCAACCCGAGGTAAATCACCGGACGACGGCCAATGCGGTCGGAAATAATCCCGAACGGAATCTGAAAAACCGCCTGTGTCAGGCCATAGGCGCCAATCGCCAGGCCGATCAGCGCGGGGGTCGCGCCGGCCAGGTCCATGCCATAGGTCGCCAGCACTGGCAACACCATAAACATGCCCAGCATACGGAAGGCGAACACCAGGGCCAGACCGCTTGCTGCTCGGGTCTCGCCGCTACTCATGCGTTCGCTGTGGGGATCGTGCATGGAAAAACCTCGTGTGAACCGGCGGCGATTCTACCAGTCCCATCGATTGAGAGGGTATATGCGGCGCTTTGCCGCGCAGCTTTCATGTAAGGCTGCACCCGGCACTTTGACAGTGTATATTCATCCAGTCTTTAGCCGTATACTCCGGCATTATTTACGCCCGCCGTGCGAGGCCATCTTGGACAAGATCCTGATTCGTGGGGCTAGAACCCACAACCTGAAGAACATCGACCTGACCCTGCCCCGGGACAAGCTGATTGTCATCACCGGCTTGTCTGGCTCGGGCAAATCGTCCCTGGCGTTCGACACGCTGTATGCCGAAGGTCAGCGCCGCTATGTGGAATCGCTGTCGGCCTATGCCCGGCAGTTCCTGTCGATGATGGAAAAGCCCGACGTCGACACCATTGAAGGCCTGTCGCCGGCGATTTCCATCGAACAGAAGTCGACCTCCCACAACCCACGCTCCACCGTGGGCACCATCACTGAAATCTACGACTACCTGCGCCTGCTTTACGCGCGGGTCGGTATCCCCCGCTGCCCGGATCACGACATTCCACTGGAAGCCCAGACCGTCAGCCAGATGGTCGACCTGGTACTGGCCCAGCCGGAGGGTGCCAAGCTGATGCTGCTGGCGCCGGTGATTCGCGAGCGCAAGGGCGAACACCTTTCCGTCTTCGAAGAGCTGCGGGCGCAGGGTTTTGTACGCGCGCGCATCAACGGCAAGCTGTATGAGCTGGACGAAGCACCGAAGCTCGACAAGCAGAAGAAGCATTCGATCGATGTAGTGGTCGACCGCTTCAAAGTGCGCGCCGACCTGCAGCAGCGTCTAGCGGAATCGTTCGAGACCGCGCTTAAGCTGGCGGATGGTATTGCGCTGGTTGCGCCGATGGATGACGAGCCGGGCGAAGAGATCATCTTCTCTGCGCGCTTTGCCTGCCCGATCTGTGGCCATGCCATCAGCGAACTGGAACCCAAACTGTTTTCCTTCAACAACCCGGCTGGCGCCTGCCCAACCTGCGATGGCCTGGGTGTGAAGCAGTTCTTCGATATAAAGCGCCTGGTGAATGGCGAGCTGACGTTGGCGGAAGGTGCGATACGCGGCTGGGACAGGCGCAACGTCTATTACTTCCAGATGCTGGGGTCGCTGGCGTCCCACTACAAATTCAGCCTTGAAGTGCCATTCAACCAACTGCCGGCAGATCAGCAGAAGGTCATCCTCAATGGCAGTGGTTCGCAGAACGTCGACTTTAAATACCTGAACGACCGCGGCGACATCGTTAAACGTTCGCACCCGTTCGAAGGCATTGTGCCGAACCTGGAGCGGCGCTACCGCGAGACCGAATCGGCGAGCGTGCGCGAAGAGTTGGCCAAATTCCTCAGCACTCAACCTTGTCCAGATTGCCGTGGCACGCGTTTGCGTCGGGAGGCGCGGCATGTCTGGGTGGGTGAGAAGACCCTGCCGGCAGTGACCAACCTGCCGATCGGCGATGCATGTGAATACTTCGGTGTACTCAAGCTGACCGGACGCCGCGGGGAAATTGCCGACAAGATCCTCAAGGAAATTCGTGAGCGGTTACAGTTCCTGGTCAACGTGGGCCTGGATTATCTTTCACTGGATCGTAGCGCCGACACCTTGTCCGGCGGTGAAGCGCAACGTATTCGCCTGGCCAGCCAGATTGGTGCGGGCCTGGTGGGCGTGTTGTACATCCTGGATGAACCGTCCATTGGTTTGCACCAGCGGGACAACGATCGTCTGTTGGGCACATTGAAGCACCTGCGGGATATCGGCAATACGGTCATTGTGGTCGAGCACGATGAGGACGCGATTCGCCTGGCGGACTATGTGGTCGATATTGGCCCAGGCGCCGGCGTGCACGGTGGACACATTGTTGCTGAAGGCACGCCGGCCGAAGTCATGGCTCATCCGGACTCCTTGACCGGCAAGTATCTGTCTGGCCGCGTGAAGATTGCAGTGCCGGCGAAACGTACACCGCGCAACAAGAAGATGGCGCTACATCTCAAGGGCGCACGCGGGAACAACCTGCGTAATGTCGACCTGGAGATTCCGCTGGGCTTGCTGACCTGTGTGACCGGTGTATCGGGCTCGGGCAAGTCGACGCTGATCAACAACACGCTGTTCCCCCTTAGTGCAACCGCCCTGAACGGCGCAACCACGCTGGAAGCGGCTGCGCATGACAGCATCAAGGGCCTTGAGCACCTGGACAAAGTGGTCGATATCGACCAGAGCCCGATTGGGCGTACACCTCGCTCCAACCCGGCGACTTACACGGGGCTGTTCACGCCGATTCGCGAGCTGTTCGCGGGTGTGCCGGAGTCTCGCTCGCGTGGCTACGGGCCTGGGCGGTTCTCGTTCAACGTCAAGGGCGGACGCTGTGAAGCGTGTCAGGGCGATGGCTTGATCAAGGTAGAGATGCACTTCCTGCCGGATATCTATGTGCCGTGCGATGTGTGCAAGAGCAAGCGCTATAACCGCGAAACTCTTGAGATCAAGTACAAGGGCAAGAACATCCACGAAACCCTGGAGATGACCATCGAGGAAGCTCGCGTGTTCTTCGACGCGGTTCCAGCGTTGGCGCGCAAGCTGCAGACGCTGATGGATGTGGGGCTGTCGTATATCAAGCTGGGGCAATCAGCGACCACACTGTCCGGTGGCGAGGCACAGCGGGTGAAGCTGTCCCGGGAGCTGTCCAAGCGCGATACGGGCAAGACCCTGTATATCCTCGACGAACCGACTACGGGACTGCATTTCGCGGATATCCAGCAACTGCTCGACGTGCTGCACCGATTGCGCGACCACGGCAACACTGTAGTGGTAATTGAGCACAACCTTGACGTGATCAAGACGGCTGACTGGTTGGTGGACCTGGGGCCGGAGGGCGGCTCCAAGGGTGGACAGATCATCGCGGTAGGCACGCCGGAGCAAGTCTCTGAAATGCCGCAGTCCCACACCGGTTACTACTTGAAACCGTTGCTGGAGCGGGACCGCGCCTGACTTGTCGTCCCATAAAAAAGCCCCTGTCACTTTGCGGTGACAGGGGCTTTTTCGTAGCCGGGAATCAGAACTGCGATTGCAGGTAGTTTTCCAGGCCAATGAGCTTGATCAGACCCAGCTGCTTTTCCAGCCAGTAGGTGTGGTCTTCTTCAGTGTCATTCAATTGCACACGAAGGATTTCACGCGTGACGAAGTCACTGTGCTGCTCGCAGAGCTCAATGCCCTTGCAAAGCGCAGCACGCACCTTGTATTCGAGGCGAAGATCGGCTGCCAGCATGTCAGGTACGGTGGTGCCCACGTCCAGGTCGTCGGGACGCATACGCGGCGTGCCTTCGAGCATCAGGATACGGCGCATCAGTGCGTCGGCGTGCTGTGCCTCTTCTTCCATCTCGTGGTTGATACGCTCATAGAGTTCGGTGAAACCCCAGTCTTCGTACATCCGCGAGTGGATGAAATATTGGTCACGAGCTGCCAGTTCGCCCGTCAGCAACGTGTTGAGGTAATCGATTACGTCGGGGTGACCTTGCATCGCCCTACATCTCCCTGCTTGAAAGTCTGTAGTTTGAACCATCATGACCCGGAGGTCACGGGATCAACGGCATAAAAACGCACATTTCCGGAGAAAAGTAGCTGAAATAACGCAAAAACCGCCCAAATGAGGGCGGTTCTGCTTATCGTTTAGAGTCAGTTAAGCGATACACCCAACGCCTTTGCGATTGCTTCTCCGTAAGCAGCGTCTGCCTTGTAGAAGTGCGCCAATTGACGCTGGACAACATCACTGGAAACCCCAGCCATTGCACCGGCGATGTTGGTGGTGAGCAGTGCCTGCTGCTCAGCATTCATCAGACGGAACAGCGCACCCGCGTGGCTGTAGTAGTCAGTGTCTTCACGATGATCGTAACGATCAGCGGCACCGCTCAGCGCCAAAGCAGGCTCAGCGTACTGCGGGGCTTGCTTGGGGGCATCGGCGTAGCTGTTCGGCTCGTAGTTAGGGGCTGCACCACCGTTGCTGCCAAAAGCCATCGAGCCGTCGCGCTGGTAGCTGTTTACCGGGCTGCGCGGCGCATTTACCGGCAATTGCTGGTGATTGGTGCCGACACGATAACGATGGGCATCGGCGTAAGCAAAAACACGACCTTGCAACATACGGTCTGGCGACAGGCCAACACCGGGCACCATATTGCTTGGCCCGAACGCGGCTTGCTCCACTTCGGCAAAGTAGTTCAGAGGGTTGCGGTTGAGCTCCAGTTCACCCACTTCGATCAGCGGAAACTCCTTTTGAGACCAGGTTTTGGTCACGTCGAAAGGATTCTCATAGTGAGCGTTAGCCTGGGCTTCAGTCATGATCTGGATGCAGACGCGCCATTTCGGAAAGTCGCCGCGCTCAATCGCGCCGAACAGATCACGCTGGGCGTAATCAGGGTCAGTACCGGCCAAACGTGCGGCATCCGCTGGAGCCAGGTTCTTGATGCCCTGCTTGGTTTTGTAGTGCCATTTAACCCAGTGGCGCTCGCCCTTCGCATTGATCAGGCTATAGGTGTGACTACCGAAGCCGTGCATGTGGCGATAGCCGTCTGGAATGCCACGGTCCGAAAACAGGATGGTCACCTGGTGCAGCGCCTCAGGCGAGTGCGACCAGAAGTCCCACATCATTTGCGCGCTTTTCAGGTTGCTTTGTGGGAGGCGCTTTTGGGTGTGGATGAAGTCCGGAAATTTCAGCGGGTCGCGGATGAAGAACACTGGCGTGTTGTTACCCACGATGTCCCAGTTGCCTTCTTCGGTATAGAACTTCAAGGCAAAACCGCGTGGGTCGCGCTCGGTATCCGCAGAACCGCGCTCCCCTCCTACGGTGGAAAACCGCAGGAAGGTCGGGGTCTGCTTGCCGACAGCTTCAAACAGCTTGGCGCTCGTGTAGCGGGTGATGTCTTGGGTGACTGTAAAGGTTCCGTAGGCACCGGAGCCCTTGGCGTGTACACGGCGCTCAGGAATGTTTTCGCGGTTGAAGTGAGCGAGCTTCTCGATCAGATGGAAATCGTCGAGCAACAGCGGGCCACGCGGGCCGGCTGAACGGGAATTCTGGTTATCCGCAACGGGAGCACCGCTGGCGGTAGTAAGGACTTTATTCTGGCTCATGCTCAATCTTCCTCAGGTCAGACTTGGAACTGCCGGCTAATCGGCTTAGAGGGAGTATTGACGATCAAGATGACACCATCAAATTTATTAAATCATGGTCATTGATAGAAAATAACTAACACACCCAACAGAGTAATTAGCTATGGATTGGACTCTGATGCTGGCAGCGACTCAATTAATATAGACAACGTTTTTTACACACACAAAAAACCGGGCACTAGGCCCGGTTCTCCGTTACAGCTTGTCGTCTTACTCGGCGCTTACAGCTTCGCCGGCAGTAGCACGATCAACCAACTCGACGTACGCCATAGGCGCGTTGTCGCCAGCGCGGAAACCGCACTTGAGGATGCGCAGGTAGCCACCCTCACGGGTAGCGTAACGCTTGCCCAGGTCGTTGAAGAGCTTACCAACGATAGCTTTCGAGCGAGTACGGTCGAAAGCCAGACGGCGGTTAGCCAGGCTGTCTGTCTTGGCCAAAGTGATCAGCGGCTCAGCAACGCGACGCAGTTCTTTAGCTTTCGGCAGTGTAGTTTTGATCAGCTCGTGCTCGAACAGCGACACCGCCATGTTTTGAAACATGGCCTTGCGGTGCGAGCTGGTACGGCTCAGGTGACGACCACTTTTACGATGACGCATGGTTCATTCCTTACCAAACTCACGTTCGGTGATTACGACGATCAGGCAGTCGCCTTGTCGTCCTTCTTAAGACTTGCAGGCGGCCAGTTGTCGAGGCGCATGCCGAGGGACAGACCGCGGGAGGCCAGAACGTCCTTGATTTCAGTCAAGGATTTCTTGCCAAGGTTCGGAGTCTTCAACAGTTCTACTTCGGTACGCTGAATCAGGTCGCCGATGTAGTAAATGTTTTCCGCCTTAAGGCAGTTAGCCGAACGTACAGTCAGTTCCAGATCGTCAACCGGGCGAAGCAGGATCGGATCGATCTCGTCTTCCTGCTCGATTACCACTGGTTCACTGTCACCTTTGAGGTCGACGAACGCAGCCAACTGCTGTTGCAGAATGGTTGCAGCGCGGCGGATAGCCTCTTCAGGATCCAGAGTACCGTTGGTTTCCAGATCAATAACCAGCTTGTCCAGGTTAGTACGCTGTTCGACACGGGCGTTTTCCACCACGTATGCGATACGGCGAACCGGGCTGAACGAAGAGTCAAGCTGCAAGCGACCAATGCTGCGGCTTTCGTCTTCATCGCTCTGACGCGAGTCGGCCGGTTCATAACCACGACCACGAGCTACAGTGAGCTTCATGTTCAGGGCGCCGTTAGACGCCAGGTTAGCGATTACGTGATCGGGATTAACGATCTCGACATCATGATCCAGCTGAATATCGGCAGCGGTAACCACCCCCGAACCCTTCTTCGACAAGGTCAGCGTAACTTCGTCACGGCCGTGCAGCTTGATAGCCAGACCTTTAAGGTTCAACAGGATTTCAATTACGTCTTCCTGTACACCTTCGATGGCGCTGTACTCGTGGAGCACACCGTCAATCTCGGCCTCGACTACTGCACAGCCGGGCATTGAGGACAACAGGATGCGGCGCAGCGCGTTGCCCAGGGTGTGGCCAAAACCACGCTCGAGAGGCTCGAGAGTGATCTTGGCGCGGGTTGGACTGACAACCTGCACATCAATGTGGCGGGGTGTCAGGAACTCATTTACCGAAATCTGCATGGATGCACCTATTTTCTAGCCCTTACTTGGAGTAGAGCTCGACAATCAGGCTTTCGTTGATGTCGGCGGACAGATCACTGCGAGCAGGAACGTTCTTGAAAACGCCCGACTTCTTCTCAGTGTCTACTTCTACCCATTCTACGCGGCCACGTTGGGCACACAGATCGAGAGCTTGGACAATGCGAAGTTGGTTTTTAGCTTTCTCGCGAATCGCTACCACGTCACCAGCACGAACCTGGTAGGACGGGACGTTAACGGTTTGGCCGTTTACGCTTACGGATTTGTGCGATACCAGCTGACGGGATTCGGCACGAGTCGAACCAAAGCCCATACGGTATACAACGTTGTCCAGACGGCATTCGAGCAGTTGCAGCAGGTTTTCACCGGTTGCACCTTTCTTGCCAGCAGCTTCTTTGTAGTAGCCGCTGAACTGACGCTCGAGAACGCCGTAGATACGACGGACCTTCTGCTTTTCACGCAGTTGGGTGCCGTAATCGGACTGGCGACCGCGGCGTTGGCCGTGTATACCAGGTGCTGCTTCAATGTTGCACTTCGATTCGATCGCGCGCACGCCGCTCTTCAAGAAGAGATCGGTGCCTTCACGACGAGCGAGTTTGCATTTTGGACCAATGTAACGAGCCATTCTTTACAATCTCCTGGATTACACGCGGCGCTTCTTCGGCGGACGGCACCCGTTGTGCGGGATTGGCGTCACGTCGGTGATGCTGGCGATCTTATAGCCACAGCCGTTCAAAGCACGGACAGCAGACTCACGACCTGGACCTGGACCTTTGACGTTAACGTCGAGGTTTTTCAGGCCATATTCCAGCGCAGCTTGACCAGCACGTTCAGCAGCTACTTGAGCAGCAAACGGGGTGGACTTGCGGGAACCGCGGAAACCCGAACCACCGGAGGTAGCCCAAGAAAGCGCGTTACCTTGACGGTCGGTGATGGTCACGATTGTGTTGTTAAAAGATGCATGGATGTGGGCGATGCCATCAACCACTGTCTTTTTAACTTTTTTACGAGGACGAGCAGCAGGTTTTGCCATGATAATTTTCCTGTCGATTCGCGTGGGCGATTACTTGCGGATCGGCTTACGCGGACCTTTACGGGTACGCGCGTTAGTCTTGGTACGCTGACCGCGTACTGGAAGACCACGACGATGACGCAGACCACGGTAGCAACCGAGGTCCATCAAACGCTTGATTTTCATGTTGATTTCGCGACGCAGGTCACCTTCAGTGGTGAACTTCGCCACTTCGCCACGCAACAGCTCAATCTGCTCGTCGCTCAGATCTTTGATCTTTGCGGCTGGGTTTACCCCAGTATCTGCGCAAATTTTCTGCGCAGTAGTGCGACCAACACCATAGATGTAGGTCAGCGAGATAACAGTGTGCTTGTTATCTGGAATGTTAACGCCTGCAATACGGGCCATTCAGTGGGACTCCAATTGACAGCTACCTACGCCCCGGAAGCCAAGAAATAGGGCGCGAGATAATATCGCTGTAATAACAAATAATCAACCCGGCAGCGCACTAGCTGCCGGGCTTCAAGCGGATCACACTCAGCCTTGGCGCTGTTTGTGACGCGGTTCCGCGCTGCAAATTACTCGAACAACACCTTCGCGGCGAATAATCTTGCAGTTACGGCACAGCTTTTTCACCGATGCACGAACTTTCATCACCAACTCCTCGAACCTTATGGGGTACTCAGCGCAACATGCCGCTGCCGTAGCCCTTCAGGTTGGCTTTCTTCATCAGGGATTCGTACTGGTGCGAAACGAGGTGCGATTGTACTTGGGACATGAAGTCCATCACAACCACGACGACGATCAGCAACGAGGTCCCGCCAAGGTAGAACGGAACGTTTGCTGCAACCACCAGGAACTGGGGCAACAAGCACACGGCCGTCATATATAGAGCACCGAACAGGGTCAAACGAGTCAGAACGCCATCAATGTAGCGTGCAGACTGCTCACCTGGACGGATGCCCGGAATAAAGGCACCGGACTTCTTCAGGTTTTCCGCTACGTCTTTCGGATTGAACATCAACGCCGTATAGAAGAAGCAGAAGAAAATAATCCCTGCACTAAACAGCAGAATATTCAACGGCTGACCAGGAGCGATCGACTGAGAGAGGTCCTGCAGCCAGCCCATGTTTTCAGACTGACCAAACCAGGTACCCAACGAAGCCGGAAACAGCAAAATGCTGCTCGCGAAAATTGCCGGAATAACACCGGCCATATTCACTTTCAGCGGCAAGTGGCTGGTCTGCGCAGCAAAGACCTTACGGCCCTGCTGACGCTTGGCGTAGTGAACAGCAATACGACGCTGACCACGCTCAATGAACACCACAAAACCGATAATCGCTACTGCCAGCAAACCGATGGCGACGAGGGCGAAAATATTGATATCACCCTGACGTGCAGACTCGAAAGACTGCCCAATCGCTCTCGGAAGACCGGCGACGATACCTGCGAAAATCAACATCGAGATACCGTTACCAACACCACGCTCAGTAATCTGCTCACCCAGCCACATCATGAACATTGCGCCAGCCACAAACGTGGATACCGCAACGAAATGGAAGCCAAAGTCACCAGTGAACGCAACGCCCTGCCCTGCCAAACCAACGGACATGCCGATAGCTTGAACCAAGGCGAGAGCGACAGTGCCGTAGCGGGTGTACTGGCTAATCTTGCGACGGCCAGCTTCACCTTCCTTCTTCAACTGCTCCAGCTGCGGGCTGACGGCGGTCATCAGCTGCATGATGATCGATGCCGAAATGTACGGCATGATCCCCAGTGCAAAGATGCTCATCCGCTCCAGCGCGCCGCCGGAAAACATGTTGAACAAGCTAAGAATGGTCCCCTCATTCTGTCGAAACAGGTCTGCGAGTCGGTCCGGGTTGATACCTGGAACCGGGATGTGTGCGCCTATTCGGTAGACGATAATCGCCAAGAACAGAAAACGCAGACGAGCCCAAAGTTCAGACATACCGCCTTTGCCGAGCGCTGAGAGAGCACCTTGCTTAGCCATTTATTCCTCGAACTTGCCGCCAGCTGCTTCGATAGCCGAACGCGCACCTTTGGTGGCGCCGATTCCCTTGCCGATAGTGACAGCGCGAGTCACTTCACCGGACAGCATGATTTTCACACGCTGTACGTTGACGTTGATCACGTTGGCATCTTTCAGGGTCTGCACAGTAACGATGTCGCCTTCCACTTTAGCCAGCTCGGACAGACGCACTTCTGCGCGATCCATAGCTTTCAGGGACACGAAACCGAACTTAGGCAGGCGACGATGCAGCGGCTGTTGACCGCCTTCAAAGCCTGGAGCGATGGTGCCACCGGAGCGGGAGGTTTGACCTTTGTGGCCACGGCCACCAGTCTTACCCAAACCGCTACCGATACCACGGCCCGGACGATGCTTTTCGCGACGGGAACCCGGCGCTGGACTCAGATCATTGAGTTTCATCGATTAACCCTCTACACGCAGCATGTAGTAAGCCTTGTTGATCATCCCGCGATTCTCGGGAGTATCCTGGACTTCTACAGTGTGACCGATGCGACGCAGACCCAAACCCTTAACGCACAGTTTGTGGTTAGGAATGCGGCCGGTCATGCTTTTGATCAGCGTAACTTTAACGGTAGCCATGATCAGAAGATCTCCTTGACACTTTTGCCACGCTTGGCGGCAATGGATTCAGGAGACTGCATAGCTTTCAAACCTTTGAAAGTGGCGTGAACCACGTTTACCGGGTTAGTCGAACCGTAGCACTTGGCCAGAACGTTCTGAACGCCAGCAACTTCGAGGACAGCACGCATAGCGCCGCCAGCGATGATACCGGTACCTTCAGAAGCAGGCTGCATGTACACCTTCGAAGCGCCGTGAGCGGACTTCATAGCGTATTGCAGCGTGGTGCCGTTCAGATCAACTTGGATCATGTTGCGACGAGCAGCTTCCATTGCCTTCTGGATCGCAGCAGGCACTTCACGTGACTTGCCACGGCCGAAGCCAACACGCCCTTTACCATCACCCACCACGGTCAACGCGGTGAAAGTGAAGATACGGCCGCCTTTAACGGTTTTGGCTACGCGGTTAACTTGAACCAGCTTCTCAATGTAGCCTTCGTCGCGCTTTTGGTCGTTATTTGACATAACTTAGAACTCCAGCCCAGCTTCACGAGCAGCATCAGCCAGCGCTTTAACGCGACCGTGGTACTTGAAGCCAGAGCGGTCGAAAGCCACTTGCGAGACGCCCACGGCCTTAGCACGTGTAGCGACCAGCTGGCCAACCTTTGTGGCCGCGTCGATGTTGCCGGTGGCACCATCACGCAGTTCTTTATCCAAAGTCGAGGCGCTTGCCAGGACTTTGTTGCCGTCGGCCGAGATGACCTGGGCGTAGATGTGCTGCGACGAGCGGTACACGCAGAGACGCACGACTTCTAGTTCGTGCATTTTCAGGCGTGCTTTGCGAGCGCGACGCAGTCGAGTAACTTTTTTGTCGGTCATTTGCTATGCCCTACTTCTTCTTGGCTTCTTTACGACGGACGACTTCGTCCGCGTAGCGCACACCTTTGCCTTTGTACGGCTCTGGTGGACGGAAGTCGCGGATCTCAGCGGCCACCTGACCTACCAGCTGCTTATCAATACCCTTGATCAGGATATCGGTCTGGCTAGGGGTCTCAGCGGTGATGCCTTCCGGCAGTTCGTAATCCACTGGGTGCGAGAAGCCAAGGGCCAGGTTCAAAACCGTGCCTTTTGCTTGCGCTTTGTAACCAACACCGACCAGCTGGAGCTTACGCTCGAAGCCTTGGCTTACGCCTTGGACCATGTTGTTTACCAACGCACGCGTGGTACCGGCCATTGCGCGAGTTTGTTGATCGCCATTGCGAGCAGCGAAACGCAGCTCACCAGCTTCTTCAACGATCTCAACGGACGAATGGATGTTCAGTTCAAGAGTGCCCTTGGCACCCTTCACCGAAAGCTGTTGGCCTGCGAATTTTACTTCGACACCGGCTGGCAGCTTAACGGGGTTCTTAGCGACGCGAGACATGCTTATCCCCCCTTAGAACACAGTGCAAAGAACTTCGCCGCCGACACCGGCAGCGCGCGCAGCACGATCCGTCATCACACCTTTGTTGGTGGAGACGATAGACACGCCCAGACCGCCACGAACTTTCGGCAGATCTTCAGCGGACTTGTACTGACGCAGGCCTGGACGGCTAACGCGCTTCACTTCCTCGATGACCGAACGGCCTTCGAAGTACTTCAGCTCGATGGACAGCAGTGGTTTGATTTCGCTGCTGATCTGATAACCCGCAATGTAGCCTTCGTCTTTCAGGACTTTGGCAACAGCTACCTTCAACTTGGAAGATGGCATGCTTACGACGGACTTTTCAGCCATCTGGGCATTACGGATACGAGTTAGCATGTCCGCTAACGGGTCCTGCATACTCATGGGCTAGACGCTCCTAATACAAAAAAATTAGCCTTGCGGCTACATATGTCGCCGAGAATCTCCGGGTAAAAAAACACGGGCTCAGGCGAGCCGCGTATTTTAGACACACTCCGGAAATGAAACAAGCCCCAAAAGGGGCTTGTTCCAGATTCAAGGTCACCGGCGGTCAGTATCTTGCGATTTTGACCGCCCGGACGCTGAAAGTACTTACCAGCTGGCTTTAACCAGACCTGGTACGTCACCACGCATTGCCGCTTCACGCAGTTTGTTACGGCCGAGGCCGAACTTGCGGTAAACGCCGTGTGGACGACCGGTCAGGCGGCAGCGGTTACGCATGCGCGAAGCGCTTGCGTCACGTGGCTGCTTCTGCAGGGCAACTGTAGCTTCCCAACGTGCTTCTGGACTTGCGTTCAGATCAACGATGATCGCTTTCAGTGCTGCACGCTTCTTGGCGTACTTGGCAACCGTGAGCTGACGCTTCAGCTCGCGGTTTTTCATGCTCATCTTGGCCATGGTCCTACTCCAATCAGTTGCGGAACGGGAATTTGAACGCACGCAGCAGAGCGCGGCCTTCATCATCGTTCTTGGCAGTGGTGGTCAGGGTGATGTCCAGACCGCGGAGAGCATCGATCTTGTCGTAGTCGATTTCCGGGAAGATGATCTGCTCTTTCACGCCCATGCTGTAGTTACCACGACCATCGAAGGACTTGGCATTCAGGCCGCGGAAGTCGCGAACCCGAGGCAGGGAGATCGACAGCAGACGATCCAGGAATTCATACATACGCTCACGGCGCAGGGTCACTTTGACGCCGATCGGCCAACCTTCACGGACTTTAAAGCCAGCGATGGATTTCCGAGCGTAGGTCACAACGACTTTCTGGCCGGTGATCTTTTCCAGGTCAGCAACAGCGTGTTCGATGACTTTTTTGTCGCCGACAGCTTCGCCCAGACCCATGTTCAGGGTGATTTTGGTAACGCGTGGAACTTCCATCACGTTCGAAAGCTTAAGTTCTTCCTTAAGCTTCGGTGCGATTTCTTTCCAGTAAATCTCTTTTAGTCGTGCCATGGTCTTCTACCTAGCAGTGTTCAAGCATCAACCGCTTTTTGGGTCGACTTGAAGACACGAATTTTCTTGCCGTCTTCTACTTTGAAACCAACGCGGTCAGCCTTGTTGGTTTCGCCGTTGAAAATGGCGACGTTAGAAGCGTCCAGCGGAGCTTCTTTTTCGACGATACCGCCTTGTACGCCCGACATCGGGTTAGGCTTGGTATGACGCTTAACCAGGTTCAGACCACCGATAACCAGACGGTTATTGGCGAGAACCTTAAGCACCTTACCGCGCTTACCTTTGTCTTTGCCGGCGATCACGATGATCTCGTCGTCACGACGAATCTTTTGCATGTCGGATCTCCTTACAGCACTTCTGGGGCGAGCGAGACGATCTTCATGAACTTCTCAGTACGAAGTTCACGGGTCACTGGCCCAAAGATACGGGTGCCGATCGGCTCTTGCTTGTTGTTCAGAAGAACAGCAGCGTTGCCATCAAAGCGGATAATGGAGCCATCAGCACGACGTACGCCGTGACGAGTGCGGACTACAACAGCAGTCATCACTTGGCCTTTTTTCACTTTACCGCGAGGAATTGCTTCCTTCACGGTAACTTTGATGATGTCACCGATACCAGCGTAACGACGATGGGAGCCACCCAGCACCTTGATGCACATAACACGGCGGGCGCCGCTGTTATCGGCCACATCGAGCATGGATTGAGTCTGAATCATATAATTTCTCCGACCCCTAGTCCTTAGACTTCCACAGCGCGTTCGAGAACATCAACCAGTGCCCAAGACTTGGTCTTGGCCAGCGGACGAGTTTCACGAATAGTGACTTTGTCGCCGATGTGGCACTGATTGGTTTCGTCGTGCGCGTGCAGCTTAGTCGAACGCTTAACATATTTACCGTAGATCGGGTGCTTAACGCGACGCTCGATCAGTACGGTGATGGTTTTGTCCATCTTGTCGCTGACAACACGGCCAGTCAGCGTACGGACAGTCTTTTCGGCTTCAGCCATGATCACTTACCTGCCTGCTGGTTGAGCACAGTCTTCACGCGAGCAATGTCACGCTTAACTTGCGAGAGCAGATGAGACTGCCCCAACTGGCCAGTTGCTTTCTGCATACGCAGATTGAACTGGTCGCGCAGCAGGCCGAGCAGTTGCTCGTTCAGCTGCTGTGCGGATTTTTCACGAAGTTCATTCGCTTTCATCACATCACCGTCCGTTTAACAAAGGCGGTGGCGAGCGGCAGCTTTGCAGCAGCCAGGGCAAAAGCCTCACGCGCCAGCTCTTCAGTTACACCCTCGATTTCATACAGGACTTTGCCTGGCTGAATCTGGGCTACCCAGTATTCCACGTTACCCTTACCTTTACCCATACGAACCTCAAGAGGTTTTTTGGAGATCGGCTTGTCCGGGAATACACGGATCCAGATCTTGCCGCCACGTTTTACGTGACGGGTCAGAGCACGACGCGCTGACTCGATCTGACGAGCGGTGAGACGACCACGAGCTACAGACTTCAGCGCGAACTCGCCGAAGCTGACTTTGCTACCGCGCTGAGCCAGACCACGGTTGTGGCCTGTCATCTGCTTGCGGAACTTCGTACGCTTTGGTTGCAACATTTGGCGTACCCCTTACTTAGCAGCTTTTTTACGAGGCGCTGGTGCTTGTGGTTTCAGTTCTTCTTGGCGACCACCAATTACTTCGCCTTTGAAGATCCAAACCTTTACACCGATCACACCGTAAGTGGTGTGAGCTTCGTAGTTGGCATAGTCGATGTCGGCACGCAGGGTGTGCAGTGGCACACGACCTTCGCGATACCATTCAGTACGTGCGATTTCAGCACCGCCGAGACGACCGCTCACTTGGATTTTGATGCCTTTGGCACCAATGCGCATGGCGTTCTGTACGGCGCGCTTCATAGCGCGACGGAACATTACGCGACGCTCCAGCTGCTGAGCTACGCTCTGCGCAACCAGCATACCGTCGAGCTCCGGCTTGCGGATCTCTTCGATATTGATGTGCACAGGCACACCCATTTGCTTGGTCAGGTCCTGACGCAGTTTCTCAACATCTTCACCTTTCTTCCCGATAACGATACCTGGACGAGCGGTGTGGATGGTGATACGTGCAGTTTGTGCCGGACGATGGATATCGATACGGCTTACGGACGCGCTTTTTAGTTTGTCTTGGAGATACTCACGCACCTTCAGATCAGCGAACAAATAGTCCGCATAAGTCCGACCGTCTGCGTACCAGACGGAGGTGTGCTCCTTGACGATTCCCAGGCGAATGCCAATGGGATGTACTTTCTGACCCATCTCTTCGACTCCGTTACTTGTCAGCAACCTTGACAGTGATATGGCAAGACCGCTTGACGATGCGATCAGCACGGCCTTTGGCACGTGGCATGATGCGCTTCAGCGAACGCCCTTCGTTGACGAAAACGGTGCTGACCTTAAGGTCATCAACGTCTGCGCCTTCGTTATGCTCGGCGTTGGCTACGGCCGACTCCAGCACTTTCTTCATGATCTCGGCGGCTTTCTTACTGCTGAAAGCCAACAGGTTGAGCGCTTCGCCCACCTTCTTCCCGCGGATCTGGTCGGCGACCAAGCGGGCTTTCTGGGCGGAGATTCGAGCGCCCGACAACTTAGCGGCTACTTCCATTTCCTAACCCCTTAACGCTTGGCTTTCTTGTCTGCCACGTGCCCACGATAAGTGCGGGTACCGGCAAACTCGCCCAGTTTGTGGCCAACCATGTCTTCGTTCACGAGAACTGGGACGTGCAGACGACCGTTGTGTACAGCGATGGTCAAACCGACCATTTGTGGCAGGATCATCGAACGACGCGACCAGGTCTTAACTGGTTTGCGATCGTTCTTTTCCGCCGCCACTTCGATCTTCTTCAGTAGGTGAAGATCAATAAAAGGACCTTTTTTCAGAGAACGTGGCACTGTCGTATCCCTCTATTTACTTGCGACGACGGACGATCATTTTGTCGGTACGCTTATTACCACGAGTCTTCGCGCCCTTAGTCGGGAAGCCCCATGGCGATACCGGATGACGACCACCAGAGGTACGACCTTCACCACCACCGTGTGGGTGGTCAACCGGGTTCATGGCAACACCACGAACGGTTGGGCGAACGCCACGCCAGCGTTTGGCACCAGCTTTACCCAGCGAACGCAGGCTGTGCTCGGAGTTCGAGACTTCGCCCAGGGTCGCGCGGCATTCAGCCAGCACTTTACGCATCTCACCAGAACGCAGACGCAGGGTCACGTAGACACCTTCACGAGCGATCAGCTGAGCCGAAGCACCAGCGGAACGAGCGATTTGCGCGCCTTTACCTGGCTTCAATTCGATGCCGTGTACGGTGCTACCAACTGGAATGTTACGCAGCTGCAGAGCGTTGCCCGGCTTGATCGGCGCCAAAGCACCTGCGATCAGCTGGTCGCCAGCACTCACGCCTTTAGGGGCGATGATGTAGCGACGCTCGCCATCTGCGTACAGCAGCAGAGCGATGTGAGCAGTACGGTTTGGATCGTATTCGATACGCTCGACAGTGGCAGAGATGCCATCTTTGTCGTTGCGACGGAAGTCGACCAGACGATAATGCTGCTTATGGCCACCACCGATGTGACGAGTGGTAATGCGACCATTGTTGTTACGACCACCAGTCTTCGATTTCTTCTCGAGCAGCGGTGCGTGAGGAGCGCCTTTATGCAGCTCCTGGTTGACCACCTTGACCACAAAACGGCGGCCAGGGGAAGTCGGTTTGCATTTAACGATTGCCATGATGCACCCCTTCCTTACTCAGCACTGCTGCTGAAATCGAGATCTTGGCCTGGCTGAAGGGAGATAACTGCCTTCTTCCAGTCATTACGCTTGCCCAGACCGCGAGCAGTGCGCTTGCTCTTACCCAGAACATTCAGGGTAGTAACACGCTCAACTTTCACGCTGAACAGGCTTTCGACGGCCTTCTTGATTTCCAGCTTGGTTGCGTCAGTTGCAACCTTGAAAACGAACTGGCCTTTCTTGTCAGCCAGAACCGTAGCCTTTTCGGAAACGTGCGGGCCAAGCAGAACTTTAAATACGCGTTCCTGGTTCATCCCAGCAGCTCCTCGAATTTCTTCACGGCCGACACGGTGATCAACACCTTGTCGTATGCGATCAGACTAACTGGATCGGAACCTTGCACGTCACGTACATCAACGTGTGGCAGGTTGCGAGCAGCCAGGTACAGGTTCTGATCAACAGCTTCAGACACGATCAAAACGTCGGTCAGGCTCATATTGTTCAGTTTGCCCAGCAGATCTTTGGTTTTTGGACTTTCAACAGCGAAGTCCTGAACCACGACCAGACGATCAGTACGCACGAGTTCAGCAAGGATGGAGCGCAGAGCTGCGCGGTACATCTTCTTGTTGAGCTTCTGAGAGTGATCCTGTGGACGAGCTGCGAAAGTGGTACCGCCGCCACGCCAGATTGGGCTACGGATAGTACCGGCACGAGCACGGCCAGTGCCTTTCTGACGCCAAGGGCGCTTACCGCCACCACGTACGTCGGAACGGGTCTTTTGCTGCTTGCTACCTTGACGGCCGCCGGCCATGTAGGCCACGACTGCTTGGTGAACCAGCGTCTCGTTGAATTCGCCGCCAAATGTCAGTTCGGAAACTTCGATCGCTTGAGCGTCATTTACATTTAATTGCATGTCAGCTTCCCCTTAACCGCGAGCCTTGGCCGCTGGACGTACAACCAGGTTGCCGCCAGTAGCGCCAGGAACAGCACCCTTGACCAACAACAGATTGCGTTCAGCGTCGACGCGCACTACTTCGAGGGACTGCACGGTCACGCGCTCAGCGCCCATATGACCGGACATTTTTTTGCCCTTGAATACACGACCAGGAGTCTGGCACTGGCCAATAGAGCCCGGGACGCGGTGGGAAACGGAGTTACCGTGAGTGTTGTCTTGACCACGGAAATTCCAACGCTTGATCGTACCCTGGAAGCCTTTACCCTTGGACTGACCGGTTACATCAACCAGTTGACCAGCGGCGAAGATTTCAGCGTTGATCAGATCGCCAGCCTGGTAGTCGCCATCTTCAAGACGGAACTCCATAACAGTACGACCAGCTGCAACGTTTGCTTTTGCGAAGTGACCTGCTTGAGCAGCAGTCACGCGCGAAGCACGACGCTCGCCGACAGTGACTTGCACTGCACGATAGCCATCGGTTTCTTCAGTTTTGAACTGGGTGACGCGATTCGGCTCGATCTCAATGACCGTAACCGGAATGGAGACACCTTCTTCGGTGAAAATACGGGTCATACCGCATTTACGACCGACTACACCAATAGTCATGTTGTAAACCTCATGAGTGTACGGGGCTTTCACCCGCTATGGCCGCCCATTTCAGAGCGTTACACGACTAAGACCCAAGTCTTAGCCGAGGCTGATCTGTACTTCCACACCGGCCGCCAGATCAAGCTTCATAAGTGCATCAACGGTTTTATCCGTTGGCTGGACGATGTCCAGAACGCGCTTATGAGTACGGATCTCGTACTGGTCACGCGCGTCTTTGTTGACGTGCGGGGAGACCAGAACGGTGAACCGCTCTTTGCGGGTAGGCAGTGGAATTGGACCACGCACTTGAGCACCAGTACGTTTCGCGGTTTCCACGATTTCCTGGGTGGATTGGTCGATCAGGCGATGGTCAAAAGCCTTCAACCTGATACGGATTTGCTGATTTTGCATTGGATTTCAGACTCCGGCTGCTATTCCCAGCGAGCGCAATACGCCCGTTAAAAGGAGGCGCAATTCTATAGACGCCCCAGATAGGTGTCAACCCAATAAAAAAGCCCCCGCTGAGCGGGGGCCTTTTCAAAGCATCGAAGCTATCTCAGAAGAGATGCTTACTCGATGATTTTAGCTACAACACCAGCGCCAACAGTACGGCCGCCTTCACGAATTGCGAAGCGCAGACC
This sequence comes from Pseudomonas cyclaminis, assembly GCF_015163715.1. Taxonomy (GTDB): domain Bacteria; phylum Pseudomonadota; class Gammaproteobacteria; order Pseudomonadales; family Pseudomonadaceae; genus Aquipseudomonas; species Aquipseudomonas cyclaminis. The sequence goes on from NZ_JADDUM010000095.1 coordinate 37,200, forward strand.
GTCTTCCATTGCGATGGTTTTGATCAGGGTAACTTCCATTTGGATGTTATCGCCTGGCATTACCATTTCAACGCCTTCTGGCAGCTGGCAGTTACCAGTCACGTCAGTAGTACGGAAGTAGAACTGTGGACGGTAGCCTTTGAAGAACGGAGTGTGACGACCGCCTTCTTCTTTGCTCAGAACGTAGACTTCAGCGGTGAACTTGGTGTGCGGCTTAACCGAACCCGGCTTAACCAGAACCTGGCCACGCTCAACGTCGTCACGCTTGGTACCACGCAGCAGAACGCCGCAGTTCTCGCCAGCACGACCTTCGTCGAGCAGCTTACGGAACATTTCAACACCAGTGCAGACGGTGTTGGTGGTGTCACGCAGACCAACGATTTCCAGTGCATCTTGAACGCGAACGATACCGCGCTCGATACGACCAGTCACAACAGTACCACGACCGGAGATCGAGAATACGTCTTCGATTGGCATCAGGAACGGCTTGTCGGTCAGACGAACTGGTTCTGGGATGTAGCTATCCAGAGTCTCTACCAGCTTCTTAACAGCGGTAGTGCCCATTTCGTTGTCGTCTTTGCCTTCCAGAGCCATACGAGCAGAACCGATGATGATCGGAGTGTCGTCGCCTGGGAAGTCGTAAGTGCTCAGCAGATCGCGCACTTCCATCTCAACCAGTTCCAGCAGCTCAGCGTCGTCTACCAGGTCAGCCTTGTTCAGGAAGACCACGATGTACGGAACGCCTACCTGACGGGACAGCAGGATGTGCTCACGGGTTTGTGGCATCGGACCATCGGCGGCCGAGCAAACCAGGATCGCGCCGTCCATCTGGGCAGCACCAGTGATCATGTTCTTCACATAGTCAGCGTGACCTGGGCAGTCAACGTGAGCGTAGTGACGAATCGAAGAGTTGTACTCTACGTGCGCGGTGTTGATGGTGATACCACGAGCTTTTTCTTCTGGAGCGCTGTCGATTTTATCGAAATCAACGACTGCCGAACCGAAAACTTCGGAGCAGACGCGAGTCAGAGCTGCGGTCAGAGTGGTTTTACCGTGGTCAACGTGACCGATAGTGCCAACGTTGACGTGCGGTAGGGAACGATCAAATTTTTCTTTAGCCACGACAATTAACTCCTTGCCTAAAGGACTGAATCAGCCTTGTTTTTTGGATACAGTTTCAGCGATGTGCGCCGGAGCTGTGTTGTATTTTTTGAATTCCATAGAGTAGCTTGCGCGACCCTGGGACATGGAGCGAACGTCGGTCGCATAACCGAACATCTCACCCAACGGAACCTCGGCGCGAATCACTTTGCCGGAAACCGTGTCTTCCATACCCAAGATCATGCCGCGACGACGGTTAAGGTCGCCCATGACATCACCCATATAGTCTTCAGGTGTAACAACTTCTACCGCCATGATTGGCTCAAGCAACTCACCACCGCCCTTCTGGGCCAGTTGCTTGGTTGCCATGGAAGCAGCCACCTTAAACGCCATCTCGTTGGAGTCGACGTCGTGGTAAGAACCGTCAAAAACGGTTGCTTTCAGGCCGATCAGCGGATAGCCGGCAACAACACCGTTCTTCATCTGCTCTTCGATGCCCTTCTGGATAGCAGGGATGTATTCCTTAGGAACCACACCACCTACTACTTCGTTCACGAATTGCAGACCTTCCTGACCTTCGTCAGCAGGAGCAAAACGGATCCAGCAGTGACCGAACTGACCACGACCGCCGGACTGACGAACGAACTTGCCTTCGATTTCACAGTTCTTCGTGATGCGCTCACGATAGGAAACCTGAGGCTTACCGATGTTGGCTTCGACGTTGAACTCGCGGCGCATCCGGTCAACCAGGATGTCCAGGTGCAACTCGCCCATGCCAGAGATGATCGTTTGACCAGTCTCTTCATCAGTTTTAACGCGGAAAGATGGATCTTCCTGAGCAAGTTTGCCCAGAGCGATACCCATTTTTTCCTGGTCATCCTTGGTCTTAGGCTCTACGGCAACCGAAATAACCGGCTCCGGGAAGTCCATGCGAACCAGGATGATTGGCTTGTCAGCGTTGCACAAAGTCTCACCAGTGGTGACGTCCTTCATGCCGATCAGGGCCGCGATGTCACCAGCGCGCACTTCCTTGATCTCTTCACGGGCGTTTGCGTGCATTTGCACCATACGACCCACACGCTCTTTCTTACCTTTAACCGAGTTGATCACGCCGTCGCCGGAGTTCAACACGCCCGAGTAAACACGGACGAAGGTCAAGGTACCCACGAATGGGTCAGTGGCAATTTTAAATGCCAGAGCGGAGAACGGTTCTGCGTCGTCTGCATGACGCTCCAGCTCGATAGTCTCGTCATCCGGGTCAGTACCCTTGATGGCAGGAATATCAACTGGCGCCGGCAGGTAGTCGATCACAGCATCGAGAACCAGGGGAACGCCCTTGTTCTTGAAGGAAGAACCGCAAACAGCCAAGACGATTTCGCCGGCGATAGTACGCTGACGCAGAGCAGCCTTGATCTCCACGTTGGTGAGTTCTTCACCTTCGAGGTACTTGTTCATCAGATCTTCATTGGCTTCGGCGGCAGCCTCAACCATGTTGTTGCGCCACTCATCAGCCAGTTCCTGCAATTCAGCAGGGATTGGCTTACGAACAGGAACCATACCTTTGTCAGCATCATTCCAGTAAACAGCTTCCATGGTCAGCAAATCGATCTGACCTTGGAAGTTGTCTTCGGAACCGATAGCCAACTGGATTGGAACCGGGGTGTGACCCAGACGCTGCTTGATCTGACCGATCACGCGCAGGAAGTTGGCACCAGCACGGTCCATCTTGTTTACGTAAACAAGACGTGGAACGCCGTATTTGTTGGCCTGACGCCATACGGTTTCCGACTGAGGCTCAACACCCGAGGTACCGCAGAACACAACGACAGCGCCGTCGAGTACGCGCAGGGAACGCTCAACTTCAATGGTGAAGTCAACGTGGCCCGGAGTATCGATTACGTTGAAGCGGTGCTCATCTTTGTACTGCTTCTCGGAACCTTTCCAGAAGGCGGTAATAGCAGCAGAAGTAATGGTAATACCACGCTCCTGCTCCTGAACCATCCAGTCTGTGGTCGCGGCGCCATCATGCACCTCGCCCATCTTGTGACTTTTGCCGGTGTAAAACAGTACGCGCTCGGTGGTGGTGGTTTTACCAGCATCCACGTGAGCAACGATACCGATGTTACGGTAGCGGCTAATCGGAGTAGTACGAGCCATAAAGCCCTCGCAAAATTAGTGAAGCTAAGATTAGAAGCGGTAGTGCGAGAAAGCTTTGTTAGCTTCAGCCATACGGTGCACGTCTTCACGCTTCTTAACAGCAGCACCTTTACCTTCAGCAGCGTCCAACAGTTCGCCGGCCAAACGCAGAGCCATAGACTTCTCGCCACGCTTACGGGCGAAGTCTACCAACCAGCGCATTGCCAGAGCGTTACGACGGGACGGACGAACTTCGACCGGAACCTGGTAAGTAGCACCGCCTACACGGCGCGACTTCACTTCGACCAGCGGAGCGATGGCGTCGAGAGCTTTCTCGAAGATTTCCAGGGGATCGCTGTTCTTGCGTTCTTTAACCTTTTCCAGCGCGCCATAAACGATACGCTCGGCAACGGCTTTCTTGCCGCTTTCCATCACGTGGTTCATGAACTTGGCCAGGATTTGGCTTCCGTATTTTGGATCGTCAAGCACTTCGCGCTTGGCTGCTACGCGTCTTCTTGGCATGGATAAGCCCTCAAACGGTCTTCAGGTTCGTTCGGAATCGGTGCCCTTACGGGACGCCTCCGACCTTACTCTTATCGACTCAGAAAATAAGATGATTCAGTTTTACAAAAAGCCGCTACTACTTAGGCTTCTTGGTACCGTACTTCGAACGACCCTGGTTACGACCTTTAACGCCGGAAGTATCCAAGGAGCCGCGTACGGTGTGGTAACGAACACCTGGCAAGTCTTTTACACGACCGCCGCGGATCAGTACCACGCTGTGCTCTTGCAGGTTGTGGCCTTCACCGCCGATGTACGAGGAAACCTCGAAACCGTTGGTCAGACGCACACGGCATACTTTACGCAGTGCCGAGTTAGGTTTTTTCGGCGTGGTGGTATACACACGGGTGCATACGCCACGACGTTGCGGGCAGTTCTGCAGCGCAGGCACGTCGGATTTCTCGACGATACGCTTACGCGGCTGACGTACCAGCTGGTTGATAGTTGCCATCTACTAGCTCCACTGTTGTCTTGCGACGCTATTGTCTTGCAAGAAAAGCAAAATGGCAGGAACGAATTCCCGCCAAATTTAGGGGTACAAGAGTCTAAAGAGGATCTTGTCCCCAGTCAAGGCAAGGCCCCGACCTCCCCACTCGTCGAACCAGGGCAAAACTGCCTCGATCCGACGAATGGGGCTGCCAGGGCCCAGTCTTATCTAGTGCAGAACTCAGTTACCGCTTGAGTTCAGTGCTTCGGTCAGTGCAGCTTCCACTTCACTGGCGCTAACGCGCAACGGCTTGTCAGCATCACGGCGACGCTTACGCTCGCTGTGATAAGCCAAACCGGTACCCGCCGGGATCAAACGACCCACGACCACGTTCTCTTTCAGGCCGCGCAGGTAATCGCGCTTGCCGGTTACCGCTGCTTCGGTCAGTACGCGAGTGGTCTCCTGGAAGGAGGCCGCCGAGATGAACGACTCAGTGGACAACGACGCCTTGGTGATACCCAGCAGCACACGAGTGAACTTGGAAACGAATTTCTCGTCGCCAGCCAGACGCTCGTTTTCTACCAGTACGTGAGTCAGCTCCATCTGGTCGCCCTTGATGAAACTGGAATCGCCGGATTCAGCGATTTCAACTTTCCGCAGCATCTGACGCAAAATGGTCTCGATGTGCTTGTCGTTGATTTTCACGCCTTGCAGACGGTAAACGTCCTGGATCTCGTTAACGATGTACTTGGCCAGCGCACTCACACCCAGCAGACGCAGGATGTCGTGTGGATCGCTTGGGCCGTCGGAGATTACTTCGCCGCGGTTTACCTGTTCGCCTTCGAAGACGTTCAGGTGACGCCACTTTGGAATCAGCTCTTCGTACGGATCGGTACCGTCGTTCGGGGTGATAACCAGACGGCGCTTGCCCTTGGTCTCTTTGCCGAACGCGATGGTGCCGCTGACTTCTGCCAGAATCGACGCTTCTTTCGGACGACGAGCTTCGAACAAGTCGGCAACACGCGGCAGACCACCGGTGATGTCGCGGGTCTTCGAAGTTTCTTGCGGGATACGCGCGATAACATCACCGATCGCGATCTTCGCACCATCCGCTACACCGACGAGGGCGTTGGCTGGCAGGAAGTACTGAGCGATTACGTCAGTGCCTGGCAGCAACAGATCCTTGCCGTTGTCATCGACCATCTTCACGGCAGGACGGATGTCTTTACCGGCAGCTGGACGATCTTTGGCGTCGAGTACTTCAATGTTGGTCATACCGGTCAATTCGTCAGTCTGACGCTTGATCGTGATGCCTTCTTCCATGCCCACGTAGGTCACGGTACCTTTCATTTCGGTAACGATTGGGTGAGTGTGCGGATCCCACTTCGCCACGATAGCGCCAGCGTCGACCTTGTCACCTTCTTTAACCGAAATCACAGCACCGTACGGCAGCTTGTAGCGCTCACGCTCACGACCGTAGTCATCAGCGATGGCCAGTTCACCGGAACGGGACACAGCAACCAGATGACCATCCACTCGCTCAACGTGCTTCAAATTGTGCAGACGAACGGTACCGCCATTCTTCACCTGAACGCTGTCCGCAGCGGAGGTCCGGCTTGCCGCACCACCGATGTGGAACGTACGCATGGTCAGCTGGGTACCAGGCTCACCGATCGACTGGGCAGCGATAACGCCGACAGCTTCACCGATGTTCACCTGGTGACCACGAGCCAAGTCACGGCCGTAGCACTTGGCGCAGATGCCGTAGCGGGTTTCACAGCTGATCGGCGAACGAACGATCACTTCGTCGATGCTGTTGAGTTCGATGAACTCGACCCACTTTTCATCTACCAAGGTGCCGGCAGGAACGATAATTTCCTCGGTGCCTGGCTTGAATACGTCACGGGCAATTACACGACCCAATACGCGTTCACCCAGCGGCTCTACAACGTCACCGCCTTCAATGTGCGGAGTCATCAGCAAGCCGTGCTCGGTGCCGCAGTCGATCTCGGTTACAACCAGATCTTGTGCAACGTCTACCAGACGACGAGTCAGGTAACCGGAGTTAGCGGTTTTCAACGCGGTATCCGCAAGACCCTTACGAGCACCGTGAGTGGAGATGAAGTACTGGAGTACGCTCAAACCTTCACGGAAGTTCGCAGTAATCGGCGTTTCGATGATGGAACCGTCCGGCTTGGCCATCAGGCCACGCATACCGGCGAGCTGACGGATCTGCGCAGCAGAACCCCGTGCGCCCGAGTCGGCCATCATGTACATCGAGTTGAAGGATTCCTGGTCAACTTCGTCGCCGTGACGGTCGATGACTTTCTCTTTCGAGAGGTTGGCCATCATCGCCTTGGAGACTTCGTCGTTGGCCTTGGACCAAAGGTCGATCACTTTGTTGTACTTCTCGCCCTGTGTTACCAGGCCCGAGGCGTACTGGCTTTCGATCTCTTTCACTTCATCGGTTGCAGCTGCGATGATGCGGGCTTTTTCATCCGGGATAACGAAGTCGTTAACACCGATGGAAACGCCGGAGATGGTCGAATAAGCAAAACCGGTGTACATCAACTGGTCAGCGAAGATCACGGTCTCTTTCAAACCAACCACGCGGTAGCACTGGTTGATCAGCTTGGAGATCGCCTTTTTCTTCATCGGCAGGTTGACGACGTCGTAGGACAGACCTTTTGGCACAACTTGATACAGCAGCGCACGGCCGACAGTGGTGTCGACGATACGGGTGCCGCTCACGCTGCCGCCGTCACGGTCGTTGACGGTTTCGTTGATCCGCACTTTGACCTTGGCGTGCAGTGCGGCTTCGCCGGCACGGAACACACGGTCAACTTCTTGCAGGTCAGCGAACACACGACCTTCGCCTTTGGCGTTGATCGCTTCACGGGTCATGTAGTACAGACCCAATACAACGTCCTGCGACGGAACGATGATTGGCTCACCGTTGGCTGGCGACAGAATGTTGTTGGTCGACATCATCAACGCACGCGCTTCCAACTGGGCTTCCAGTGTCAGCGGTACGTGCACGGCCATTTGGTCGCCGTCGAAGTCGGCGTTGTACGCAGCACAGACCAGAGGGTGCAGCTGGATAGCCTTACCTTCGATCAGTACCGGTTCAAACGCTTGGATACCCAAACGGTGAAGGGTCGGTGCACGGTTGAGGAGAACCGGGTGTTCGCGGATCACTTCAGCGAGAACGTCCCAAACCTCTGGCAGTTCGCGCTCGACCATTTTCTTGGCCGCTTTGATGGTGGTCGCGAGACCGCGCATTTCCAGCTTGCCGAAGATGAACGGTTTGAACAGCTCAAGTGCCATCTTCTTAGGCAGACCGCACTGGTGCAGACGCAGGGTCGGGCCTACGGTAATTACCGAACGACCGGAGTAGTCAACACGCTTGCCGAGCAAGTTCTGACGGAAACGACCTTGCTTACCCTTGATCATGTCAGCCAAGGATTTCAGAGGACGCTTGTTCGAACCGGTGATAGCGCGACCACGACGGCCGTTGTCGAGCAGGGCATCGACCGCTTCTTGCAACATACGCTTTTCGTTGCGCACGATGATGTCCGGAGCGGACAGATCGAGCAGACGCTTCAAGCGGTTGTTACGGTTGATCACGCGGCGGTACAGGTCGTTGAGGTCGGACGTTGCGAAACGACCACCATCCAACGGTACCAGCGGACGCAGGTCTGGCGGCAGAACCGGCAGAACGGTCAGCACCATCCACTCTGGCAGGTTGCCGGAACCCTGGAAGGCTTCCATCAACTTCAGACGCTTGGACAGCTTCTTGATCTTGGTTTCGGAGTTGGTTTGCGGAATCTCTTCGCGCAGACGGCCAATCTCGTGTTCCAGGTCGATAGCGTGCAGCAGTTCGCGGACAGCTTCGGCACCCATGCGGGCATCGAAATCGTCGCCGAACTCTTCCAGCGCTTCGAAGTACTGCTCGTCGTTCAACAGCTGACCTTTTTCAAGGGTGGTCATGCCTGGATCGATAACGACATAGCTCTCGAAGTAGAGAACGCGCTCGATATCACGCAGGGTCATGTCCATCAGCAAGCCGATACGGGACGGCAGCGATTTCAGGAACCAGATGTGGGCAACCGGCGAAGCCAGTTCGATGTGCGCCATGCGCTCACGACGAACCTTGGCCAGCGCGACTTCAACGCCGCACTTCTCGCAGATCACACCACGGTGCTTCAAGCGCTTGTACTTACCGCACAGGCACTCGTAATCCTTTACCGGGCCAAAGATTTTGGCGCAGAACAGGCCGTCACGCTCAGGTTTGAACGTACGGTAGTTGATGGTTTCCGGTTTTTTAACTTCACCGAACGACCACGAACGGATCATCTCAGGCGATGCCAATCCAATACGGATGGCGTCGAACTCTTCGACTTGACCCTGGTTTTTCAGCAAATTCAGTAGGTCTTTCAAGGCCTTTCCTCCTGGCGGAGCAGAGAGCGGGCTAAACAGCCCCGCTCTCGATTCGCGTCACGTGTTATTCGGTTTCCAGATCGATATCGATGCCGAGGGAACGAATTTCTTTGATCAACACGTTGAAGGACTCGGGCATGCCCGGCTCCATACGGTGATCGCCGTCCACGATGTTTTTGTACATCTTGGTACGACCGTTCACATCGTCCGACTTCACTGTGAGCATTTCTTGCAGAGTGTATGCAGCACCGTATGCTTCCAGTGCCCAGACCTCCATCTCCCCGAAACGCTGACCACCGAACTGAGCCTTACCACCCAGCGGCTGCTGGGTAACCAGGCTGTACGAACCGGTAGAACGAGCGTGCATCTTATCGTCTACCAAGTGGTTCAGCTTCAGCATGTACATGTAGCCAACAGTAACCGGGCGCTCAAACTTGTTGCCGGTACGACCGTCGAACAGCTGCATCTGGCCGCTTTCTGGCAGGTCTGCCAGTTTCAGCATGGCCTTGATTTCGCTTTCCTTGGCACCGTCGAACACCGGGGTAGCCATTGGAACGCCGCCGCGCAGGTTCTTCGCCAGATCCAGGATTTCCTGGTCGGAGAAGGTATCCAGCTCTTCGTTGCGACCGCCGATCTCGTTGTAGATCTCGTGCAGGAACTTACGCAGGTCTGCGACCTTACGCTGCTCTTCGATCATACGGTTGATCTTCTCGCCCAGACCTTTGGCCGCGAGGCCCAAGTGGGTTTCAAGGATCTGACCAACGTTCATACGCGAAGGTACGCCCAACGGGTTGAGGACGACGTCGACCGGGGTGCCATTGGCATCGTGCGGCATGTCTTCAACCGGCATGATCACGGAGACCACACCTTTGTTACCGTGACGACCGGCCATCTTGTCGCCCGGCTGGATGCGGCGACGGATTGCCAGGTAAACCTTGACGATTTTCAGCACGCCTGGAGCCAGGTCATCGCCCTGCTGCAGTTTGCGCTTCTTGTCTTCGAACTTGTCGTCCAGCAGACGGCGGCGATCAACGATGTAGGCCTGAGCCTTCTCGAGCTGCTCGTTCAGAGCATCTTCAGCCATGCGCAGTTTGAACCACTGGCCGTGCTCAAGACCGTCGAGGATTTCGTCGGTGATGTCCTGACCTTTCTTCAGACCTGCGCCGCCTTCGGCCTTGTGGCCTACCAGAGCGGAACGCAGACGTTCGAAGGTCGCGCCTTCAACGATACGGAACTCTTCGTTCAGGTCCTTGCGGATCTCGTCGAGTTGAGTCTTCTCGATGGACAGTGCACGAGCATCACGCTCAACGCCGTCACGGGTGAAGACCTGTACGTCGATGACAGTACCTTTGGTACCGGTAGGTACACGCAGGGAGGTGTCTTTAACGTCGCTGGCTTTTTCACCGAAAATGGCACGCAACAGCTTCTCTTCCGGAGTCAGTTGGGTCTCGCCTTTCGGAGTGACCTTACCGACCAGGATGTCGCCTGCGCCAACTTCAGCACCTACATAAACGATACCGGCTTCGTCCAGCTTGTTCAGTGCAGCTTCACCCACGTTAGGGATGTCTGCAGTGATCTCTTCAGGCCCAAGCTTGGTATCACGTGCCACACAGGTCAGTTCCTGAATGTGGATCGTGGTGAAGCGGTCTTCCTGAACAACACGCTCGGACAGGCAGATGGAGTCTTCGAAGTTGAAGCCGTTCCATGCCATGAACGCGATGCGCATGTTCTGACCCAGAGCCAGCTCACCCATGTCGGTGGACGGGCCATCAGCCATGATGTCGCTACGCTGAACGCGATCACCCTTGCTCACCAGCGGACGCTGGTTGATGCAGGTGTTCTGGTTCGAGCGGGTGTATTTGGTCAGGTTGTAGATGTCGACACCGGCTTCGCCAGTTTCAACTTCGTCATCGGCAACACGAACCACGATACGGCTGGCATCAACGGAGTCGATCACGCCGCCACGACGAGCCACGACGCAAACGCCGGAGTCACGGGCTACGTTACGCTCCATGCCGGTACCTACCAGCGGCTTGTCAGCACGCAGGGTCGGTACAGCTTGACGCTGCATGTTGGAACCCATCAACGCACGGTTGGCGTCATCGTGCTCCAGGAACGGGATCAGCGACGCTGCAACCGAAACTACCTGCTTCGGCGAAACGTCCATCAAGGTGACGTCTTCCGGCGCCTTGACGGTGAACTCGTTCAAGTGACGAACAGCTACCAGCTCGTCGATCAGGACTTTCTTGTCGTTCATCGTGGCCGAAGCCTGAGCGATCACGTGATCAGCTTCTTCGATGGCAGACAGGAACACGATCTCGTCGGTGACCAGAGCGTCTTTCACCACACGGTACGGGCTCTCAAGGAAGCCGTACTGGTTGGTGCGCGCATAAGCGGCCAGGGAGTTGATCAGACCGATGTTCGGACCTTCCGGCGTTTCGATCGGGCATACACGACCGTAGTGCGTAGGGTGAACGTCACGAACCTCAAAGCCTGCACGCTCACGGGTCAGACCGCCCGGGCCCAGTGCAGAAACACGGCGCTTGTGGGTGATCTCGGAGAGCGGGTTGTTCTGGTCCATGAACTGCGAGAGCTGGCTGGAACCGAAGAACTCTTTCACCGCCGCAGCCACTGGCTTGGCGTTGATCAGGTCTTGCGGCATCAGGCCTTCGCTTTCAGCCATCGACAGACGCTCTTTGACCGCACGCTCAACACGTACCAGGCCAACGCGGAACTGGTTCTCGGCCATTTCGCCTACGCAGCGAACACGACGGTTACCCAGGTGGTCGATGTCATCGACGATGCCTTTGCCGTTACGGATGTCGACCAGAGTCTTCAAGACCGCAACGATGTCTTCCTTGCACAGCACGCCCGAACCTTCGATCTCGGTACGACCGATACGACGGTTGAACTTCATCCGGCCGACCGCAGACAGGTCATAGCGCTCAGGGCTGAAGAACAGGTTATTGAACAGGGTTTCGGCCGCGTCTTTGGTAGGTGGCTCGCCAGGACGCATCATGCGATAGATCTCGACCAGCGCTTCCAATTGGTTGCTGGTGGAGTCGATCTTCAGGGTGTCGGAGACGAACGGACCGCAGTCGATATCGTTGGTGTACAGAGTCTCGATGCGAACAACCTGAGCCTTGGCAATCTTGGCCAGGATCTCAGTGTTCAGCTCGGTGTTGCACTCAGCCAGGATTTCTCCAGTAGCAGGGTGAACGATGACTTTAGCGGTCGTGCGACCCAGGACGTAGTCCAGAGGCACGTCCAGCGATTTGATACCGGCTTTTTCGATCTGGTTGATGTGGCGCGCAGTAATACGACGACCCGCTTCAACAATGACCTTGCCATTTTCATCCTGAATGTCCAGGACCGCAATTTCACCACGCAGACGCGAAGCAATCAGCTCAAGGCTTAGAGTTTCATCCTTAAGGCTGAACACGTTGGTGGTATAGAAAGCGTCCAGCACTTGCTCAGTGGTGTAACCGAGCGCGCGCAGCAGTACCGAGGCCGGCAGCTTGCGACGACGGTCGATACGCACGAACACGCAGTCTTTCGGGTCGAACTCGAAGTCCAACCACGAACCGCGGTACGGAATGATGCGTGCGGAGTACAACAGTTTACCGGAGCTGTGCGTCTTGCCGCGGTCGTGGTCAAAGAACACGCCCGGGGAACGGTGCAGCTGGGAAACAATTACACGCTCGGTACCGTTGATAACGAAGGTACCGTTCTCAGTCATCAATGGGATTTCGCCCATGTAGACTTCTTGCTCTTTAATGTCCTTGATCGCTTTGTTCGACGATTCTTTGTCGAAAATGATCAGGCGGACTTTTACCCGCAAAGGTACGGCGTACGTAACACCGCGCAACACGCATTCTTTGACATCAAATGCCGGTTCGCCCAGGCGATAACCGACGTACTCCAGCGCAGCATTGCCGGAGTAGCTGATGATCGGGAAAACGGATTTGAAGGCCGCATGCAGGCCCACGTCGCGGAACTGATCTTTGGTCGCTCCCGCCTGCAAGAATTCACGATACGAATCCAGCTGGATAGCCAGAAGGTACGGGACATCCATGACGTCCGGCAACTTGCTAAAGTCCTTGCGGATACGTTTTTTCTCAGTATATGAGTAAGCCATCAGCGTTCCCCAGCTTGGTCACCTGCTTGTTTGGCCCCTCCGACGGGAGCAGCCAGAAAATCTTGCAAACCCCATGGTTTGCACCACCGCATCGGGTGGCTACAGCGCGTTAATGGCGGCGACCGAGTCGGCAGCCAAGAACGGAAAAAGGCCGGTGGCAAGAGCCACCAGCCATCAGCCTTCAGCTTAACGCTTGGGCTGGAGACGCAATGTCGATGCTTACTTCAGCTCGACTTTAGCGCCTGCTTCTTCCAGAGTTGCCTTGGCTTTGTCGCCTGCATCTTTGGTCACTGCTTCCAGAACCATAGCAGGAGCGCCGTCAACTACAGCCTTGGCTTCTTTCAAGCCCAGACCGGTCAGTTCACGTACTGCCTTGATCACGTTTACTTTCTTCTCGCCAGCTTCAAGCAGCATGACGTTGAATTCGGTTTGCTCTTCAACAACGGCAGCAGCAGCAGCTGGGCCAGCGGAAGCAGCGGCAGCGGAAACGCCGAATTTTTCTTCGAAAGCTTTGATCAGCTCAACAACCTGCAGAACCGACATTTCAGCTACGGCGTTGAGGATATCGTCTTGGGAGATAGACATTGCTGTATTTCCTGAATTGGGGGACGGCCTACGCGGCCATCGAAATAAACAAAAATACGCGAGAGAATTTGCTCAGCCTTAGGCTGCGGCAGCTTCTTTTTGCTCGCGAACTGCAGCCAGAGTACGAGCCAGCTTGCTGGTAGCGCCTTGAATCACGCTCATCAGCTGCGAAATGGCTTCGTCGCGGGTCGGCAGTGTTGCCAGTACGTCGATTTGGTTAGCTGCGAGGAACTTGCCCTCGAACGCAGCTGCCTTGATCTCGAACTTATCCTGACTCTTGGCGAATTCCTTGAACAAACGGGCAGCAGCGCCTGGATGATCCTTGGAGAACGCGATCAGAGTCGGGCCAGTGAACACATCGTTGAGGACACTGTATTCAGTGTCAGCAACGGCGCGCTTGAGCAGGGTGTTACGTACAACACGTACGTATACGCCAGCTTCACGAGCCTCTTTACGGAGTCCGGTCATAGCGCCTACTGTCACACCACGGGCATCAGCCACGACAGCGGACAGAGCAGCTTTGGCAGCCTCGTTGACTTCAGCGACGATGGCCTTCTTGTCTTCGAGATTAATTGCCACGGGTTTAACTCCTGCTTGTTACCGTTTCATCTGGCCGGAGCCGGATGTCGTTTTGGTGTCTGATTCGGTAAGGAACCGGGAGCACCATCTGCGTAGGCTTTTGGTTTAAGACTTGCGTCGCCTACGGTCTTGGATAGCCCCCGCCAGGCAGGGACCCCAATTTTTTCCAATTGACGCAATCGCTTGCGCCAATCTGTGTCTTATACGTCCAGCGAGCCTTGGTCGATGACCAGACCTGGGCCCATAGTGGTGCTCAGGGTAACGCGCTTGACGTAGATACCTTTCGAGGAAGCTGGCTTGATACGCTTCAGATCAGCGATCAGGGCTTCAACGTTTTCCTTCAGCTTGACGGCGTCGAAGCCGACTTTGCCAACGGAGGTGTGAATGATGCCGTTTTTGTCGGTGCGATAACGAACCTGACCAGCCTTGGCGTTTTTAACCGCGGTAGCTACGTCTGGGGTTACGGTGCCGACTTTAGGGTTAGGCATCAGGCCGCGTGGACCCAGGATCTGACCCAATTGACCTACAACGCGCATTGCATCCGGGGAAGCAATAACTACGTCATAGTTCAGGTCGCCGCCTTTCATTTCGGCAGCCAGGTCGTCCATGCCAACGCGATCAGCGCCAGCGGCCAGAGCTGCTTCAGCAGCTGGACCTTGGGTGAAGACAGCTACACGTACAGTCTTGCCAGTACCGTGTGGCAGCACAGTAGCGCTACGAACGACCTGGTCGGATTTACGTGGGTCAACACCCAGGTTTACAGCAACGTCAACAGACTCGCTGAACTTGACAGTCGACAGCTCGGTCAGCAGAGCAGCAGCGTCTACAAAGTTGTAGGACTTGCCCGCTTCGATTTTGCCGGCGATAGCCTTTTGGCGCTTGGTCAGCTTAGCCATTACACACCCTCCACGTTAAGGCCCATGCTACGAGCAGAACCGGCGATGGTACGCACGGCTGCATCCATATCAGCTGCAGTCAGATCCGCGTTTTTGGTCTTCGCGATTTCTTCCAGCTGAGCACGAGTTACGGTGCCAACCTTAACGGTGTTAGGACGAGCGGAACCGCTAGTCAGACCAGCAGCTTTCTTAAGCAAAACCGAAGCCGGGGTCGACTTGGTTTCGAAAGTGAAGCTACGGTCGCTGTATACAGTGATGATCACTGGAGTCGGCAGACCTGGCTCAAGACCCTGAGTACGGGCGTTGAAAGCCTTGCAGAATTCCATGATGTTCACGCCGTGCTGACCCAGAGCTGGACCAACAGGTGGGCTTGGGTTGGCCTGAGCGGCCTTCACTTGCAGCTTGATGTAAGCGGTAATCTTCTTGGCCATGAGGCACTCCAATTACGGGTTCAAACGCCTCGAAAGGCTCCCCGGTTACTTGCGCGTTTATCCCAGTGACGACAAAACCCCACAGCCTAAGGCTGCGGGGTTGGGATGCTTATTCAGCTAGACCTTCTCGACCTGGCTGAACTCCAACTCTACCGGAGTAGAGCGACCGAAAATGAGCACCGCCACTTGGATCCGGCTCTTTTCGTAGTTAACTTCTTCGACGGTACCGTTGAAATCAGCAAACGGACCATCTGTGACACGAACAACCTCACCCGGCTCGAACAACGTCTTCGGCTTAGGTTTGTCGCTACCATCAGCAACGCGACGCAGAATTGCTTCTGCCTCTTTGTCAGTGATCGGAGCAGGCTTATCAGCAGTACCGCCAATGAAACCCATGACACGAGGAGTGTCCTTGACCAAGTGCCAAGTACCTTCATTCATGTCCATCTGAACCAGCACGTAGCCAGGGAAGAACTTACGCTCACTTTTGCGCTTCTGACCATTCCGCATTTCAACCACTTCTTCAGTGGGAACCAGAATTTCGCCGAAGCCATCTTCCATGCCTGCCAGCTTTACGCGCTCCAGCAAAGAGCGCATAACATGCTTCTCGTAACCCGAGTAAGCATGCACAACGTACCAACGCTTAGCCACGGGACACCCTTAGCCAACAATCAAGGAAACAAGCCAGCCGAGCAGGGAATCAAGCCCCCACAACAGCAACGCCATAACCAGAACAACAGCCACAACAATCAACGTGGTCTGCGTGGTTTCTTGGCGAGTCGGCCAAACGACTTTACGGATTTCGGTGCGAGCTTCCTTTACCAGAACCGCGAAAGACTTGCCTTTGGCAGTCTGCAAGCCTACAAAGGCAGCTACAGCAGCAAGAGCAAGCAAAGCGAGAACGCGGTACAGGATCGGCGAAGCAGAGTAGTACTGATTGCCAACAACGCCTACGACCACCAATGCGACCACAGCGAGCCACTTGACGAGATCGAAACGAGAGCTTTGAGCTTCAGCCTTAGGAGTCATCTATGAAGATCCTGTGAAAAGAAAGCCAGACACACCACGTGAATCTGGCAGGTCAGGAGGGAATCGAACCCCCAACCTACGGTTTTGGAGACCGTCGCTCTGCCAATTGAGCTACTGACCTAAAACAAAATCAGGCCGACCATTATGCAGGCCTGAAAAAGACTTTACAACAACCAACCCCACTAGACTTGAAATCACCTGACAACATCGCCAGATACAAAACCCTCAAGCCGAGGCAGCTGTTAAAACAAAGGCAGATATTTTCATATCTGCCTTGTTATATGGAGCTCTTGAGCGGATTTGAACCGCTGACCTCACCCTTACCAAGGGTGTGCTCTACCAACTGAGCTACAAGAGCAAAACACCTGCACAACCTGCAAACTTGGAGCGGGTAGCGGGAATCGAACCCGCATCATCAGCTTGGAAGGCTGAGGTTCTACCACTAAACTATACCCGCGGAGCTTGCAGCTCACGCTAAAAATGGTGGAGGGGGAAGGATTCGAACCTTCGAAGTCGTAGACGTCAGATTTACAGTCTGATCCCTTTGGCCGCTCGGGAACCCCTCCTAAGCGAGCCGGCATTTTACATCACGCCGACCTTCTGTCAAGCATTTTCTCATTTAAATTATGAGGTTAGCTGCATTGACGCCGCCTCTCATCAAATCCCCCTAAAGGTCTTCACTGCGAAGCGGGCGCCATTCTATTCAAACTATTCGACAGTTGCAATGCCTTCGCACAGCATTATTTTATGTTTTAACTCATTGAATTCCTTAGCAAGGTTTTCAAAGGGCAGATCGTCAGCCAGACGCCTGCTTTCCGGGGCAACCCGGAGCCAGTAACCCTGGGCATCAGGCAAGCTCAGCAATTGAATCCTGACCTTTATATCCAGGCTGATGAGGCGCTGCTCGACAGATTGCGCCTGGCGCTGATCTTCAAAACCACCAATATACAAACAGGTATTTTGCGCATCAGACGCCTTTGCCCGCTCTCTGCGGACCACGGCGTCAGAGGACTCGCTCAGCAGACGAATATCCTGCTGGGTGCCTCGGTAGAGACTCAGAGGAGTGACATCCTTAGCGCGCAACGGCGCCTCTTGTTGATGCCATATGTAGTAAAAGGCGTTGAGGATCAGTAAAAGCAAAAACAGCCAACGCATAAACACCTCAAGATAACGGGCACGCCATCGCCAAACCAACGAAGATCAGATCAGGAACGAGCCGAGCCTGCGGCACAGCATCCAATACCAGATCAGCGTCGCCGCCTGTCAGGAACACAGTGAAGTCATCACCCCAGTAGCTCCTGGCCAGCTCCAGCTGGGTCAGTACAAACCCTCTTAGCATCAACGTACAGCCCCGCTCTACAGCTTCGACCGTGGTGCGACCTGGTGACAAGCACTCCAAGGCCCTTTCAGCGGCGGCATCGCCATACCGTATCTTGCGCGTATGCGTTCGCAGCTGATTCCTCATGAGAGACATGCCCGGGCAAATGAAGCCCCCCAGGTGCTCTCCATCCGCAGCTATAAAATCTGCCGTCGCCGCCGTGCCGAAGTCCAGGACCAAGCAAGCGCCGGATGCCAACTTAAATCCACCAAGCATCGCCAGCCAGCGATCGAGCCCCAAGCGCTCGAAATCTTCGTAGCCATTACGCACCCCAGCCATTTCACGAGCCGAAGCAGCACAGGTAACAGCAACACCAAATGCATCCACAAGCGATGCGACCAGTTTGCCTGTCTCCTCCAGCGCACGCACACTCACTAGCCGGCAACGCGTCAACAACAGACCAGGCACCGCCAGGAGACTATCAACCAATGCCTCATCAGAACCTGCAACACCTTCTACCGCGGCACCATCCAGACTCGAATCAAGCACACGCCACTTGATAAAGCTGTTCCCGCAGTCGAGCTCAAGAATCATCACGCAACCTCAGGCTTAACTCACCACCACTGTATATTTTCTCAACGCCATCGACACTTAGGCGCAACGCACCTTGACGATCAACGCCGAGCACAACCCCATCGACCCCATTGACACCAGCTATGAGTGACACCGCCCTACCCTGCCAAGCATGGCTGGCCTCCCACTCATCCTGAAGTGCGGCAAAACCTAATACCCTGTGCTGATCCAGGTACCGTTGCAACTGCAGACCAAGACGGGCAACCAACGAATTGCGGTCAACAGGAGAGCCGGTCTCCAACTGCACCGATGTCCATTGCTGATCAACCTCATCAGCCTTCTGCATATTGACGTTGATACCTATTCCAACGACAACGTGGCAGATATCCGCAGGATCCCCTACGAGTTCCAGCAAAATCCCGGCAATTTTCTTTTGCCCGACGAGAACGTCATTAGGCCATTTCAAGGCCGCAGCCTGCACTCCCGACTCACGCAGGGCTTGCATGACCGCCAGTCCAACTACAAGGCTTAGCCCCTCCAGTTGCCGCAGACCATCCTCAATACGCAATACAAGGCTGTAATACACATTCTGAGCGAACGGACTGACCCACTTTCGACCACGCCTGCCTCTTCCCGCTGTTTGCTGCTCCGCAAGCACCAGGAAGGGAGCTGCACACTCAACACCCGCAAGGCGCAAAGCTTCAGCATTTGTTGAGTCAATGGAATCGTAGATATGGATAGGCCACGCCAAAGCAGGTGCATGCTGCCGAATTTCCGCAGAGCTCAAGAAAACAAGAGGAGAAGCCAATTGATACCCCTTCCCTCGAATCCTATGGACGGGAAGATTCAATTCGGCCTCAAGGTGCTGGAGCTGCTTCCAAACTGCACTGCGACTAACGCCCAGGGCAGCACCAAGCGCTTCTCCAGAATGGAAACGGCCATCTTTCAGAAGTTCTAACAACGTCAGCATGCAAGTATCGCCTCACAATGAGGCACGCATGATAGCCATGCGCAGGGCCATTGCATAGAAAGGCAGACGCTTGGCACTGAATCGCACTCCAAGCAGCCCGCCGTACTTTCCGAGCGCCCAAAACAAAACCCCTGTTTGCGTTAGCAAACAGGGGTTCTGGAATTTAATCTTGACGATGACCTACTCTCACATGGGGAAACCCCACACTACCATCGGCGATGCATCGTTTCACTACTGAGTTCGGGATGGGATCAGGTGGT
>NZ_JADDUM010000096.1 GCF_015163715.1 Pseudomonas cyclaminis
ATCGAATCGCTGGCCATGGATGAAGGCGAGATCTTCAACATGTACCACGAGATTCCATCGGTCGCCAAAAAGGCAGCCTGGGGCCTGAAATACACCCGCTCCATCTCCGATCCGAAGTTCGAAACCGGCACCGTCGAGACGGATAAAGAGCTGCTGCGCAACCTCGTCGCCTACTACTGCGTCCTGGAAGGCATCTTCTTCTACTGCGGCTTCACCCAGATCCTGTCCATGGGCCGCCGCAACAAAATGACCGGCGTGGCCGAGCAGTTCCAGTACATCCTGCGCGATGAGTCGATGCACCTGAACTTCGGTATCGACGTGATCAACCAGATCAAAATCGAAAACCCGCATTTGTGGGATGCCGAGATGAAGGAAGAAGCGACCCAGATGATTCTGCAAGGGACTCAGTTGGAGATCGAATACGCTCGCGACACCATGCCTCGCGGTGTGTTGGGCATGAATGCGGCGATGATGGAGGACTACCTCAAGTTCATTGCGAATCGTCGTCTGTCGCAGATTGGCTTGAAGGAAGAGTATCCAGGGACGACGAATCCGTTCCCGTGGATGAGCGAAATCATGGACTTGAAGAAAGAGAAAAACTTCTTCGAAACCCGTGTGATCGAGTATCAGACGGGTGGGGCGTTGAGCTGGGATTGATTCCTGAGCTAGACCCCCTTAAGAAGCCCTGACTTGTTCAGGGCTTTTTTATGCCCTAAGAACTGAATAGGAACGGTCTTACGCAGAGATCATCCAGAAAGTAGTTGATGCGAGGTTCGATACTGATAGCCTCGCTCACCGGTGCCTAAGAAACGCCCAACGTAGAAGCTAGCCTCACTCACACAGCCGAAATCCACATGACCTAGTCATGCGGAATTTTAGTGTTGTATCGAGGCCAAGCCAGTTGGAGTTTCTTAAATCCGCTCTCTACGTTGGGCCCTGGCCCTTCCGAAAATCACGTAGAGGTCATAGGAAATGCCTAGTCCATATCAGCTCGACTTACCGGCCGCCAAGAAGGTAGTCCTACCTGCGCCTTCAATTGCCATTATTTTCACCCGACAAAATCTTCTTCTACATGCCCTCCTTTTAGAAAACCAACCGTGGTTCTGCGCGCGCGACCTCGGCCGCTTGATGGGCTGCTACCTAGATGAACGAACGACTCGAAAGCTCGATGACGATCAACGGCAATACCTGAAGTTGCTGTTTCACGGTCAACCGGAAGAAATGCTGATGATCAGCGAATCCGGTGCATATGCACTGCTGGTCTATCACTACGCACCAGAGAACCGACGACTACGCAGTTGGCTCACCCACGAAGTCGTCCCGACGTTGCGGGACGAGCGTCAGCCACAAACGGTGGACCGACCACTATTGAGCCTGTTGGATTGGCCGGAGATGTCGCTAAACCTTCTGCATTGGCAGGATGAAGGCTGGATACGTCTTAGGGATATGCCGTATTTATTGGTGAATCGAACCTATCGCAGAGAGCCGGTAAGAACTCCGTGGTGGCGAAAGCTCATTCAACCGTTCCGAACGAAGCAGCGAATTTACTGACGTAAACGACCGCCAAAGCCCAACGACGCGTAGGAAATTTCGTAGACGCCATAATGGCTACTCAGTATCGTCCGAGGGTTTTCTACCCTCGGCGGCTGTATGGATACTACGAAAGACAAAACGGACTGGAACGACGCGGAACTGGCAGCAGCGGTCGAAGCGTACTTAAAGATGTTGGCCTGGGAAAAGAGCGGCCAATCTTTCAACAAAGCGCTCGAAAACCGCCTTCTGCGTGAAGGCCCGGTGGCAGGCCGTGCAAAGGGCTCCATCGAATTCCGCATGCAAAACATTTCCACCGTGCTTGTGCGTATGGGCTGGGACCGCATAGAAGGCTATAAGCCTGCAAAGAACGTGGGCACAGGCGTAGAGCAACGTATCCGCCAAGCCCTCGCCGCACAGGGTGTATTCGAATCCGACGACGCCGCCCAAACAGCGGATGAGCAAACGCTTATCCGCCGCGCGTCCAAACTGCAGCAGCAACCTTTCCCTAAGCTACCGGACGGCATTGCCCAGCCGCAGAAGGTATCGACCGTCAGCACGGCCTTCGTCCGTGATCCAAAGGTCCGCGCCTGGGTGTTGAAAGAAGCCAACGGCATCTGCGAAGGCTGCGGCTCAAACGCGCCTTTTGAAGTCGACGGTTTGCCATTTCTTGAAGTACATCACGTCAAGCACCTCGCCCAGAAGGGTTCGGATCGCATCTCCAATGCTGTAGCCTTGTGCCCCAATTGCCATCAGCGTTGTCACCGGTCGAGTGACCGGATGGCTTTCACCGAAGGGCTTTACGCCAAGATTGGAAGATTGGCACGGGAGTAGACTCCTGCTGTCACACCTGATGCACACTCAAAAAAATACTAGATAGGACCGAGGCCAACCCGTGAACCCAGACATGCTCGAAGCCGGCCCCGCTGACGCCAAAGTACTCTCCGTCTTTGACTTCGACGGCACCCTGACCCACCACGACAGTTTCGTGCCCTTCCTCAAGTTTGCCTTTGGCACCAGTGAGTTTTATGGCCGGATGGTCAAGCTGGCGGTGCCTGGGCTGCGCTTTTTGGTGCGGCAGATCAGCCGGGATGAGTTGAAGGCGCAGTTGATCCGCACCTTTATGACCGGGGTGGAGAAGGCGTGGGTGCAGCAGAAGGCCGAGGAGTATTGCCAGCGCAATTGGGCGCGGTTGATGCGGCCGGCCGGCGTGCTGTCGGTGGAGCAGGAGTTGGGGTCGGGCGCGGTGGTGACGCTGTGTTCGGCGTCGCCGGCGTTGGTGTTGCAGCCGTTTGCGGATCGGTTGGGGATCCGGTTGATTGGGACGGAGCTTGAGGTGGTGGAGGGGGTGCTGACCGGTAAGCTCACCGGGAATAACTGCCGGTGTGAGAATAAGGTGCTGCGGCTTGAGGCGGTGTACGGCGACCTGGGCGAGTATCGGCTGCGGGCCTGGGGCGATACGCGTGGGGATCGGGAGTTGCTGGCGGCGGCGCAGGATGCGCATTTTCGGCATTTTCATGCGAAGAAGAAAAAGCGGGCTCGGTTGCAGCGGTGATGGGGGTAATTGGGATCGGCTGGAACACCGAGTCGATCACTTCGCAGCCCCGTTGGGGCTCGACAGTTCCCACATTTGGATCCGCGTGGTGCGTAAGCCGTATTCGGGACGGCGTTTTAACACGCCGCTTACACCCAATCTTCTACCCGCAAACCTGGCACGCAGTCGAACTCGCGCCGGTTGTTAGTGACCATAATCAGGCCCTGCGAACGGGCATGCCCAGCGATCATCTGGTCGTATGAACCTATCGGAGTACCAGCTCTCGCTAGCTCAGCACGAAGTTGGCCTGTGTGCATAGCGGCATCCTGGTCGTATTTCAAAACTTCCAGACGTGCTGCAAAGCCTTCGACATCAGCCAGGTTTCGCTCTGGGTTAGGTGATTTTTCCGCGCCGTAAATCAGCTCCATCAGGGTTACTGTACTGATAGCTAGTTGGCCATAGTGCTTTTTGAATGTTTCGCGCACTTGCTGGGGTCTGTTTTTGATTGTGAAGATACAGATGTTGGTATCGAGCATGAACTTGAGCATTAAAAAGATTCCCGCTCTTGGTCAGCAGGCTGATCCCGGTCGTTCATGAAGTCCGGCGTGACACCCTCGCCATCGAACCAGCTGTCCCATGACTCACCGGCTGGGGTAATGATTCGGGCCCTACCGATTGAGACGACATCTACACGTTTTACGTCATCCGGCAGCGCAGCAGCCTTTGGCAAACGTACAGCTTGGCTGCGGTTGCTTTGAAATACAGAACCTTGGTCCATAATGGCCTACCTCCAGTGGTCGTGTGATTACGCAACGCTACACCACGGAATGGATATGTCAATGGGATATACATTTCGTTACTGGTCGAACGTTGATTTTCGACAAACCAAGCAGCTCGCGGTCTTCATGAAACAGGCCCGTCATCCGCTGCGGTCGCGAAAATAGTAATGAGTGCTCAAATTCGTTAATAAATCCACTTCTCGCCTTGAAAACGCTAGCGATACGGGTTTATAGCTATGCCACGGGCCCCATGGTCGGCATGGTGATTGCCGGGCACATGCCGTTGGCGCCGTTCCTGATCGCCAGCGCGATTGCCTTCAGCAGTGTGTTCCTGATGCTCGGTATCCCGCCCACACAACGCGATGACAGCAGTAACCCCCTGAGTTTTCTGCACACCCTGCGCAGCGACCGCACGCTGATCCTGTTCACCAGCGGCAGCTTGTTGAGCACCATTGTCCACAGGCGCTACACCCTGTATCTGTCGCAGTTTCTGCTGGTTGCCTACAAGCCTGCCGAGGCGCTGAAAATTCTGTCTGCGGTACTGGTCTGTAATGCCATTACCGTGATTTTTGATGCAGTACCAGATCGGCCGGTTTCTCAAGCGTGAACGGTTGCGCTACTGGATCCTGCTGGGAACCGTGCTGTTCATTGCGGGGCTGATCGGCTTCAGCCAGGCAGACAGCCTGCTCACCTGGTGCCTGGCGATGTTCGTGTTCATCTTGGACGAGATGATCATCTATCCCTCGGAGTACCTGTTCATCGACACCATCGCCCCAGATGCCCTGCGCGGCAGTTACTACGGCGCCCAGAACCTGGCGGCGTTTGGCGGGGCGATGAGTCCGGTGATTTGTGGTTACTTGCTGATCAATGCAGCGCCCACGAGCATGTTCTATGCGTTGGGCGCACTGACGGCGGTGGGTGGCACCTTATGCTTCTTGAGTGGGCGGCGGGTTGCAGGTTCTTGCTGATATTTACGTGGGATCCCGCTATTAATAGCGAAACTTCTCACGGACCCGAGCCCCATGAAATTCGACACGGCCTACAGCCTGAGTCTCGATGACAAGCTGTCGATCTACGACGTACGAGACCTGAATTTCGACGAAACCGCTGCCTACGACTCCGATAAGGACAGTTTCCTCTGTCCCAACGATGCGTGCCGAGGGGCGTTCAATACGGGCAATGCGTTGAGCACGTTCAATGCAAAAAACGTCAACTACGTGCGCACGCCGCATTTCAAGAACAAGACCAGCACCCGGCACATCGAAGGGTGCCGCTACGCCAGCACGCACAAGGGCGCTACCGATGAAACCGATGACGAGCGCGAGGACCATTTCCCGTCGGAATTTTTACTGACTCGACGTACGTACCCGCGCAGCACGCCGGTGGCCGGTGCCGAGGCGCAGATCCCACAGGAGCCTGCGAAAACTCCTTCAAGCCTCGCCAGCCGATCTGTCAGCAGCAGCGACACCACTCCGGATAAAACCAGCGTATTCGCCCACCCGGTGGAGTGCTTCGTGTCCAATATCGACGACAAGGACACGCTCAAGCGCATGCCGCTGAAAATCGGCGAGCACACCGCGACGTACTGGACGTTTTTCAAGAAGATCGAATACCTGCAAGACAACAAGGGCCTGATCTACTGGGGCAAGATCAAGGCGATCAAGGATTACACCAGCAGCTTTCGCATCGACTTCGAGAAGAAGGTATGGCTCGACAAGAAGCCCTACTCCGTCAATGTGTACCTGAGCAAAAAACTCATCGAAAACTACCGCAAGCGCACGGCGTTCCTGGAGCAGATCAAGGCGGCAGTGGACAGTGAGCGGGCGCTGTATTGCTTCTTCTACGGGGTGACGCCAGCACTCAAGCACGTCCCAAGCCAGAAGAACCCCGAGCAGACGTTCGGGGTGTTCAGTGCGAATATCGAGAACCTGGCTCATCTGATTATTCGAGAGGCGCCGGGACTCTGAAGGCGTCAGCACATTCAGTGTGAGCGCCGCTTCAATGCGATGTTCAAAACCCCCTCAATCCAGCGCTGGGTAAAAGCCCGCACAGAGGACACCAAAAAAATCCAGTTGATGAGCGGTCAAAACAACTGTACAAAAACACAGTATAGTTTGTCCTCCCCCGTCGAACCCTGGAGAAACCCCATGTCCTCCCTGGCAATGAGCTCTTTCGTAGAACAGCAGATCGTCCTGCACCAATTCACCGCCAAGCACAGTGCACAGGCCCGTGCGATGCTGG
The DNA here is from genome assembly GCF_015163715.1 of Pseudomonas cyclaminis. GTDB lineage: Bacteria > Pseudomonadota > Gammaproteobacteria > Pseudomonadales > Pseudomonadaceae > Aquipseudomonas > Aquipseudomonas cyclaminis. Next base: position 6,085 of record NZ_JADDUM010000096.1, read on the forward strand.
GCTGGAGCAGGCAAGACCTGGCCCGTCACGCGGGCGTGGCTGTCGAGTTGGTTCAACAGCTTGAAAGCCAGGGCGAGGTGGATGATGAAACCCGTTTGATCCTGGCGTTTCGGCTGGAAGCAGAAGGGCTGGTGTTTTTCCCGGGGTTTGCGCCGGGGTGGGGAATGAGTGCGCGCCGCTTTGACACCGCTCCAGCTGAACCCATGGCACGGGGCATCATGTCTCGGTTGATGGGCTCAACCAGCGTATCAATCGACTCGGCCACTGCCCAACCCAATGGTGCATAGCGTCGGGCAAGCCAATACCGAGAACCTCATGATGACTTAGCGTCCGACCTTGGGATGTTCTTTCGCGGCCTCTTCATAACCATGTGCCACGGCAAGCAGTGTGGGCTCGGTCCAGCGGGCCCCAAAGAAGTACGCACTGGTCGGCGCGCCCCGCTCATCCTTGCCGGAAGGGACCGAAATCCCTGGATAGCCAGCTGCGGCAACCGCAAAGTAGCTGTTCGTTTCGAAGTCCGACACCATGGCGTCGAGCTTTTGCCCGTCAATCAGTTCATCCACGGTGCTGCGAAAATCCTGGATAAGGGCATCCCATAGAGGCTTGCGCTCCTCGGCCGTCAAGGTGGACGCGTCGATTTCCTTGAGCACAGGCTGGTGGTCGATGTCGGTGCCATCACGCTGTTCATTGAACTGAATCAACTCGGACACTGACTTGACCGGCAACCCATTGCGCTTTTCCAGGTATTCATTCAGCTCATCCTTTACATCGGCAAGCAGCAACTCGTCATAACGTGTCGAGTCCGCCAAGCGCAAGTTCACCGGTACCAGCACGGCACCTTGTGCACGAAGTACTTCAAGGGTTTTCTTGAATTGTGGGCTATCGTCCACCGCCAAGCTTTCACCATTCGCGGAAAAGGTCGCGGGAAAACCGATGCGCTTATCCTTCAAGGCGCCAGGCTTCAGCAGCGCCGTGTAGTCGATTGCCGTTGGGGCATTCGCATTCTGCGCATCCTGAGGGTCGTTGCCTGACATGACGTTGAGCATCAGCGCGGCATCAAATACCGAGCGCGTCATGGGCCCCGGCGTGTCCTGTCGATGGCTGGCCGGAATGATGCCGCTGCGGCTCAACAAGCCCACGCTGGGTTTCAAACCGACCACGCCGTTAAACGCCGCCGGTACGATGATCGAACCATTGGTTTCAGTGCCAACGGCCAAGGGCGCCAAGCCCGCGGCGACCGCGACAGCCGAGCCTGAGCTTGACCCTCCGACCTCTGCATCCGCCTGATGAGGGTTGAACGTTTGCCCGCCCCGCTGGCTGAAACCATCGGGGCCGCCGCGAAAGCCGGCCAGTTCAGTCAGGTTGGTTTTACCCAGGATAACTGCGCCTTGCTCACGCAGGCGCTCGACGATAAACGCATCCTTAGTCGCAGCGGCGCCCACCAATCCAAAGGCGCCTGCACTGGTTTGCTGGGTGTCGCCCGTCTCGATATTGTCCTTGAGGAGCACCGGAATGCCGTGCAGTGGGCCTCGCACCTTGCCGTCGGCGCGTTCCAGGTCCAGTTCGCGAGCAATCTCCAGCGCTTGGGGGTTGAGTTCGATGATCGCGTTTAATGCAGGGTCGCGTTCTCGAATACGCGCCTGCAGAAAACTGACCAGGTCTTGCGAGGTCAGCCCACCCGGCCGGGCCATTTGTTCACTGAGTTCGCGAACACTGGCGTATTCCGTTCCCGGCGACACCGGTTGGGGAGCCACATCTGTCGACTGAAGCACCATCCAAGAGGCTGCATGGTTTACGAACCTGTTCACACCATAACCAATACCAAACATGAACGACCCCTAGGGAAGAGTATGAAATAACGAAGGATCACCGTTGACCCTTGCGCCAGTCTAAAAACTTCCCTCAGCCCAGCCTGCATGAAGCAGGTAACTCATCACGTAGGATTGTTCATCACCGCAGGTAGCCCCTACTGTGCATCCGCCAGGCCACGCACACTGCGATAGCCCTGCACCAGGGCAGCCAGTGAATCCTTCGACCATCGCGCCCCGTAGAACCACAACGTAGTCCCCTCCCCCAATGGCTCACCCAGCCTCGGGTATCCACTCCAGCACGCCCCGTGGAACGCGGCACTCTGACTGTCAGACACCAGCGCATCCAGCCGGTACTCATTCATAAGGTCATCGATTTCATTGCGCGTGTGCAGGTCGAATTGCAGTGAGTCATCGACCCGTTGTGCTGGCACGGGCAGCAGCAGCACCCCGGCCTGTCGTAACAGTTCCAACGCTCGTGTGAACGACGTCCGGTGCTTGATGGGTTCATGTTCACCGCCGCGCCCATAGCGGTCAGCAAAACCAACGCGTCGACCCGCCAGCATGCTGTCGGGCGTAAAGGTGCTGTTGTTCTGCACCAGAGGCACCTCCACCATTACCGGCCCCTCAGGTTCGATGCCACCCAAGGCAATCAGCGTCAACGCGGGGTCACGCACGGGTTTTATAGGGAGTGCCGGTACGTTGTAACCGGGGATCAAAACGCCATCCTTGGGATGGACCTGAAGATGTTGATCGACACCAAAAGCGATACTGCGGGGAGAGGTTTGATCGGAGGGCGGAGGAGGACATGACGGCGCCCGTCCTGTCATGTCCATAAGCGCAGCCAACGGATGCCCCAGCGGGCAAGCCGCCTCTGTTCGCGGATTTTTACTACATTTGCTTTCCATCAGAACGCCCCCTGAACCGTCAATTTCCGGGGATCATCGCATCCTTCGCTGGCGTGTGTCGCAGCCCTGAAACAACCTGCAAACTCCTTTTTCCCACACCTCCTCCATCAGTTCAAAAGGTGCTCTTGTGGACCTTTTTGAGTCTCTACTTCCAGCCACCAGGCAGACCCACGCTCAGGCTGATTCAAACTGAATGCCTGGCCCATCGCAGGCGTAGTAATCGACACATTGCGCTCCCACGCCAGCGCCATGATGCGGTCAAACGGTTCATGCCAGGCATGAAACGCCAGATCGAAAGTACCGTTGTGGATCGGCAGCAGCCAGCGGCCCTTGAGGTCAATATGCGCTTGCAGGGTTTGCTCCGGCTGCATGTGCACATGGGGCCAGTCAACATTGTAAGCACCGGTTTCCATCAACGTCAGATCGAACGGGCCGTATTGCTCGCCGATGCGCTTGAAGCCATCGAAATAACCGGTGTCGCCGCTGAAAAAGATCCTTCGTGCGCCATCAATCATCACCCAGGAACACCATAGGGTCTGGTTGGCATCAAACAGGCCACGCCCGGAAAAATGCTGCGCCGGCGTGGCCACAAAACGGATGCCCTCAACCTCGATGCCTTGCCACCAGTCCAGTTGGCGAACCTTGCTGGCGTCAACGCCCCACTTGGCCAGAATGTCACCCACGCCGAGCGGCGCGAGAAAGTAGCGGGTCTTGGCGGCCAATTGGACGACAGCCTTGCGGTCAAGATGGTCGTAATGGTTGTGGGAAAGAATCACTGCTTCCAGATCAGGCAACGCTTCAAGACTGATCGGCGGCTGATGGAAGCGCTTGGGGCCGGCCCAACTGAACGGCGAGGCACGCTCGGCGAATACCGGGTCAGTCACCCAGAACTTCCCGCGCATTTTCAGCAATACGGTGGAATGCCCCAGGCGAAACACGCTGTGATCGGGTGCCGCCAGCAATTGCTCGCGGGTCAGCGGTTGTACCGGGATCGCTCCCACCGGTCGCGTGGTGCGTGGTTTGTTAAACAACATGTTCCAGAAGATACGCAACGTTTTGCCAAACCCGCCGTGTTGCACAGGGGCATCGTTGCTGAAGTGCGTCTTGCCTTGCTCGGCAGGCTTGAGCGCTGCAGGCGAGCGGTCGACACGGGGTGAGTAGGTGGCCATTGCAGAGTGACTCCTAGGGTCCGCTCATAAATTACACTGCACAGTGTAGTTTCAAGATTGCAACAAAACCGGGAGCAAGTAAACTACCAAGTGTAATTTTCCTTCAAGAGCCGAGCGCCATCCATGACTGCCCCTCAACGCCTCACTGACCGTAAACGCCAAGCCATCGTGGCGGCGGCCATCGCTGAGTTTCGCGATAACGGTTTCGAGGTCACCAGCATGGACAAGATCGCCGCCACGCCGGCGTTTCAAAGCGCACGGTGTACAACCATTTTCCCAGCAAGGAAGAGTTGTTCGCCGAAATTCTTCACCAGCTCTGGGCGAGCAGCGTCGCCCAACTCGATGTCTGCTACGCCAGCGACCGGCCGCTGCGTGAGCAATTGCGCGCATTGCTGGAGGCAAAGATGAAGATGATGGCGGACGCCAACTTCCTCGACCTCGCCCGAGTCGCCATTGCCGCCACCATCCATTCGCCGGAACGCGCACAAGACATGGTCAGCCGCCTGAGCCAGCGCGAAGAAGGCTTCACCCAGTGGGTGCGTGCCGCCCAGGAAGACGGCCGCCTCTCCTGCACCGACCCGGCCTTTGCCGCCCACCAGATCCAGAGTTTGCTCAAAGCCTTCGCGTTCTGGCCGCAGATCACGCTCGGCCAGCCGACCCTGGATGCCGAGAACCAGGCCAGTGTGATCGAGTCCGCCATTGACCTGTTCCTGGCCGGCTACGAAGTCAGGCCCACCCCCGCACCGTAATGCCTGTTGCGTAAGCGACACTTAAAGTCGTTTTTGACGCTTTCGCCCTCTGTTTTGCGTAAATGGCCTGGAAGGACACTGATTATTCCCACGGGAATAACTGACAATATTCATCGGCCTTATCCGATCAACGGTTGATCCAGCGAACGGGCGCCGCCGTATAGGTATAAAAAGCAGCTCACCCAGGACTTTATGGAAAACAGACAAGGCAAGGGACTCTCGTTTGCCAAGCGCATCTACAGGCCCAGGATCATCGGTTCTGCCCTGTGCAGCATCAGTGTGATCGCCGCCTTATATCCAATGACTGCGCCTGGGTGGATCTGGGCAGCGCTGCTGGCCAATGGTTTTGTCTGGCCGCACCTGGCGTATCAACTGGCAACTCGCGCCAAAGTCCCCTACGACGCCGAACGACGCAACTTGGTGTATGACGCGTTATTCAGCGGCTTCTGGGCTGCGACCTTGCAGTTTGCGCCCCTGACCACCGTGACCTTGCTCTCGATGGTGTCCATGAACAACGTCGCCGCCGGCGGCAAACGCCTGCTGTTACGTGGCGCACTGGCCCAACTGCTGGGTGCCGGGGTCGCGGTATTGCTGTTTGGCCTGCACTTCAACCCCAGCGTCAGCCTGGTTCAGGTCTACGCGTGCCTGCCGATGCTGACCTTCTACCCCATGGCCATCGGCATGATCTGCTATCAATTGGCAATCAAACTATCCGACCACAAGCGCGCCCTCAGTGCCTTGAGCCGCATCGACAGCCTCACGGGATTGCTCAATCACGGCTCCTGGAAAGACTTGCTGCACCTCAAGTTCCATAAGTGCCAGCAACAGCACACCCACGCCACGATTGCGCTGATCGATATCGATCATTTCAAACAGATCAACGACTGCCATGGCCATATCGTCGGTGACGCCGTGTTGCGCCAATTGAGCCTGGAATTAAGGCGCAACCTGCGGGAAAACGACTTGGCTGGACGTTACGGGGGCGATGAGTTCTGTGTGATTCTTCCGCAAATGACCCAGCACGAAGCCGCACGGGTCATGGAGCGCATGCGCGAAACTTTCAGCAACTATCGCGCCCCGAACATTCCCGAGCTGCGCGTGAGCCTGAGCATCGGCCTGGCGGACTTCCAGCCCTCTTTCAAGGACGCGGCCATGTGGCTGAACGCGGCGGACCGGGCGCTTTATGCAGCGAAAGATACCGGGCGTAACCGGGTGAATATGAGCGACGAAAGAGTGGCCTATTCGGCCTGATACAGCCGCGATGCACCCCAGCAGGGATAGCACAGAGCCACCATTTGTCGCCTACCCAAAAAAGGTCCTGCCCTCCGGGCGAACTTCTTGTCAGGCTGATCACTCTGAACGCCTTGTTCCAACTCCTTCTGTCGGCATCAGGAAGCCGACAATGAGCACGTCAACCGTAGGCCAAGCGCCGAACGGGGCAAGCGCCCAGACATGGAAAACCCCGATGCTGCCTGCCCGAGTCCTGACCATGCTATTCAACGCCCATAAAAAAACCATCAACACACTGCAACACACTGTGGCCCACCAGGCCAGCATGCTGGATGCCATCGAGCGTTCCATGGCGGTGATCGAATTCGACCCGCAAGGCAATGTGCTGCGGGCCAATGACAACTTCCTAAAAGCCATGGGCTATCGCGCCGAGCAGGTGGTGGGGCAGCCCCATCGAATGTTCTGCACACCAGCGTTCGCCCGCAGCGCCGAGTACCACCAGTTGTGGTCGAACCTGCGCACCGGCCAATTTCAATCCGGGACGTTCGAGCGCCAGGCGAGCAATGGTGAATCGGTGTGGTTGGAAGCCAAGCTACAACCCGGTGTATGACGCCAG
>NZ_JADDUM010000097.1 GCF_015163715.1 Pseudomonas cyclaminis
TTGTCTGGAAAAACGGGGGCGGCTTGATGGGGCTCTGGCGCCAGCCCAGCGCGGGGCAAGCCCGCTCACTACAATAGTCAGCTGTTCAGAGCCTGTGCTGCTGCCAATACGGCATCCACATGCCCCGGCACTTTCACCCCACGCCATTCCTGACGCAGCACGCCATTCTTGTCGATGAGGAAGGTGCTGCGATCCACGCCCAGGTATTCCTTGCCATACAGCTTTTTGAGTTTGATCACATCAAACAGCTGGCAGACCGCTTCGTCCTTGTCGCTGATCAGCTCAAAGGGGAATTCCTGCTTGCCCTTGAAGTTCTCGTGGGACTTCACGCTGTCGCGCGACACGCCAAACACTTCGGTGTTGGCCGCCTTGAACGCCGCGTACTGGTCACGAAAACCCTGGCCTTCGGTCGTGCAGCCCGGCGTGCTGTCCTTCGGATAGAAGTAGATCACCACCTGCTTGCCCTTGAGAGCGGCAAGGCTGAAGGTATGGCCACTGGTGGCCTGGGCTTCGAAGTCGGCTACGGATTGGTCGATGACTACTGCCATGGGTACTTCCTTACATTGGGTTCTGTGGGCGCCATGGTTCGATCAACGCGTCGAGGTTCAGCGCGTCGGCGAAATCCAGGAACTGGTCGCGAAGCCAACTGATCTGCACACCTGCCGGCAGGGTCACGGTAAAGGTGGCGTTGAGCATGGTGCCGCCGGTTTGCGGGGCCTGGTAGGTGTCGCAGGTCAGGTTTTCCAGTTCGACGTTATGGTCGATAAAGAACTGGCACAGCTCATTGACGATGTCCGAGCGATAGGCCGAGCTGACGTAAGCCACATAAGGCAGGGCCTGGGGGCGGTTCTCCAGCGCGGCGCTGCGCACTACATTGACGGTGAAGTCATGCTTCTTGGCCAGGCCCGGCAGGCCGGTTTCCAGGCGTGCCAGGGCGTCCCAGGTGCCGGAGATCTGCAGGACCAGCGCGCTGCACTCGCCGTGGCGGGTCAGGCGGGAAGTCACGACGGCGCAGCGGTTTTCATGGCTGGCGCGGCACAGGACGTTGGTCAGCTCCATGGGGTTGGCGCCGAGGGCACTGATAACAAGGAATTGTTCGCGAACTGTGGGGGTGGACATGCAGCCTTCCTAAACGATGAGCGGTCGATACTCTGAGGGCTGTATCGATCAAAGCATGAAGGGTAGCGAAAAGCGCCGCCAAGGGATAGGAGGTGGCGTTTTCATTACGTGAACGGCGTGATTACACCCCGCTGTAACCCTTGCTTTCATCCAATGATGGCATTGCCCATCGTTTAGTTGCCCCAGAACGCATCCTCACGCGGTACTTCGCTTGTACAAGCATCTTGGCGCCAGTACCATTACGGCTCTCTTTTTCCGGCAGGAGCGGTTGCATGATTGCGGGCAGTATGGTGGCACTGGTCACACCCATGGATGCACAAGGTCATCTCGACTGGGACAGCCTGGGCAAACTGGTGGACTTCCACCTGCAAGAAGGCACCAACGCCATTGTGGCGGTCGGCACCACAGGTGAATCGGCCACCCTCGATGTGGAAGAACACATCCAGGTGATCGAGTTCGTGGTCAAGCGCGTTGCGGGTCGTATTGCCGTGATCGCCGGTACGGGCGCCAACTCGACGCGTGAAGCGATCGAGCTGACCAAGAACGCCAAGAAGGCTGGCGCCGACGCCTGCCTGCTGGTGACCCCGTACTACAACAAGCCGACCCAGGAAGGCTTGTACCAGCACTTCAAGACCATCGCCGAAGCCGTCGACATTCCGCAGATCCTCTACAACGTACCTGGCCGCACCGCGTGCGACATGCAGGCCGCGACCGTGATCCGCCTGTCCACGGTGCCGAACATCATCGGTATCAAGGAAGCCACCGGCGACCTGCAGCGCGCCAAGGACATCCTGGCCGGCGTGAGCAGCGATTTCCTGTTGTATTCCGGTGACGACGCCACCGCTGTCGAGCTGATCCTGCTGGGCGGCAAGGGCAACATCTCCGTGACCGCCAACGTGGCCCCACGCGCCATGAGCGACATGTGCGCCGCCGCCATCGCTGGCGACGCCGTGACCGCCCGTGCGATCCACGAGAAGCTGATGCCGCTCAACAAGACACTCTTTATCGAATCCAACCCTATTCCCGTGAAATGGGCGCTGTTCGAGATGGGCCTGATGCCGGACGGTATCCGTCTGCCGCTCACCCGCCTCAGCGAAGCCTGTCACGAACCGCTGCGACAGGCCCTGCGCCAGTCCGGCGTCCTGGTTTAATTGAGGAAGCACTACGCATGAAGCGATTGGCCGGACTTTCCGCACTTGCCTTGATTATCTCCAGCACCAGTGGCTGCGGTTGGGTCTGGGGCCCGGAAGGCTACTTCCGTGACCGCGGCAGCGATTACCTGGAAGCACAAGCAACCAAACCGATGCAATTGCCGCCGGACGTCAACGTCGCCAAGCGCCTTGACCCGTTGCTGCCGATTCCGCGCAACGTCGCCGACGACACCACTAAAGGTGAGTACGTGGTGCCACGTCCACAGCCGATCTCGGCCGTGGCGGACGCCAGCGACTACAGCTTGCAGAAGAGCGGTGATTCCCGCTGGATCGTGGCTCAGCGCCCACCTGCCGAAGTCTGGCCAGTGGCGGTGCAGTTCTTCCAGGACAACGGTTTCCGTATTGACGAGCAGCGCCCGCAGACCGGTGAATTCACCACCGCATGGCAGCAAGGCAGCGAGCTGTCCGCCACCATGGCCAAGCGCCTGCAGGCCGGTGGTGTAGCCGCCGACAGCGAAGCCCGTGTGCGTGTGCGCATCGAGCCAGGTGTGCAGCGCAATACCAGTGAAGTCTACGTCGTGAGCGCCCAGCGTCCTGCCGGCAGCACCGCCAGCGTCGACTTCACCAACCGCTCGGTCAACACCGGCGTTGACTCGGCGCTGGTCGACGAAATGCTGGCCAGCATGAGCCGTATTTCCGAGAAGGGCGGTTCCGTTTCCCTGCTCGCCGCCCGTGATTACGACACCCCGAGCCGCGTCAGCCTCACCGAGGACGGCAGCGGCAACGTGGTGCTGAACCTGGGTGAAGACCTGGATCGTGCCTGGGCCAGCGTCGGTCGCGCTTTGGAGCAGGGCCCTTGGCGTGTTGAAGACATCAACCGCAGCCTGGGCCTCTACTACATCAACGTGGCTGAAAAGGCCGAGCGTAAAGACGACGAGCCTGGTTTCTTCGGCAAGCTGTTCGGCAGCCAGCCGACCAAGGAAGAAATCGAGACCCGCGCCGAGCGTTATCAGGTTCGCTTGAGCAAGGTTGGCGAGACCGTGCAGGTCACCGTCGAGAAGAACATCAACACCGTTGCGCCAGCTGAAACAGCGCGCAAAGTGTTGGGCGTGATTCAGGACAACCTGGGCTGATCCGATGCGTTTTGCTGTTCTCGGTAGCGGTAGCCAAGGGAACGGCACGCTGGTCGCCCACGACGACACGTACATATTGGTGGATTGTGGTTTCTCGTTAAAAGAAACCGAGCGGCGCCTGCTGCGCCTGGGGGTTCACCCCGCGCAGTTGAGCGCGATTCTGGTGACCCACGAACATGCCGACCACGTGCATGGCGTGGGTTTGCTGTCTCGGCGCTACAATCTTCCGGTGTACCTGAGTCGCGGCACCTTGCGCGGGATGCGCAAACCCATTGAACCCGCAGGTTTCCTGGCTGGCGGTGAGCAATTGCAAATCGGCGCCTTGAGCATCGATGTGATTGCCGTGGCGCACGACGCCCAGGAGCCGACGCAGTATGTATTCAGTGATGGCCAGCGGCGCTTCGGCGTGCTGACCGACCTGGGTTCCTACTGCGCCAAGGTGCTGGACGGTTACCGGAACCTCGATGCCTTGATGATCGAGTCCAACCACTGCCGAGACCTGCTGGCTCGCGGTCACTACCCCTACTTTCTCAAGCAGCGGGTGGGCGGCGAACTGGGACATTTGAACAACCACCAGGCGGCGTACCTGGTGTATGAGTTGGGCTGGCAAGACCTGCAACACCTGGTCCTGGCCCACCTGAGCAGCAAGAACAACCTGCCGACGCTTGCCCGGCAATGTTTTGTCGACACCCTCGGGTGCGACCCGGACTGGCTGCAACTGGCCGATCAAGATTCAGGGCTCGACTGGCGACATATCGCCTAGCCCACCTCACTCAAAGCGGAGCCCATCATGGAAAAACGTGAAGAACTCTACCGCGGCAAAGCCAAGTCGGTGTACAAGACCGACGACGCCAACCGCCTGATCCTGCTGTTTCGCAACGACACCTCGGCGTTCGATGGCAAGCGCATCGAACAACTTGATCGCAAAGGCATGGTGAACAACAAGTTCAACGCCTTCATCATGCAGAAACTCGAAGAGGCCGGTATTCCGACCCAATTCGACAAACTGCTGGGCGACAACGAGTGCCTGGTGAAGAAGCTGGACATGATCCCGGTCGAATGCGTCGTGCGTAACTACGCCGCCGGCAGCCTGGTCAAGCGCCTGGGTGTGGAGGAGGGCCTCAAGCTCAACCCTTACACCTTCGAACTGTTCCTGAAAGACGACGCCAAGGGCGACCCATTCATCAACGAGTCCCACGTCGTGGCATTCGGCTGGGGCACCGCTGAACAACTGGCCCGCATGAAAGAGTTGTCCCTCAAGGTCAACGACGTGCTGAACAAACTGTTCGACGACGCCGGCCTGCTGCTGGTCGACTTCAAACTGGAATTCGGCGTGTTCCACGACGGCTCCATCGTCCTGGGCGACGAATTCAGCCCGGACGGCTGCCGCCTGTGGGACAAGGACACCAAGAAGAAGATGGACAAAGACCGCTTCCGCCAGGGCCTCGGTGACGTTATCGAAGCCTACGAAGAAGTCGCCAATCGTCTCGGCGTACCGCTGTAATCGACGCAAGCATCTGATAGCACGGAAAAAAATCGCTTCGGCGCTTTGCTTTCCTGATTCACGCTGTTATGATGCGCGCCGTTGGAGAGATGCCAGAGTGGCCGAATGGGACGGATTCGAAATCCGTTGTACCTTCACCGGTACCTAGGGTTCGAATCCCTATCTCTCCGCCATTACATATAAAGCCCCGTAATTTTTTGATTTCGGGGCTTTTTTGTGCATGATGATTTTACGTTTGCCCGCTCAACAGAGGCCAGTTGTCGTAGAAAGGCCGCAGAGTTCGATAAGCCTTGGAGAGGCGCTACCGTTCCCAGGCAGTCGGTGTTCCCAGAGCGAATGGATGTCCAAGCACACTATCATTGACGACCAGGGTGGTGTGATCGAAGTCCTGAAATGCCGCAATGGCCTTGTGGGATGGTCTGCAAGCTCGACAGTCCTCCTGCCCAGGACAGTCCGAGCTGGCTCGACCACGACGGTCAGAACATCTTGTGCTACGTCGCCCTACCGATTGGCGTCAGCAAAGCGACACACATTGTCGTACGTGCCCGGAAAGCTAGCGCCATTCGACAGCCGTAGGACACCGCTATGTCCATCCCCCCGCGTCCGTTCACCTTTGTCTGTGCTCACTGTTCTTGGAAGAAAACGTTTCTGCCTCCCAGCGATTTCGCATCGTTTGGCCAAGCTGTCTTCATCCTTTGTCCTGAGTGTCATACCCCTTCATTGGAGGGACGACTGGCCAGTCGTCATGAAATCCTCAGAGCCCGCCTGGAACAATTTCTTAGCTTCAACGATTGATGTTTCAAGGCCGCGACACAGCTTGTCGCTCCACCCTGGAAAATGATCGAAAAGCCTTGGGAGATTACGAATATGAAAAACCTGCTTGCCGTCATCGGACTTTGTGTGGTGCTGAAGAAAGGCTATGAACTGTATCGCGAGTACAGTGAACTGAAGCGTGACAAGGAGGCGCGCGAGGCTTCTTGAGCCTGAGTGGAGGGTGGCGCCTCAAGCTCTTTGCGTCGCCGCCTAAAGACTAAAGTCTTATGTTGAATACAATAGATGGCAAAACGCCATTTTAGTCAGTAGCATTGATGCCAAATTGGCGCCAGCCTTCTGGCTATCAGTTGAATGCAAAACAAGGTAGTCACCATGTCCCAAGCGAAGGATACGCTGCTCAGGTTATTTGCATTGCTGCGCCTGATCCCCACAGACCCCCAGCGTATTGCAACCCCGACCCTGCTCGAAAAGCTTCGTGACAGAGGTTTTTCCGTGACACTTCGCTCGGTTCAGCGTGATTTGAACCGGTTGTCGATGCCTTTCTCGTTGCAATGCGACGATAGCGAGATCCCTTTCCGCTGGAGTTTCACACGGGACGCGCCACTGGAGTTGGAGGATATGGATGCTTCCACAGCACTGGCCTTGTATCTGTCGGAAAGCCATCTGACGACCTTGTTGCCGCAGACTGTTCTGGACCAGCTCGATCCACAATTTCGACGCGCACGTAACTTCCTGGGCGATCTGGGCCACAACGGATTGGCCGATTGGGCGCGACGAGTTCGTGCGATTCCCAATGGGAAAACCTTGCTGCCGGCTGCGATTGATCCTGAAGTCTGGGGGCAGGTGTCTGCCGTTTTGCTGGAGCGCAGACAATTGCAAGTGACCTATCAGAGTCGGAGCAAGGGCGAACTCAAACAGTTTCGCTTGCACCCGGCGGGTCTGGTATCGCGGCATGCCATCAGCTATTTGCTGGCCTCTGTGGACGGCTATGGTGATTTGCGCCAGTTTGCCCTGCACCGTATTCAGCACGTTCGAGTACTCGATGAGCCGTCCGTGCTGCACGCCACTTTTGATGTGGACGATTACATCGCGAGCGGCATATTCAGCCATCGCCAAACCAATATTCAGGTAGAGCTGATCGCGGATGTTCATCCGCAGATTGCCGTCCTGCTCGGTGAAACCCCGCTGAGTCATGAGCAGACCTTGAGCGATATCCCCTCGCATACCTGGAAGCGTCTGCGCGCCCTAGTGCCGCTGGATCGTGAAACGCTGTGGTGGATCTTCGGCCTGAACGACAACATCCGCGTGCATGGGCCACAGGTCTGGGTCGATGAGATCAGCGCCAGATTGAACAGTATGCAAAACCTCTACGCGTCACCTGACTACGCGACATGAACTGTCGCACTGCCGTGCAAGACTGCGGCTGATCAACCGCCAATGGATTAACACGTGTTGGGTGCCCAATGCACCCGGCAATAGGGACAGAAGCTGATGACGCGCTCCACCGTTACGCCTGCAAAACCTCGAAAGGCCAGGGGTTCGGCACCTGCTGCTATCGCCACGTTCGATGTGTTGGTATTGGCCACAATGAGCGCAGGTAAAACGTCGTTCATCAACGCGCTGATTGGCCAGGAACTACTGTACACCGCCAATGAAGCCAGCACTGCCTGCGTGACCCGTGTCGAGCATCGCCAGGGCGCTCGTCGATTCAGTGGAGCCTGTTATTGCTACAACGACACTGAGTTGGCCTCCCAGCATTCACCGTCAGTAGCCTTGCTACAGGACTGGAACGCTAATGCCGAGGTCAAGCGCATCAGCTTGTCCGGAACCTTCAAAGTGCTGCCGCGCCCAGCGCCCGGGCTGGTACTTCACGACACGCCAGGACCTAACAACAGCCAGGATGAAAACCACGCCAGACTGATGCTGGAGGCTATCCGCACGGTGTCGTTCAAGGCGCTTTGCTATGTGCTCAACGCCAGCCAACTGGGGACTCGTGACGACCGTTTGCTACTCCAACAGCTGCGCGAAGAACTCTCCGCCAAGCCTGCCCAGCCGATTTATTTCATCCTCAATAAAGTGGATTTGCTCGATCCGGAGAGGGGCGAAAGCATTCAAGGCTATGTGCACAACGCCCAGCGCTATTTGCGCGATATCGGCTTTGAGCAACCGATCATCATTCCGACAATGGCCAGTGCAGCGCTGTACGCGCGCAAGGCCCTGAGTGCCGAAACACTGACGCGCGCGCAACGTTCCAAATTGCGCCAGGTACTGGATGACCTGGACGTGAACAAGCGCGATCTGCTCAATGCCACCGTTGCGCCAGACCTGGTCAAGCGCCGTGTCTTCACATCACTCACCAACCTGGAACGCAGGCAGCGAACCAAGGCACTCGATACCCGTGCCTACGATAAAAACCAATTACACCAGTTGGTCACCATCAGTGGGCTCAAAACCGTTGAAGCCCTTATCCATCATCAACGCCGATTAGATGAGCAACCATGAATACTATTGAAATCATCCATAACCCATTCATCGTCGAGACTCAGTTCCTGATCAGTGGCCAACCACCGGCCGAAGGCTGCAAGCTGTCGAGCTATAAAGAATCGCGGCTGCAAGTGTGGATCGAGAAGCTGTTTGATGAGTTGAGTCAGTTGTTCAATGGTGACAATAACTTTGATGTCACTTTCAGAGGTGTCGAGTCGGATTACCTTGACGTGGTTGAGGCGGCGAAAGTCGCGACGGGCAAGGGCATGCAGGTCACTCTGCAGTTTATCGAGGCTGACCCTGCGGAGGAGCGCCTGACCCGCATTCGTGAGTTGATGGAAGAGGCCAAGCTTCATCCTGAATTTGAGCATTTCATTCGTGACAATGCCGATGTCAGCCAGTCCTTTGAAGAAGCGTTCAACAAGGATTTCGACGTGTATGTGGTGGCCACCATGTCCTCGGGCAAGTCAACACTGATCAACGCCATGCTTGGTCAGGATCTGCTGCCTGCGGCAAACGAAGCCACGACCGCGACGATTGCCCGGATCACCGACAACGCATCGATGGGCCAGCGCTTCGCCGCCCAACGCGTAACCAACGATCACCGTGTTGCGGACAACAGCGATGACGTGAGCCTGGAAGTGCTACAGGCATGGAACAGCCTTCCGGACACGATGCGCATCGATATCGAGGGCAAAATCCACGCGATTCAAGACCGTGACAGCGTACGCCTGGTATTGACCGACACTCCTGGGCCGAACAACAGCCAGGATGAAAAACACCAGCTCAAAACCATGAGCTTCATTCAGGACTCGCAGCGCAACCCGCTGATTCTGTATGTGCTCAATGCCAGCCAGTTGGGTACCAACGACGACAAAAACCTGTTGGGGCTGGTTGCCGAAACCATGCGCAAGGGCGGTAAGCAGAGCAAGGATCGGTTCATTTTCGTCATCAACAAGATGGATGTGTTCGACCCGGAGAAAGGCGAGGACTTGCCTTCGGTACTGGCCCGCGTCAAAAACTATCTGGTTGAAAACGGGATTTTCAATCCGCTGATCTACCCGGTGTCGGCCAACCTGACGCGGCTGCTGCGCAAGCCCCAGCACTTGCATTCACGCAAGGAACGCGGCGAGCTGAACTCGATGATGGACATGTTCGGTGAAGAGCCGAGCATGAACCTGCTGCAATACATGCCGATCACCGAGCGTGTCAAACGTAGTTTGCAAGAGAAGAAACTCCCCGAGATCGTGCTGAGCAGTGGCTTGCCGGCGGTCGAAGCGATGATTGACGAGTACATCGACAAGTACAACTTCCCGCATCGGGTCAAGCGCGCCTATGACGCGATGACCAAAGCCATTGCGGTCGGTCTCAACGAAACGCAACTGATCGAGCAATTGGATCAGGACGAGAAGATGCTGGCGCATATCAATGAAGAGATCCAGGCGCTGGAGTATCGGCAGGAGAAAGGGTTCGATACGCAGGCTTATAAGGACAAGATAAAGCGTGAAGGTAAGGTGCTGCCGCGGGCCACTGAAGATGAACTTGTGGCCCTTGAAACTTCTTTGGGCAAGTATCTCCGATTGGTCAGCGAACGTTTCACCGGTACGGTTGAGCCGCGCATCGCTGAGATGCGAGTCAAGGAAGTTGAAGAGGAACTTCAGTTCCAGTACCGGAGACTCATCAATGCGTATGAAGCGGTGTTCATCACAAGTCAGCAAGTCATTAGTGATGACCTTCAGGCTGAATACCAGCGTTACATCGCAGATCTGTTCAAGGACTGCCAGAATTTGAAGTTGCCGATTCTGGACAGCCTTCAAAAAGCCGCAGGTGACATCTCCTTCAATCTCACCATCAAGAGCGATGAGGTGCAGACCAAACGAGTGGTGATTGACCGTTATGAAGTCAGTGACAGCAGCTGGTACAACCCCTTCTCATGGGGCTCCACTCGCACGGTTTATAAATATGGCGAAGAGAAAACTGTCGATCTTGGAGCGCTCTGGAAGGAACGTAGCACGCGTGTTGACGCCGAGTTTGCTCGCTTAGTAGTGGCTGCGCGTAGCGAAATCGACAATGGCAAGATCGTCCTGATTGATCAGTTCGTGGCGTTTATGGCGCGCGAATTCGACACCAAGTTCAATGAGTTGATTGACTCGCTCAAAGACAAAATGACAGACCGCGACCTGCGCGAACGGGCCCTTGAAGAGGCCCGTGAGCTGCAAGCGTGGATCAATCAATTCAAAGAAAAACTCGACGAAACCCTCGCCGTTTGACTTCGGAGTTTCTATGACGACTGACGCCATAATGATTGAAAAAACCCGTAAGCATTTTCTGACGGCGCTCGATGACACACATTGCGACACCGGCGTGTTGCAGCAGATAGTGGAGGCCGTGCAACAGACTCCAGGGGTGATGGAGGCTTATAAGGTCGATGGTGTCACTCTCGCCATTGATGGGGACCCTGTGAGTTGGAACCCGGACTATTTCAGTCGGCAAAAGGTTTTCGCTGCCCGCAACTTCTCCAAGGAGCGGCTCGAGCATCTGATTCAGGTCCGCGACGTGTTTCGTCAACGAAACGAAAAGGGATTTACTCCAACCGTTGCCGCATCACCTTCGAGAAAAGCGCCGATGAACAATGCACCTTTCGATTACCAGCCTTCCAGCAACCTCAAGCAATTTGTCGACGAAGGCGACTTGTTGACGATTCGAACTGCGTTGCGCTTGGAGCTCAACGATCGTCGTCTGGATGGCGCCGAGCTGCACGCGGCGCTGGCGTGGATCAAAGGCAGCGTGCCTGGGGTTTTTGAGGCCATTTCAGAAGGGGCTTTCGCACGGGAACCTCTAGCAGATCTCAATCAATGGACCGAAGACTATTACGATCTGCAGGTCACTTACCTGAAAACCAACTTCTCGGAAAAGCGCTTTTGCACCTGATCGACGTTCGCGAGCATTTGCGCAACGGCGCTGTTGAGGGCTTCGCTTCGACCAAGACAAAAGCCTCCACCGCACATTCAGCCTCCCCCGCAGCTCAAGCACCACGCATTCACTCCCACCAGACCATTTCCGATGGTGCCTCAGAGCGCAATCCAGCCTTCAAGGCCGCACTGCTGATCGGCGGCGCCATTGCGGCCGTGGTGGTGTTCCTCATTGCACTGGTACGGTGACCTGATGACCTCTCCAATACTGACCCGCACTGCCGTGCAGGATATCCGTGAAAACGCCGGCCTCACCCTTGAAGCTGGGCGTGCACTGATCAATCGCAGCTACCTGTCGGAGCTGGAGCAATATCCGGTTCATGCCTTTGCCGAGAAGGGGCTGCGGTTCAATGCTGCCAGTGATGTGCGGATTTTTCGCATTGAGCGCATCGTCCAGGACAACAAACAATCTGTACTCGAGAGCACCACGGCCGCTTACACCGCACTGGGGGCTGCGGGTTACTCGGTTTTCCTGATATTGCGCTCCAACGGTATCGAAACCGACCTCTACATCGGTACCCGGGGCGAGCCCGGTAAAACCCTCGGGCACAGTTCTGGCGAGCTGCTTCGGGAGACCTTCAAGGGGCACTTCTCGGGCAGTTCGTTAGTGCCGCTGCCGCAACAGCATGCCGATGCCTTGCTGGGCGCTTTGCAGGCCGAGAAGGCCAACCCTTCGGCAAGTATCACGGCGGTCACGGGTGTGCCTGCGTTGTCGACAGAGAACCGCGAGCACTTCATGCAAGGGCTCGAGCGCTTTATCGATGCGGCTGAGCGCCGGGTGTACCACGCGATCATTCTTGCCGAGCCGGTTTCGTCGCAGAACCTTGACTTGATCCGCGCCGGATACGAGCAGGTCGCCACGCAACTTTCGCCATTGCTCAAACAGCAATTGTCGTTCGGCGAACAAGACAGTGATTCCGTTGGGCTCAGCATCAGCCAGGGCTTGAGTGACTCCCTTGGACACAGCCTTGGGCTGACCGAAACCAAGGGCACGTCGACGACGCTGGGCACATCGACCACCGACACAACCGGTACCAGCGAGTCGTTCAGTGCACAGACCCTGACCTCCAAAACGGTCGCTATCGGTGCCAATGTGCTGGGTATGGTGGGTGGTGCGACATTGGGGCCATTCGGCGCGATGCTCGGTAGCCAGATCGGCTCGGCCGCTGCTGCGCTGCTCAACGAACAACGCACCACCGGTACCAGCCAGTCGACGTCCACCGGCCGCAATGAAAGCCACGGCACGTCCTTCAGTGAGGCCGCGTCGAAGACCACCTCGACCACACACACCACCAGCACCACCGACACTCATTCGTTGAACAAAACCCTGGGCTCTAATCGGCAGATTTCGATTGAGACCGTGGATAAGACCATCGAGCAGTTGCTCAGCAAAATCGATCACCACCTCGAACGTATCGACGAAGCCAAGACATACGGCGGCTGGAACTCGGCGGCGTATTTCATCGGTGACAGCACTGCGTCGTCCGAATCGTTGGCGAGTATCTTTCTTGGGCTGGTACGCGGCAGCAAGTCCAGTCATGAAGACTTCGCCCTGACCACCTGGAAATCCGCCAACAAGTCAGCCGTGCTGGACTGGCTCAGCGCGTTCAGCCATCCACAATTGAAACCGGCATTTTCCAAAAAGATCCCGATCAGTTACCTCACTCCGGCCACGCTGGTGTCTGGTAAGGAGATGGCGATCCAGTTGAGCCTGCCCCGACGCTCCACCTCCACGGTGGCCGTGCTGGAAACCCAGGCGTTCGGCCGCAAGGTGCAGCGCCTGGATGGTCATAGCAGTGAGCCAGGCAAGGGCAAGACACTGACCTTGGGCAACATCCGCCACTTGTGGGAAAACCTGCCGCAAAAGATCGAGTTGAGTCTCGATCAGTTGGCCAGCCATGTGTTTGTCAGTGGTTCGACCGGTGCCGGTAAAAGCAACACGCTGTATGAAATGCTCAGCCAAATCAGCGCCGTCGGCGTGCCATTCCTGGTGATTGAACCGGCCAAGGGCGAGTACAAACACGTCTTCGGTCATCGCGATGACGTCAATGTATTTGGTACGCATCCGGCCCACAGTGAATTGTTGCGCATCAACCCGTTCCGCTTCCCGTTGGCCATTCATGTGCTGGAGCACGTTGATCGGCTCGTGGAAATCTTCAACGTCTGCTGGCCGATGTATGCCGCAATGCCTGCCGTACTCAAAGAGGCGATCCTGCAGGCGTATCAGCAATGTGGTTGGGACTTGGACGCGTCGACCAACCGTTACAGCGATGAATTGTTTCCGACGTTCAGTGATCTGCTCAGTACCCTGCAAAGCGTGATCGAGGCGTCCGCGTACTCCCAGGAGCTCAAAGGTAACTACATCGGTTCGCTGTCCACACGGATCAAATCCCTGACCAATGGTTTGAATGGGCAGATTTTTACCGCTAACGAAATCGACAGCGCCGTACTGTTTGATCAGAGCGCAATCGTTGACCTGAGCCGCATCGGCTCGTCCGAGACCAAAGCCCTGATCATGGGGATCCTGGTGATGCGCCTGAGTGAGCACCGAATGGCCGGTGGTGGCATGAACCAGCCGCTGCGCCACGTCACGGTCCTTGAAGAAGCGCATAACATCCTCAAGCGCAGCCCGTCCGAAGGCGGTGCTGAAGGGGCAAATGTGGTCGGCAAGTCAGTGGAGATGCTAACCAACGCTATCGCCGAAATGCGCACCTATGGTGAAGGTTTCATCATTGCCGACCAGTCGCCCCATGCGGTTGATATCGCCGCGATTCGCAACACCAACACCAAAATCATCATGCGTCTGCCGGATGAAATGGACCGTCGTTTAATCGGTAAGTCGGTTGCGTTGCGTGATGATCAGCTTGAAGAGATCGCCAAGTTACCCAAAGGCGTCGCCATCGTTTATCAAAATGACTGGCTGGAGCCGGTGCTGTGTCAGGTGAAGAAATTCGCCGGGCACGAAACCCCTTATGTGTATACCGCCAATGACAATCGCGCCGTGCGTAGCCAGGATTTCAACCTGCAGGTACTCAACCTGCTGCTGAGCAACCGTATCCGCACGCCAGTCGCCTTGGATTTAGCGTTGCTGGAAAACGGCTTGTGTGAATTGCCGTTGCTGGCTCGCAGCAAAATCGCGCTGTTCGAGGCGCTCAATGCTCACAAAGAAGAGAAACCGTCGGCGCTGTGCAAGCCCGAGGCATTTGCCTACGTAGCACAATTGGTGGTCGATGTGCTCGGTTGCCGGCAGCAGGTCCAGCAGATCATTCAAATGGCGACCGACTACGGGCATCTAAGCAATCAACTTGACCTGTTACTCCACGAGAGAGCCACTGGCTTGAGCGCTGAGCTGACCCTGGCTACTCAGCAGTGCCTGATGAAGGACTACAGCCTGCAGCACGAGAGCCATCTCGATATCTATTCCGCATGGCGTGCGCGCCTCGAAACAGGGAGTGTTCTGTGAACTTTGAAAATTTCTTTGCTGAAAAATCCGAGGTTCCGTCCAGCCTGGCGTTATTGGCCCGTGAAATGCCAGACCGCTGCCTTATCGTTGTCGAGCTCGATCGTCCTATCGTGCTCACCCAGGAAACCCGCCTGGAGCTACCGCAAATGTCGCCGGAAACCCGTGAGCGGCTTGAGCTGCTGGGCGTTCCTAAAGAGGTTCTGGATGCCATAGGTAGTGAGGCCGAAGCGAAGATCTATGAAAATGCCAATCTTGAACCATCCGAGGTCAACGGCAAGGATGCACTGATTCGTACCGACATCGATTACGATCAAAAAGATGCCATGGGCACCACTAACCTGGATCGGATGAAGTCGGGAAGGGCCCCGCTCGATGCCAATGGAAAGCCGATCGAGTTACATCACATCGGCCAGAAACAGGACTCACCATTGGCAGAATTGACCAGCGCTGAGCACCGTGGCAACGGAAACGATAACGTATTGCACAACAAGCAGAAGGAGTCCGAGATCAATCGCGAAGACTTCGACAAAGAGCGAAAAGACTACTGGAAGGCGCGAGCCGAACAGATCGAGAATCAGCGCTGAGGGCGAATCTTATGAAAGAACTTAAAAAACTCGTTGATCTTCATCAGGCCGGCACCCGGCCAGTAGACACCGCCACCATCCAGGATATTGAGCGGAAACTGGGGTTCGCACTGTCTGACGAATACAAGCACTACCTGTCGACTTTTGGCGTCATTGTCTTTGACGCCTACGAAACGTATGGCCTAGGTGTACCTGACGACTATTACCTGAATGTCTTTGCCGCATTCTCGGACCTGAGTCGTGACCCGAATTACCCGAAAAATACGGTGCCCGTGCTGGAGATCGGTGATGGTCAGTACTATCTATACGACAACCAGGCCCGCAAAATTCTGGTATGGGCCACACCGAATGGCGGCATTGTGCGTGCGTTGGAAGACGGTCTGGAGGCTTTTCTGATCAAGCACGTTTTTGCCGATTAGTTGAACGCATCCTTTAGAGTCGGTACTGGTGTTGCCTGCCCAAGCAGCTCGGCAATGCACACCAGTTCCTGCTTGGAGGCACCACACCTGCCGTAATATCCCTAAAGTCCTGCCCCGGCAGGCCGAAATGCTCTCATACGACATCGTATCCCCAATAAGAGTGCCCCCCTAAATGTCCCTTCGCAGCCTGTCCATCGCCCGCCGTGCGGGTTTGGGTTTTGCCTTGATTGCTTTGCTCGTGGCCCTGCTGGGTTTTTTTGCGCTGTCGAACATGGCAAGCATTCGCGCCAGTGCGGTGCAGGTGGAAAGCGGGCTGGTGCCGAAGATGCGGCTGGTGGCTGACATTCGCGAGATCATGCTGCGCATTCGTACGATTTCTTTGCGGATGGCGTTGGACCCCAACCCCGCGAGCTTGCCGCAATACCGCGGCCAGATGGACACTCGCAGCCAGGACCTGACCAAGAAACTGGCTGACCTCGATGCGGTGATCGACACGCCTGAGGTGCGCGTCCTGTATGACCAGTTCCAGGGTTCGCTGCGCCAATACCAACAGGGCTTGGCTCAGTCGTTCATCCTTGCCGATAAACAGCAGGGCGCGGAACTCAACAAGTTGTTGCTGGTGGACATGAAAACCGTGGTCGATGGCTCCGGCGCCCAGCTCAACGCACTGGCCGACTACTACAACGCCCAGATCAATCAACAGGGGCAGGCGGCCGAGTCGCAGTACAGTCGTTCGCGCACCATGGTGTTCGGCTTCGTGATCCTGGCGGGCCTGAGTACGGTGGCCCTGGCCTGGCTACTCACGCGTAGCATTGTCGGTCCGTTGGGGCAGGCCATGCGCGCAGCCGAAAACGTGGCCCGAGGCGACCTCACCCAGACGGTGGAGGTCAGCGGAAACGACGAGGTGACCCGCCTGCTTGTAGCCCTGCACTCCATGCAAGGCAGCCTGCGCAGCACCTTGCAACTGATCCGCCAGTCGGCGGCACAAATGGCCGCCTCTGCCACCGACCTCAACGGCATTACCGACCAGAGCAGCCGCAGCTTGCAACAGCAGACGGCTGAGATCGAGCAGGCGGCGACGGCGGTCAATGAAATGACTTCGGCCGCTGAAGAAGTG
>NZ_JADDUM010000098.1 GCF_015163715.1 Pseudomonas cyclaminis
CCCTCCCACATTTGGTTTTGCGTACACCTGATCTATATCACCTGCACTTCCCGCAATCCGACCTAGACTTGTCAGTATTCCCACTCCGACAAGGCCGTCGTCCCATGATCTCCATGTCCTCCTTCCACACCATGCTCATCCCTATCCTGATCGGCATGATCATGCTCGCAGTCGGCTTCAATTTTCGCGACAAACCCCTCGGTGTGTTCGGCATGTGGATCGGTATGCTGCTGATCCTCGGCACTGTGGTGTACAAGATCCTCGCCAAACTGGCCGAATGACCCGTGCACTCGTACACTCGCTCAACCCGTCGTTTCCAAGGTTGAACGCCTCGTGTTTTCCCGTCTGTTTGCTCTGCCCTGCTACCTGCTGATTGCCCTGCTCACCCTGCTGCCGCTGGCGTCTGCCCAGGCGGTCGGCCTGCCCGGCCTGCTGGGCAGCTCCAACAAGTCACAGCCCCAGGCAGAAGTGCCCCTCGGCCAATCGCTGGACGAGGTGATCAAGACCCTGGAAAACGACCAGCAGCGCACCCAACTGCTCAGCGACCTGAAGAAGCTGCGCGCCGCCACGCAAAAAGCCCAGCCGGCCGCCGAACAAGGCGTGCTTGGGCTCATCGGCAACACGCTGTCGACCCTGGAGCAACAATTCTCCGGCAACGACAGCCCGCTGGGGCGCTGGTCCAATGAGGTCGACCTGGCCAAGGACGAACTTGATGCGTTGATGCTGCCGGCCAACGAATGGCTGCCGATCATCTTTGGGTTCGCGCTGATTCTGGCGGTGTGGAGCCTGCTGGCCTATGCGCTGATATGGCTCAGCCACCGCGTCCGTGAGCGCTTCGGCCTGCCTGAAGAGTTGCCGCAACACCCCCGCACCTGGGACATGGTGCGCTTTGCCCTGCGCAAACTGGGACCGTGGCTGATCGCGCTGGTGATCACCGTGTACATGAGTTACGCCCTGCCCTCGTCCCTGGGCAAGTCCCTGGCGATGGTGCTGGCTTACGCGTTGGTGGTCGGCACCTGTTTCTCGGCCATCTGCGTGATCGCCTTCTCGCTGCTCGACGGCCCGCACCGCCATCGTGCGCTGTATATCCTGCGGCACCAGGCGTTTCGTCCGCTGTGGTGGATCGGCAGCTTCGCAGCCTTCGGCGAAGCCCTGAGCGACCCGCGCCTGGTAACGGCCCTGGGCCAACACCTGTCGCACACCGCCGCAACCGTCGCCAACGTAATGGCGGCGCTGTCCACCGGCGTGTTTATCCTGCGTTTTCGCCGGCCGATCGCCCACCTGATCCGCAACCAGCCGCTGTCACGCCGCCTCACGCGACGCGCCCTCAGTGACACCATCGAGATCATCGGCTCGTTCTGGTACATCCCGGCCTTGCTGCTGGTGGGTATTTCACTGTTTGCCACGTTCGTCTCTGCCGGCGACACCAGCACCGCCCTGCGCCAATCGCTGCTGTGTACGGTATTGCTGGTGTTGTGCATGGTGATCAACGGCCTGGTGCGTCGCCATGCCCTCAAGCCGCAACGCGGGCACAAACGCCATGCGCTGTACTCCGAGCGCCTGAAAAGCTTCATCTACACCCTGGCGCACCTGGTGGTGTGGCTGGTGTTTATCGAGCTGGGCCTGCGGGTCTGGGGCCTGTCGCTGATTGGCTTTACCGAAGGCGACGGGCATGAAATCGCGGTCAAACTGTTCGGCCTGGCAGGCACGCTGCTGTTTGCCTGGCTGATCTGGATCCTCAGCGACACCGCGATCCACCACGCCCTCACCCGCTCACGCAAAGGCCTGGCCAATGCGCGGGCGCAGACCATGATGCCGTTGATCCGCAACGTGCTGTTCGTGACCATTTTTATCATCGCCGCTATCGTCGCCCTGGCGAACATGGGCATGAACGTCACGCCGCTGCTGGCCGGTGCCGGTGTGATCGGTTTGGCCATCGGTTTTGGTGCGCAGTCGCTGGTGGCGGACTTGATCACCGGCCTGTTCATCATCATCGAAGACTCCCTGGCAATCGATGACTACGTGGACGTGGGCGGCCACCTCGGCACCGTCGAGGGCCTGACCATCCGCACCGTGCGCCTGCGCGATATCGACGGGATTGTGCACACCATTCCGTTCAGCGAGATCAAGAGCATCAAGAACTACTCGCGTGAGTTCGGCTACGCGATCTTCCGCGTGGCGATCCCGTACAACATGGACATCGATAACGCGATCAAACTGATCCGCGATGTCGGCCAGAAAATGCGCAACGACCCGCTGCAACGCCGCAATATCTGGTCGCCGCTGGAGATCCAGGGCGTGGAGAGTTTTGAGTCAGGCAGCGCGATCCTGCGGGCACGGTTCAAAACGGCGCCCATCAAACAGTGGGAAGTATCGCGGGCGTTCAACCTGTCGCTGAAACGGCATCTGGACGAGGCGGGGTTGGATCTGGCCACACCGCGCCTGAGTGTGCAGGTGGTCACGGGGGCGTCGGGTGGGTTGGAGAAAGAGAAGGAAGCTTGAAGGCATCGTACCCACCTTTGCCAGGCGGGGTTGTTGTGGTGAGCGGGCTTGTCGAATCGTCGCACCGCCCGCGCTGGAGCGCGAAGCGGTCCTGATGAGGAAGAATGCGGTGTAACAGGAACAACTCAGTGGCTCGGGTGGGGCTGCTTCGCAGCCCA
>NZ_JADDUM010000099.1 GCF_015163715.1 Pseudomonas cyclaminis
CGATAGCGGTGTATCAGTGACACATCAGTGCCTGACACTCTGCTATCGGGGGCAAGCCCCCTCCCACATTTGTTTTGTGTTCCTTCAAGGAGAATATTTTGTCCTCTCCCATCCCCGTAACGGTCCTCAGCGGCTTCCTCGGCGCCGGCAAGACCACCTTGCTGCGCCACCTGCTCAAAGCCGAACACGGCCTGAAAATCGCCGTGATCGAAAACGAATTCAGTGACGCCGGTATCGACACCCAGCTTTTGGGCGAAGAGCCGGTGCAAGTCATGACCCTGTCCAACGGCTGCGTGTGCTGCACCATCCACACCGACCTGACCAAAGCCCTCTACCTGCTGCTGGAGCGCCTGGACAGCGGCGAGATCGCCTTCGACCGCCTGGTGATCGAGTGCACCGGCCTGGCTGACCCGGCGCCGGTGGCCCAGACCTTCTTCATTGATGAAGAACTGCGCGAGCGCTACATCCTCGACGGCATCATCACCCTTGTGGACGCGGCCCACGCCGAGCATCACCTGACCCAGACCATCGCCCAGGCCCAGATCGGTTTTGCCGACCGCCTGCTGGTGAGCAAACGTGATCTGGTGGACGACGCCACCTTTGATGCCCTCAGCGAACGCCTCACCCGCATCAACCGCCGAGCGCCGATTCGCGTGGTGGAACACGGCAAGATTGACCTGGCCGAATTGCTCGACGTGCGCGGCTTCAACCTCAACGCCGGCATGAGCCTGCGCCCGGTGAGCAAGGCGCCGTCCGTCGACCGCATCTCCAGCCTGGTGCTGCGCACCGACCAGCCACTGGACATCGACCGCCTCAGCGAGTTTATGAACGAGCTGTTGGAAGACCATGGCAAGCAACTGCTGCGCTACAAGGGCGTGCTGAACATTGCCGGTGAAGACCGGCGCATGGTGTTTCAGGGTGTGCTGAAGCTCTACGGCTTCGATTGGGACACCGAGTGGGCTGAAGGCGAGGCGCGGGAAAGTGTGATTGTGTTTATTGCCGATGAGCTGCCGGAAGACAAGATCCGCGAAGGCTTTGCTCGGGTCTACCATCTGTGACCTGAAATGAGATCAGGCATAAAAAAGCCCGGCTCAAGAGCCGGGCTTCTTATTCAAGCAACTGCAATCAAGCGCCGTATACCGGCAGCTTCTTGCAGATGGCCTTGACCTTCTCACGGACCGCGTCGATCACGGCTTCGTTGTTCAGGTCGGCCAGGATGTCGCAGATCCAGCCAGCCAGTTCCTTGCACTCTGCTTCTTTAAAGCCACGAGTGGTCACTGCCGGGGTGCCGAAGCGCAGGCCCGAGGTGACGAACGGCGAACGTGGGTCGTTCGGTACGGAGTTTTTGTTCACGGTGATGAAGGCTTTGCCCAAGGCGGCGTCAGCATCTTTACCGGAAATGTCCTGCTTGATCAGCGACAGCAGGAACAGGTGGTTTTCAGTACCGCCGGAGACTACATCAAAGCCGCGCTCGATAAACACGCTGGCCATGGTCTGGGCGTTCTTGACCACTTGTTGCTGGTAGGTCTTGAACTCAGGCTGCAAGGCTTCCTTGAAGCAGATCGCCTTGGCGGCGATCACGTGCTCCAGCGGGCCACCCTGGGCGCCTGGGAATACGGCGGAGTTCAGCTTCTTCTCGATCTCGGCGTTGGCGCGAGCCAGGATCAGGCCGCCACGTGGACCGCGCAGGGTCTTGTGGGTGGTGGTGGTGACCACGTCAGCGAAGGGAACCGGGTTCGGGTAGACGCCAGCGGCGACCAGGCCAGCCACGTGAGCCATGTCCACGAACAGGTAGGCGCCCACTTTGTCGGCGATGGCGCGGAAACGTGGGAAGTCCAGGATCTGCGAGTAGGCAGAGAAACCGGCCACGATCATTTTTGGCTTGTGTTCAACCGCCAGGCGCTCGACTTCGTCGTAGTCGATCAGGCCGTTGGCATCGATACCGTATTGAACGGCGTTGTACAGCTTGCCGGAGGAAGAAACGCTGGCGCCGTGGGTCAAGTGACCGCCGTGGGCCAGGCTCATGCCCAGGATGGTGTCGCCGCCTTGCAGCAGGGCCAGGTACACGGCGCTGTTGGCTTGGGAACCGGCGTGCGGCTGGACGTTGGCGTAATCGGCGCCGAACAGCTCTTTTGCACGGTCGATGGCCAACTGCTCAACCACGTCGACGTACTCGCAACCGCCGTAGTAGCGCTTGCCTGGGTAGCCTTCGGCGTATTTGTTGGTCAGAACCGAACCTTGAGCCTCCATGACCGCGGGGCTGGTGTAGTTTTCCGAAGCGATCAGCTCAATGTGCTCTTCCTGGCGCACGGCTTCTTGCTCCATGGCGGCGAAGAGATCGGCGTCGTACTTGGCAATGGTCAAATCACGGCTGAACATGGCGGTCCTCAAGGATCGGGGGCAGAAAAGGAGGGCATTCTAACCCAATGGGTTTTAGATGGCATATGAAAGGACATCATGTCGCGGACAAGCGGGATTCACTTGGGCATGAGCGGTGGCTGTGCGGGCCGCATCGGGGGCAAGCCCCCTCCCACCTTTGACTTGCGAATACATTCAAATGTGGGAGGGGGCTTGCCCCCGATGGGGCCGGTAGCCTCACCACACAATCTCAGTCGAACATGAAGAGGGCATCATTACTGAACTGCACCTCAAACCGATTCGCCGGCATCGGCCGTCCGAACAGATAACCCTGCACCTCATCGCAACCATGCTCACGCAGGAAGTCCAGCTGCTCATGGGTTTCCACGCCCTCGGCGATTACCGCCAGGTTGAGGCTGTGGGCCATGGCAATAATCGCCCGGGCGATCTGCGCGTCCTGTTCGCCGGACGGCAGGCCATCGACAAAAGTGCGGTCGATCTTCAACACATCGATAGGGAATTGCTTGAGGTAGTTGAGCGAGGAATAACCCGTGCCGAAATCGTCCACCGCAATGCTCAGGCCCAGGTTTTTCAGGCTGTCGAGGATATGCATGGCCTCGTTGACTTCGCGCATCAGGATGCTTTCGGTCAGTTCCAGCTCCAGGCACGCCGGCGGCAGGCCGGTGTCCTTGAGGATGGTGGCAATGCGGGTGCCCAGTTGGCCGTCGGAGAACTGCCGCGCCGAGATGTTCACCGAAACTTTCGGCACGCGCACCTTGTTCAGGTGCCAGGTCTTGAGCTGGCGACAGGCTTCGCTGATCACCCAATCACCCACGTCCACGACCAGGCCCAACTCTTCCAGCACCGGAATGAAGTCCCCTGGCGGCACCAGCCCGCGACGCGGATGGCGCCAGCGCAGCAGGGCTTCGGCGCCGGTCAGGCGTTTGCCGTCGCCGCTGAACTGCGGCTGGTAATACAGCACGAATTCGTTCTGCTCCAGGGCGTGGCGCAGGTCGCTTTCCAGCTCCAGGCGTTCCAGGGCGCTGGCGTTCATGTCGGCCTGGTAGAACTGGAAGTTGTTCTTGCCGCGTTCCTTGGCGTGATACATCGCCGTGTCGGCGTTTTTCATCAGTTGGCTCAGCTCGTTACCGTCCTGCGGGCTGAGGGCGATGCCGATACTGGCGGTCACAAAGAACTCGCGACCCTCCAGCACAAAGGGTTTCACCAGGCTGGCAAGGATCTGCTCGGCCACGTGGATCGCACGGTTCAGCGCCATCTCACGGCTGACCCGTGGTTGCAGCAGCAAAGTGAACTCATCACCGCCCATGCGCGCCACGGTGTCGTCTTCGGCCACGCAGCCGAGCAGGCGGGTGGCCATTTCCTTGAGCATGCGGTCGCCAGCGGCGTGGCCGAGGGAGTCGTTGATCGGCTTGAAGCGGTCCAAATCGAGGAACATCAGCACCACCCACGACTTCTGCCGCTCGGCCGACTGCAACGCGGTGTGCAGGCGGTCCTGGAACAGCGTGCGGTTGGGCAGGTGGGTCAGGGCGTCGTAATAGGCCAGGCGGTGGATGCGCTGTTCGCTGGCCTTGCGCTCGCTGATATCACTGAAGAAGCACACGTAACTGGCCAGGTCGCCTTCGTCGTCGAACACGGCGGTAATGCCGACCCACGCCGGGTAATGCTCGCCGTTGCGGCGCTTGAGCCACACTTCGCCTTCCCAGGTGCTGTGCTGGTGCAGTTGCTTGAGCACGTAGCGCAGGTGGGCTTCCTGCTGTTCGTCGACGGTGAGCATGTTCGGCAACTGGTCGAGTACATCCGCGACGGCATACCCGCTGACCCGGCTGAACGCCTCGTTGGCCTGCACGATATAGCCCGCCGGGTCAGTGATCAGGATCGCCGAGGTGGAGTGTTCGAATACCGTGGCCGCCATGCGCAGGTCTTTCTCGGCGCGGCGTTGCTGGCTGATATCGCGGCCTACGCCGAGGACGCCCTCGAAGGCGCCGTGCTCGTCCCACACCAGCACCAGGCGCAGCTCGATCGGCACTTTGCGCCCGTCGGCGCGAAGGCAGTCGAACAGGAACAACTGCGTCTGCACTTCGTCGCGCAGCTTATTCAGCGCCTCGGCGTCGCCCAGTGCGCGGCTGACCTGTTCCATCAGGCTATAAATGCCGGCCAATTGCGCCGGATTGGCGATGATCGACTGCCAACCGTTCTTGAACACCCAGTCCACGTCATACCCCAGCACGGCGCTGACGGATGGACTGATGTAATTGAGGGCCAGTTTGCTGTCGGTGGAGCAGATCACGTCGCTGATGCTTTCGGCCAGCATGCGGTAGCGCTGTTCGCTGTCGCGCAGGGATTCGCTGGCTTCGATCTGATCGGTAATGTCCTTGGCCACGCCAATGATGCGGGTGACCTGGCTCGTTTTATCGCGGGCCAGGGCCTGTTCACGAATGTCAAAGCGCCGCCATTGGTTATTGCGATGGCGGAAGCGCAATTGGCAATGCAACTGCGTTGAGTAGCCGGCCTGGCGTTGCTGCAGACGCAAATCGTGGTAATGCTCGGCGTCGTCGGGGTGCAGCAGGATTTCCCAGAAGTACTCGCCCATTTGTTGCAGTTCGGCCTTTGTGTAGCCGAGGGTTTGCCCCAGGTGGTGGTTGCTGAAGATCATGCGCTGGCTGATCACGTCCTGCACATACAGGTGATCAGGCACCGTGCGCACCACGTCCGACCAGAAACTCTCACGCTCCACCAGCGACAGCTCGATCAGCTTGCGGCTGGTGATGTCGCTGATGCTGAGGATCACCGCCTTGAAATCGTCCTTCTGCTCCGGCAGGCGCATCACCAGCCACAGGTATTGCTCGTTACCGGCCACATCCTTGAGCTGGATTTCCAGTTCAAGCTGGCTCTGCTGGGTCAGGACGGCTTCGAGTATCTGATGGCCAATGGACGTGGTGTTGCGCGGGCAATCATCGATCAGCCGTTCCCACGCCTCCTCGCACGAGTCCACGTTCAGCAGGCGCACCGCTACCTGGTTGATCTCGGTGATGCGCAGCTCGGCGAGCAGTTGCCTGCTTTCTTCAGGTTTGTGTTGCAGCCAGGCGTGCAGTTGCTCGCGCGTCTGCACCTGCGTCCTGGCAAAAAACGCATTCAGGCCTGACAGGTCAAGCACGCACAAGGCCACGCCGGTGCCTTCGAAAATATCTTGATAACGCCGTCGGCCTTCATGCACCTGGCGCTGACGGCGACGCATATTCAACAGCACGATCACTGGGATCAACGAGAACGCCAGGCCCAGCAGGCATTTGCCGATAAACGCCGGCAGCAGTTGTTCCAGCACAGCGGCGCGGTCGAACATGCCACGCAACTGCCAGTCGCTTTTGCTCAGGGGGGTGACCAGTACGCTTTTATTCAAGTCATCCGGGGTCAGGGCGCCGGACCATTGCGCCGGCGAGCCATTGTCACGGCTGACCACGCGGTGGTTCAGGCGGTTTTCGATAGCCCACATCGGGCGCGTGCCCTGGCTGTCCTGGCGGGTGAGGTTGGCCAGGTAACCGGGCGCCAGGCGCAGCGCCCAGTACATCCTTGAGCCGCCGCTGGGCTGGTGCAGCAGCAGATAGATGATGGTGCCGTCGTTGTTGTTGCTCAGGTAATAGGACTGGCCGTGACTGCGTTGCACCAACTCTTCCAGCCAGGCGCTGTCCTGGCTGTCATTGGCGCTGTCGCTGATCATCGCGCCGCTGGGGGCCAGCAGGGCGAAACTGCGCAGCTCCGGCCGGGAACGCTGCAAGGTGCGCATCAGGGCCTGTTGCTGTTCGCTGTCACGGGGCGGTTCGACGATCGGTAGCAGGTTGAGGGCAATTTTTGCGCTCAGGGCCATGTTCAGGCTGAACTCTTCAGCCAGGTCGGCGCTGTAGTCGATGGTGTATTGCTGCTGGTTTTTCTGGTTTTGCTGCAGTTGATCCAGCAGTTGCCAGAACAATAACGCGAGCAGCATGAGGACGAGCGTCGCCAATGCGCCTTTAAGGGTGCCATGCAGGGGTGCTCCCGGCGCTATGTGAGCGGCGCGTAAAGGCGTTGGCGGCGTGACTTTGGACAAGCTGTGATCCTGCGGTTTGGCTGGACTGGCGCGCGACGTGCACTATAAGCCGGACGCCCGGAGGGCGGCTAGCATGCCTTGACTTGTGGCAAAGTGCCAGCCCTGCTTGGCTGGACTGACCAAGCGCATTCAGGTAGCTTTGCCGGTTACGCGGGGGCGTTCCAGCCCCAGAGACTCAGGCTTTTTTCCGCTCGCTGGCATTGATGATAGTCAACGGCCCGCGCGGCGCATGGCCTGGCACGGGCTTCGCCCGCTTAATTCATCAGTCACTGACGCTAGGTTCACCATGGCTCAATACACCTATCTGCGCTATTAGTTTTTAGTCACGTTTAAGCGCAAGCTGGCGAGGCCAGCTAATCATTGGCTTTCCAGCCTCTCCGGCATCACTTTTCTTACGATCCTTTGTCAGAGCAGGATTTTTAGTTAATTTTTCCCCACCTCGAATCAAATTTAGGTACAAAACTTAACTTTTTTGCATGAACTCCGGTGATAACTTGTCAGGCGTCGCTCACAGCCTGTCGCTCAATTTCGACTTCACCGACCTTAAGTAGAAATACTCGGTGGAGATGGAGAATGGCGTGCTTAACAATACCGAACGCGTTGAAGCCAAAGATGCCGAAGCGAAGGTGACGCGGACCCGCGACACACTGAACAAGATCGTGTTGAAGAGACCACCTGAAAGGTGCATTGTCCTCGGGTGATATCTAGATCGACGGGGCACGAGGCAAGCAGGAGGAACAGGTGTCCTACATGTGTTGGCGCCGACGCCGAATTGAACCAGTCGCCGAAATGTCACTGATCCAATCTGACTCCTCGCGAACCATTGTCTGTGCGGGATTTGTGCCGACTTGGGGCGGGGCAGTCTAGCGTCGGAACGTGGGTCAATTCTGTTTCAGCGTCTACAGCGCCTCTTCATCGAGTGCTTAGAGGTACTCATTTACGGCACGCGTACTGAGCGATGGTCGCTCCAGTTGATCTGTTCATCACCAGGTACGCCGTGCTGCCGACTCGCATCCACTTTGATGATGCTGGCGTCCACGGCAAAGCCTTCGCCCTTGACAGACATGCGTCCATGCAGTGACGCAGCACTTCATTGAACAACCAGCGAAACAGGTCACTGCCCCTAAAACGGCCGTGTCGATTTTTGGAAAAGGTCGAGTGGTTGGGGACTTCATCTTCAAGGCACAACCGGCAGAACCAGCGATACGCCAGGTTCAAATGAGCCTCTTCGCACAACCGCCGCTCGGAGCGAATGTCATAACAATAGCAGACGATCAGCATGCGGATCATCAGCTCAGGATCAATCGAAGGACGCCCAGTCGGGCTGTAGAAGTCGGCGAGGTAATGGCGCAGGTCGCTCAGATCGAGACCCTGATCAATGCTGCGCAGAAGGCGATTGCCTGGAATGTGATCTTCAAGGTTGAACGAGTAAAACAGCCGCTCCCGTCCACTCGATAACTGTCCCATCATGCTGCGTGCTTCACTGCTGGCCAATGCAGAGATTTTGCCGCAGGCCAGGCAGGGAGGCTACTTTTTCAACATCATCGGCCATTAGCAGACGCTCAGCCTACGTCTTTTCGACCAGCACCTACTTGCGAAAGCAGCAGCGGCATCCCGGCGAAACCGAGCTGGTCGGAAATCCCATCGAGTCGGCATCAACTTTTCTATTGGAGCGGCGCCCATTGCATACGCCGCGGCGCACTTCCCTTTTAGAAGCGGACATCTTTACGCCATTGCATTATTTACGAAATTGAACACATATTATATTTATACCAAATAGTAATTGGTTGAAATGCGCCGGCGCTTAAATACCTCGCCATTATCCATCGTAAATTCAGACGTAATCAACGCTTAAGCGAAACCCCCAATCAATATCTGACGGCGGGTATTCGGGCAGTTGTGAAGAGGAGATTCGCCTGGCAACTTCTGGGGCGACTCCGAACACTCTCATGACGGAGTCAACTATGAACGTTTCACTTTCTGGGGGACGCTGTCCTATAACGATATCATGGATTCCAGCAACCATCATCCACGTCGCCAGCGCCCATGCGGAAGGAATATCTCGTTCATCAAGAGTAAAAAGACCAAGTGCGATAGCTTTGTGGATATCCTGCATCCCAAATGGTTCGAAACCTGCCCTCATTCGGTTAGCGAGCAGCTCGGGGCGCAAGGCCCACCATTGCCAAAGGGGGTCGGTTATTACAGCCCGCATGATAAGGCGGATTGAAACAGGCATTGCAAGGGACGGGTCAATGGCTGCGAGTTCACGCGTGGCTAAAACGCTGCGATTCCCAAAATCATTAATAATGCAATCTAATATTTGACTGGCAAGTTCGTCCTTATTTTCAAAGTAATTATAAAAGGTTCCAAACCCTACATCTGCGCGACTAGTTATATCTTTGATTTTTGCTGCATCAATTCCGTTTTCGGACATGACGTAGTAGCCCGCTTCCAGCAAACCCGCACGAGTTTGCTGTTGTTTTCTTGCCTGTCGCCCCTCGGATTGATTCTTTTGGGGCTTCGAATTTTGGTTTACTACCATGCAAACACCTAGCCTTTAATGGTATCGAATGGAATTTCATGTACCCATAATGTTATGGGCGGTGATCATAAATCAAATATTGCAGGGGTCAAGAAACGCTATTTTTTCGATGAGCCCGCGGGCCTTGCAGTATCTCCCATAAGCAGGGGATTGAGTCAGGCCAAGGAGACCTGACTCTATGTATGTGGCTATCACGAACCCCAGGATGCGTAGTTGCTAATTGCCCTGCGGATGAAATTTGCGTTCACGTTCCCTGAGTATGAATTTTTGAATCTTGCCGGTTGATGTAACAGGAAGCTCGCCAAAAATGACTCTTTTGGGTGCCTTGAACCTGGCCAACCTATCCTTGACGTGCCTGATAATTTCCTCCTCTGTAGCGCAGCGACTGTCATGCAATGCCACAAAGGCAACGGGTACTTCGCCCCAATGATCGTCCGGCGACCCAACCACCGCAACTGCGCGCACGGCGGGATGGCTCGCTATGGCCAGCTCGACCTCAATCGAAGTGATGTTCTCTCCGCCGGAGATGATCACATCCTTACTCCGGTCACGTAGTTCTATATAGCCATCTGGGTGAATAACGCCAAGATCTCCTGTGTGGAACCAACCACCGGGCGCTGCCTCAAGGGTGGTTCCTTCGTCTTTGAAATAACCCAGCATCACATTGTTTCCACGCAGTACGATCTCGCCGATGGACTCGCCGTCTGCCGGGACGCTTTGCCGGTCGGTACCCACCACCCGTGCCGTTAACCCCACCACGTTGGATACACCTTGGCGCGCTCGGAGTCTTGCGCGATGCTCTGTGGGGAGATTGTCCCATTCCGGATGCCAATCACACAGCAGTGCGGGCCCGTAAGTTTCCGTCAGACCATAAGCGTGAATTATCGATATGTTTCGGGATTCCGCGGCAGCCAAGATGGTCGGACTTGGAGGCGCACCACCCGTGATGAAGGTGAGAGTCTGCGAAGAGGCTTTGCGGCGTTCAATGCTGGGTGAATATACCAACATGGACAGAACCGCGGCGCGCCACATAACGCGGTTACTGACTCGTCCTCAATCAGGCTCCATGCCTGGGCAGCGTCGAATTTTGAAAGGCATATTTGCGAGGTTGCTGCTGCGACGCAAGCCCATGGGAATGTCCAGCCATTACAATGAAACATCGGAAGGGTCCACAAGTAGGCCGATCTTGATGTCAGTCCTGCGTGCGTAACCATGGCCAAAGCCTGAAGGTAGGCGCCGCGATGGTGATACATCACGCCTTTAGGTCGACCCGTAGTGCCGGAGGTGTAGTTGATTGAAATAATCGTCCGCTCGTCCGAAGGGTAGACGGCTGAAGGCACTGCTGCGTCAAGCATCGCTTCGTATTGGCACTTTTCTTCACTGGCGCGTACAAGTTTCGGAAGCCGGGTCATCTCCTGTCCGAGGCGACTGATCAATTCGTCAAACGACTGATCGTAAATTAATACCGCTGCCTCGCAATGGGTGAGTATGTAGGCCACTTCCCCCACCGATAATCGGGTGTTAATCGTGACTATTGGCACGCCAGCCCACGGCACACCAAAATGCACTTCAAGCATCACATGATTATTGGGAAGGAGCACAGCGACTGGCCGTCCTTCAGCCAGCGGAGCGAGAGCTCCCGCCAGACGCTGACAGCGGTTGTGTAGCTCAGTGTAGGTCCAGCGTCGCTTCCCGTCGACTACTGCTATCCGCGCGCCGAAACTGGCCGCAGAGCGGTCAAGGAAAGATAGAGGGCTTAATGGCTCGAATGACATTTTTTCAGAAGACTGCGTCATGGCGATTTCCCGCGGCGTTTGCCAGATATGGGTTGGGCTGATTTTGCTTATGTCGACTAGTCGCCCCGCAATCGGCGATCCGGCGGTGCGTTACGGTCAATGCAGGGGCTCTGGGGTTTTTCTTTTTGCTGCGGTCTACTGTCGATGGTTCGACAGTACGACCGCAGCAAGGGGATTGATTTCCCGTTTAAATGGCTGTGCACTCGACCGGTTTTGCAGGAGCTTGACGGGTCAACACTTGATTTAAGAATGAACGAATCGCGTCTGTGTATTCACTGCTGCGCGGTAACACACCGAGCATGTTGAAGCTGCCGTGGATGAGCCCTGTCAATCTGTGTGCCTTCACCGAAACCCCTGCTTGTACAAGTGCACGGCCATAATCCTCTGCTTCGTCGCGTAGAGGATCGCATTCCGCGGTTAGCAATAGAGCGGGTGGTAATCCTTTTAATGTTGTCGCTCGATTCGGAGAGGCGAGCCATGAGCCTGCGTTGGCCATCTCCCCAAGGTAATTGGCCCAAAAATAGTTTGCCGCTGCAGTACTCATCATGGGGGCATCGGCGAAATCCAGGCGCGACGCCGTGTTTGCTTCGGCATCGATTGCTGGTGTGATCAATATCTGCGCCAGGACACTAGGGCCCCCTTCGTCTCGTGCGCGCAAGGTCGCAACCGCCGCAAGGTTGGCACCCGCGCTTTCGCCAGCCAATATTAATCGGTCCGGGTCGCCGCCATACTGGTGGGCAACTTCGGATGCCCAGATAAGCGCCGCGTAGCTATCATTGGTCGCCGCGGGAAATGGATGTTCTGGCGCGAGGCTATAGGCAGGTGCGATCACAACCATGTTGAAATCTTCAGCAAGCGCACGGCAAATCTTGTCGGCTGACTCCAGACTGCCGGCCACAAAACCTCCGCCGTGATAATAGACAAGCACAGGCAGCGACTCTTCTGAGGTCGCGTTATAAATCCTTACCGGAAGGTTTCTTCCTTCGGCTGCCGGATAGCTTGCCTCTGCAACCTTCACGTCGCGCATCGACCCTTGCAGCATCGCAAGCCCTTTGACCGCAGCTCGCACTTCATCGATGGAGCAGGTTTCAAAAGGCTTGGCTCCTGCAAGGATAGATTCACCGACAATCAACGCCATCATCGGATCCAGCTTCATTATTGGCGGAAGAATGGCCCTGTGACCGCCGACTTGAAACCCTCCAAACTCTCCGAACTGGGCAGAACCTGTGAATGCTCTATATAGCGGTGCTGGTGCGACGAAGATGGAGGTTGCGCGGGGTTTGCCTTTCACGTTAGCGCCCATGTACCACGAATTGGCTTTAGGAAACAGCGTCATCTGCATTATGCCGTCGACCATAGCGTGCCAATGATCCTGTGCCTCAGTCGTCGCTTCGATGAAGTCAGCTCCGGCATTATTGGTATACCTAATAGCATCAGCCGCGAACTCGACATGATCCTCAATGGCAAGTGGGTTGTTATACAGCGCCACTGCGCTCGTAGGCCCGGTTATGGTGAACAGGTTAGGGAAGCCGTGCATCGCGATTCCAAGATAGCTGCGTGGCCCGTCCGCCCACTTTTGTGAAAGCGAAATACCATTTCGCCCGATAATCCCAAGTTTCAGAAGCGGTCCTGTCAGTGCGTCGAATCCCGTTGCAAGAATGATTACATCGAGCTCGAACACTCCTTCAGCTGTCTCGATTCCGGACCCAATGATCCGCGTGATCGGATTTTTTTTCACATCCACCAGTTTGACGTTGTCGCGGTTAAATGCTTCGTAGTACTCGATTTCCAACGGTGGACGCTTCGTTCCGTAAGGGTGATCCGTTGGCTTGAGCATTTCTGCAACTTCAGGGTTTTTTACTCGCTCTCCAATGCGCTTGCGCACCCATTCCGAAAGCAGGTGATTAGCGCTTTCGTCGACGAGAACGTCAGCATAGGCACTGGAAATCAGGCGCAGACCACCTTCGTTATACATTCTCTCGTAGCGCGCTAGACGTTCTTGCTCGCTATCGGCATGGCTGGAGGGACGCGGAAGTTCGTAAGGCGTGCCAAACGGATGCTGCCGGGAGCCGGCACGAACCAATGAGTGGTTTTCAGCATTCCAGCGCCGCTGTTCTTGATCGACAGGCTGGTTGTTCAGCGGCACGGCGAAGCCTGGAGTGCGCTGGAATACCGTCAGTTGCCCAACTTGCGAGGCGATTGTTTGAATGACCTGTACACCGCTGGACCCAACGCCGATAACGCCAACGCGCTTACCCGCAAAATCCAGTTCGTGATGAGGCCAATTGCTGGTCATGTAGAGCTCCCCCTTGAAATCCTCTACACCGGGGAACTCCGGGGATTTGGGGAGGGACAGATTGCCTGTCGCAGCAATGATGAACCGCGAAGTGCAAGTCTCGCCGCCACTTGTTGTCACGGTCCAACGACTTTTTTCGTCGTCCCAAACGGTTGACGTTACGCGAGTACTAAAGGAGTACTCCTTTAGCACGTCGAGTTTCCGCGCGGCGTAGTCCAGATATGCAAGAATCTCGGGTTGAGCCGCAAAACGCTCGGTCCACTCCCATCCACGCTGAATGTCATCGGAAAATGAGTAGGAATAGTGCACGGACTCGATATCACACCGAGCGCCAGGGTAGCGATTCCACCACCAAGCGCCGCCTGGCCCTCCTGCGGCATCGAAGGCCTTCACGCTCAAACCAAGGTCGTCGCGCATCTTGTGCACTGCATAGATACCGGCAAAACCGGCACCAATAACAACTACATCAAATTCCGTAGGCATCTGGTTACCCCTTATTTTTGTAGGTGAGCGGATGTTCAAGTCATGGCGCTTGGCCCCTTTCCGCGAACTGATCCTGAATCCATACTGATTCAGTGTCAATAATGATTTTCGATCATTTTATGTCTTGCAACGATTCTCAATGCAGCTCGCGCCGGTGAACCGAGTGCCAGGGCGCAGCAGGAGCGGGTTTGCAAGCAGTAGCGCATCGACATCATCAATCGTTTTTATCGAAAATAATCATTGTAAATTTAGTTTTATAGGACTTAATGTGCTTTCGTATTACGTTGGACTGGTGACCTACAATTCGTACTGCCAATTTGTATAAAAAACGTAGATCCACATACTATTTATGATGCAGTAATTGATCGCACCAAAGCCTAATGGTCATCTCGCACACTAAATCACTGACCCTACGGTAGCTCGCCGCATTGATATCGACTTAAATTAAATCGAGGCTTTATTTCTGAATCCAACACCAATACCGAAAAAAGTTTAGTTTTTACCGCCCCTGCTGATAAAGTCATCCACTCTCGTCATGACTAATACAATAATTGATATTAAACAAGAAGAGACACAATAATGCCCCTATCGACTGGCAACAATAATGACATTAATCGCCGTGACTTTATCGCCAGCTTGACTACACTGGCCGCAACCGCAGCTATTATGTCTACTAGTGGAACAGCTATATCAGCAGAAAGGGCAGGGGGTTCCATGATTGAGCCAAAAAACCTTAGTGGCCGCATTGATGTACATGCGCACTACATCCCAGATAATTATCGCCAGGCTCTGGAAGCAGCAGGCCATAGCAAGCCTTCTGGTATGCCCGGAATTCCTGCGTGGAGCGTTGAACAGCACCTGAGCATGATGGACAACCTCGGCATTCAGACCTCAATGCTTTCTATTTCTGCCCCGGGCCTTCATTTTGGAGATGATCAGGCCGCTCGGAAATTGGCGAGATACTGTAATGAAGAGGGTGCCAAGGCAGTACACGCTCACCCTGATCGCTTTGGACTTTTTGCGGTATTACCTTTGCCTGATGTAGAAGGCTCAATAATTGAGTTGGACTATGCATTGGATGTGTTACACGCCGATGGGGTTGTACTGGAGACCAACTTTCATGGGCTCTACCTGGGGGATGAAAGGCTGGAGCGTCTGTTCTCACTGCTCAATCAGCGTAAAACAACTTTATTTATTCATCCAACCGACCCACATTGTCCATGTTGTCAGGACAACAAAGCCCTAAAGCCGCTTAACTACCCCTCCCCCATGATGGAGTATATGTTTGAAACCACCCGAGCGGTGTTCAACTTAATACTATCCGGGACGCTGGATAGATACCCTGATATAAAGGTGATCGTGCCACACGCCGGAGCGGCCGTGCCAATTCTCGCAGAACGAGTTGCCGCATTCGGGGCATTTGTTCTTGAACACAAGCCTGAAAAACCATTACATGAAAGCCTTCGCCGACTCTATTATGATCTTGCAGGTTTTCCAGAATCCGTGGCATTAGATGCATTGCTGAAAATAGCAGATCCTACGCACCTACTTTATGGAAGTGACTGGCCTTTCACTCCAGAGCCATTAGCTAAAAATCTAGTTACCAAGCTAGATGAAACTCCATTGATCAGTACAAGCTTGCATAATGCGATCATGCGGAACAATGCCTTGGCTATGTTCCCGCGGTTGGCGAAAGCTTAAGAAGGTATTTGGAGAGAAGCTTATTCTCTCCGGAAGACCCAGGCTCTGCGGTGGGCGCGACCGTCAGGGCATGCATAACGGAAAGTTAATCTTTGTTTTTTTCCGAAGGAGAAAATTAAGGCTTTGATAATACGCGCACCACCCCTGCTTCGGCTGCTCGTCGTACAACAGCCGCAAACTGTTTAATGGCAACGTCCTTCGCGCCTCCCCGTTTCCAAAGAAGGCCTGGTGTACGAAAGGGTGTGGGGTTTTCGAGCGCGACAATACTAACCCCCTCCACAGTCTCTGTTGCCATTTCCCCCACTATTCCTGCCAGATTTGTTCGTTTGATCAGCTCAATCATTGGCGCAATGGTATTCATTTCTGCGACAACTATTGGTTCCGCACCGCAGGCCCTAAAACATTCATCCAGCTGTTGCCGAGTACTGAAAATTTTTGGTAGCAGGGCCATACGCACGTTGTGCAGCTCCACCATACGAACCCGTTTGCGCTTGGCTAGCGGGTGATCGTCGCGCACAACGAGTACCATTTCCTCGTTGTACAGCGGTTCAAACCAAAGATCATGTGTTCCTTGCGGCCTGTACGCGATACCCAGATCCAGGTCTTCCGACTCCAACCGCTCAACAATTTTTGCTTGGGAGAGCTCCTCCGCAACGACCCTTATAGCTGGGTTCGGCGCCAGGAAACTAGCAATGCATTGAGGAACCAAGCGCGTATTGAAGCTGTAGGTCGCCCCAATCCGTATGTTACCCATCATCGATCCAGCGGGGGTACTGAGAGAGTTGACCGCAACGTCAATCTGGCGGAGCGCCGGAGATATCTGACTCAGAAGGTTGTCTCCGGCTTCAGTGATAATCACACGTTTACCGACTCGATCAAACAGCCGGACGCCCAACTCACCTTCTAACTGCTTGATTTGATGAGAAAGAGTCGATTGGCTGACGTGGGTCCGATCCGCCGCGCGGGTAAAGCTCAAGGTTTCGGCCAAGGCGGAAAAATATCGTAAATGTCGGAGTTCCATTGGCGCCCTCAATCAGTGATGCCATCGATAGATTTGATATAAATTAATCACTTTTCTACTTAATTGATAGCCACTAACCTCTAAGTCACGCAAAAATAGAACGTGCCAAACCAATAACAAAAGGGAATACCCATGGCCGAATTCGATACCGCAATGCACCTTCAAGAAGTTCTCGATAGCTTCAATAATTGTAAGGATGCCCGTTTCAAAGAAATCATGACAAGTATTGTCCGGCACCTGCATACATTCGTTGCAGAGGTGAAGCTGTCTCCAGAAGAGTGGATTAGTGCAATAAAATTCCTGACCGCAACCGGAGCTATCTGTACAGATAAGCGACAAGAATTCATTCTGCTTTCTGACCTTTTGGGTATGTCGACCCTAACCATTGGAATCAATCAACACCGAGGGGACGATTGCCTGGAAGAAACCGTAGAAGGCCCATACTACTGGGAAGGAGCACCCGAACTACCGCTGGGTGCGGATATCTCGAACGGCGTAACCGGCGAGAAAGCCTATTACTACGGGAAGGTACTCGACGCCGATGGTCGTCCGGTGGCGAATGCGCTTTTGGATGTTTGGTCGGGTGACGGAGATGGCAATTACGATATGCAATTGCCTGGACAAACTGAAATGTTCGCTCGCGGTAAATTCCTAACTGATGCTTTTGGTCGTTATTCTTTTTGGTCGATCAAACCTAGCTACTACCCTATTCCTCAGGATGGACCAGCTGGACTGATGCAGAGCAGACTTGGTCGTCATCCAAATCGCCCGGGGCACATCCACTTCAAACTTAGTGCCGAGGGTTTTCGCTCTGTTAACACTCAGCTTTTTATCGCCAATGGACCCTTTCTGAATTCTGATTGTGTATACGGCGTTAAACCCAGTTTGATCATCGATTATGTGAAACATCCAGCGGGTATAGCGCCTGACGGAAAGCACTTGAGCACACCGTACTACAGCGTGCCTTTTGATTTTCGTTTGACCGCTGCCTAAGCCAAAAAAACACTCAGGAATGTACGCATGAAAATTGGTAAAGAATCAGTACCGCGCAGCGCTATTAGCACAGCAAATGAAGACACTATCGTTGTTCGCGGTCTGAATCTTTGTGATGAAGTAATAGGTAAATTTTCGTTCAGCGAATATTTTTATACATTGCTCACTGGTGAAAAACCAAGCGCTTCCACCTTGATAGTTTTGGATGCCACGCTCGTCGCCATTACAGAGCACGGCCTCGTACCCAGCGTTCAGGCGGCGCGAATGACTTACGCTGCATCTCCTGAAGCAATGCAAGGTGCAGTAGCAGCAGGTCTTTTGGGGTGTGGTTCAGTAATCCTTGGTGCGTCAGCGGACGCGGGAGTTTTACTCGACGAGGTTAAGCAGCGTATTGACAAAGGCTCCGAAATCACCGCTGCCGCTCATGCGACTGTATCCGAGTATCGCGAGGCCAAGCGCCCTTTGCCGGGCTATGGGCATCCGTTGCACAAAGCACGTGATCCACGGGTCGCGGCATTATTCAGCACCGCAGAAAAGGCTGGATCAGACCTAACTTTCGTGAAGATCGCAGAAGCTATCGAAAGCGTCATTCCGGAAATCTATGGCCGTGAGCTAAAACTTAATGTCTCGGCAGCCATTCCATCAGTACTACTGGGTGCAGGATTCCCACTCAAAGCTCTGCGGGGTGTGCCCATTCTGGCGCGAAGTGCTGGTTTAGTTGCCCACCTTTATGAAGAGCAAAGCTCCCCCATCGGATTTGCGCTCTCTTATCAAGCGACTCTCGCTTTTGAATACACTGGAGAGCTACCTGCCGGGTTTATGCACTTCGACTAAGTAGTAATTGAGACGCCAGAAAAACGCCTACAAATACAAAAACGAGGCTTGCTATGCAACAGATTGAATCTGATGTGGTGATCGTCGGCTATGGCCCGGTTAGTAGGATGTTGTCAGTAATTCTGGGAAA
The DNA here is from genome assembly GCF_015163715.1 of Pseudomonas cyclaminis. GTDB lineage: Bacteria > Pseudomonadota > Gammaproteobacteria > Pseudomonadales > Pseudomonadaceae > Aquipseudomonas > Aquipseudomonas cyclaminis. The sequence continues at coordinate 18,257 of NZ_JADDUM010000099.1, forward strand.
GCAAGGCCATAGCGTCACTGTTATTGAACGTCATCCAGGCGCTTACCCATTGCCTCGGGCAGTGTGTATGGATCACGAAATTTACCGTGCACTTCAAGCTCACGAATGTGGAGATTCCTTTGCTACATTCGGCGCCCCATCACCACGTTATCAATGGATGAACTACGAGTGGAAGACGCTACTGGACATTGACTGGACTATTGACTCCATCTCCGGCGGTCCGGAAGCCTACTTCTTCTACCAGCCCTCACTTGAGGCAGCGCTGGACCAAAAAGTACGCGCATTCAGTAGTGTCAATGTTCTACTTCAACACGAAGCCAAATCGTTTACACACAGTGAAAACGGTGTCGTCGTCGAAGCGATCAACATCGAAACAGGCTGCATCGTTGAGTTACATGGCAAATACCTGATCGGTGCTGACGGGGCCAATAGTATCGTGCGCAACTCGCTCGGGATTGCCTGGAATGATCGCGGCTTTCAAGCTGATTGGTTGGTGGTGGACGTTTTGCTCAACGAAGGCGTTGTACTTGATATCCCATCGGCAGGCCAATACTGCAACCCGGAGCGGCCTACTACCTTTGTGCCAGGCGGTATCAAAGATGGTCGGCCGCTGCGTCGCTGGGAAATCATGCGGCTGCCGCAAGAGTCTCGAGAATGTCTGGAAAACACGGAGTATGTGTGGTGCTTGCTGGAGCGCTGGGTGAAGCGTGACCAGGCACAATTAGTTCGCCACGCTGTTTATACCTTCAGCTCTCTGGTTGCTGAAAGCTGGAGTCAGGGCCGTGTATATCTGGTTGGTGACGCCGCTCACACCATGCCTCCTTTCATGGGCCAAGGAATGTGTTCGGGAATGCGTGATGTACTCAACCTCGGCTGGCGCCTGGACCTGGTGCTAAAAGGGCTTTGCGATACTGCGCTGCTTAATGATTACGAGGTGGAGCGTAAACCGCACATAACTGAAGTCATCGATACCTCAGTGTACTTGGGCGAGATCGTCTGCGTTGCTGACGCACAACTGGCAGCCAAACGTGATCAAGCGTTCTTCAACGGTACCTTCCCACCAATGGCTGCATTCCCCCACATCAAGCAAGGCACATTGGGCTCGGTGGAGAGCGACTGGGTGGGTCGATTAGCCCCTCATGCCGAGATCCTCAATCGGGGAAAAAGGGGACGTATGGACACATTGCTGGGCACCGGATTTACCCTGCTGCTTAAGAATGTAGATGCGTATGCCGGACTATCTGATGCGGAATTGGCGTTGTTGAAGTTAGTCGATGCTCGGTGCGTTTATCTCAGCGACTTACACGACTCATCGTTCAGCGCCATCCATGACTTTACCGGCAAGATCTCACGCTTTTTTGCTGACACAGGCTTCTCGAGCCTATTGGTACGACCGGACTTTTATGTATTTGGTGCAGCTAAGGACGCACTTGAGCTTTCTACATTGCTCAGCCAATTACATTGTGCTCTGAAGGTTCGTGCCCCCTCGCCCCTAGACATCAATCTCCAGTGCCGCACTCGCGCCGCGACTTGAACCGTCATTCATTCGTGAATTACCGCTTCCTTTTTGGGCTAGCACCAGGAGTTTAAAAAATGGCTAAAGTTCTCTCGGGTATCCGCGTCATCGAGCAAGGGACATTCATCACCGGGCCAAACGCTGGCATGCTATTGGCTGACTTGGGCGCAGAAGTCATCAAGATCGAACAGCCCGGCAGCGGTGACCCGTTTCGGGCGTTTCAGGGGGGACTGTATAGCCCTCACTTCCAAACGTACAATCGCAACAAACGTAGCGTGACACTGAACACCAAACGGGACGAGGATCTGGAGATTTTCGACCAGATGATCCGCGATGCGGATATCTATATTCAGAATTTTCGACCAGGTACCGCAGAGCGCTTAAGCGCAGGTGAGAAGCGCCTACGCGAAATCAACCCTAGATTGATTTACTGTGCGATCAGTGGTTTTGGCCAAGATGGGCCGGCATCAAAACGCCCCGCCTACGACACGGTAGCGCAAGCGGCGAGCGGCTTTCTTAACCTTCTCATTAACCCGGCCAATCCCCGAGTAGTCGGTCCGGCAATGGCTGATTCTCTGACTGGGTTCTACGCAGCCTATGGCATCTTGGGTGCGCTCTATGAACGTAACATTACCGGTGTCGGTCGGGCGGTTGAAGTATCAATGTTGGAGTCGATGTGTCACTTCAACCTTGATGCTTTTACGCACTACTTTTCAGCAGATGAGGTCATGGGCCCCTACAGCCGTCCAGCCGTATCGCAATCATATGTTCTTAAATGTGCCGACGACAAATGGATTGCGTTGCATATGTCGTCACCCGAAAAATTCTGGCAAGGCCTGGCTAATGCGATTGAGCGGCCAAATCTATTTAAAGATCAACTCTATTGCAATCGGGAAATGCGAATAAAAAACCAAGAATTGCTGATTGATCTTCTCGGTTCAGCATTCATACGATTCGATCGCGCCGAATGGTGCAGTCGGTTGGAATTGGAGGACGTGCCGCACTCTCCGATGTACGACACGAGTGAAGCATTAGAAGACCCGCAAGCAAAGCATCTGCAATTAGAAATCAGTGCACCACACCCTATGAAAGGGCAATGGCGCACGGTGCGTTCCCCTGTCTCATTTGACGGTGAGAGATCTCTTGAAGTGACAGCCCCACCGTTATTGGGGGAATACAATTCCGGCATACGCGAGAAGTACCGCGTATCTGATCGCAAAAAGGCATGACGAATATGCTTCCGTTCTCAGCGAATATCAGCTTAATGTTTACGGAGTGGTCGTTTGCTGATCGCTTTAAAGCTGCAGGTGACGCTGGATTTGAAGCAGTGGAGTTCTTGTTTACTGAAGGTTTCAGTGCCGATCAAATAGCACTTCTTCTAAGTGACAACAAGCTAGGGCAAGTACTCGCGAATATGCCACTTCGACGTGATAGCAAAGGCTTGGCCGCCATTGAGGGGGCACAGTTTGAGTTTAAAAGAGACTTTCTGCGCGGTATGCACTTTGCAACTACTTGCAAGGCTCCGCTGATACATATGACCGCCGGAGTCGTTGAAGATCACGATTATGAATTCGCCTGCGAAGTCTTTAAAGAGAATGCCCTCTGGGCTGTCGAGATAGCGACAGAAGTTGGAGTCACTGTGGTCATTGAAGCCATAAACCAAGTATCAGTTAATAATTACTTCGTGCGTTCATTGAGTGACGCGATGGAATGGGGAAAACGGTGCCCCGGACTTGGTTTCATACTAGATCTTTATCATGCGTCGATGGACGGGAACGACCCACTGGTAACCCTTGACTCATACGCACTTCAAGCTGCCCACGTTCAACTGGCAGGGTATCCAGGAAGAAATGAGCCAAACATAGGGCAGCTCCCACTGTCGGACATAGTTGGCACATTGAGTCACCACAACTATTCAGGTTGGGTTGGCTGCGAATATATACCTGCGCATGGGACGATTGAAGGCCTAGGTTGGATGCTCCAATTATGACTAGTCCTTCGCGGAAATAGATCTAGAACTATATGGCGGGAATGTCTCCCGCCAATAATTCAACAAATCGAGCGGTGTCAAACCCTTTTTCTCAGTGTGCTGGAGGAGAAATTATTTTTGCGATGGATACAACTTATGACTTTTCGTAAACCATAAAATAGGCACGCAGTCAGATGAAAAACAATAAAAAGATCTGCCATCAACATCTGAATCAAAGGTTGGTCGCCTCAGCTATCTTAGTGGGGATGGGAATCACGCCTGTACAGGCTTTCGAAATTGATACCGGTAATCCAGATCTAGCCGTACGCTTCGACAATACGGTAAAACTGAATTATGCCCAACGCGTGGAAAGTGCGGACCCTAATATATCAAAATCGTGGAACAACAACGATGGCGACCGCAACTTCGATGCCGGCAGTGCTGTGTCTGAGCGCGTCGATGTGTTATCCGAGCTGGACGTAGTCTACAAACAAAAAGTCGGCTTTCGTCTGAGTTCCAACGCTTGGTACAACCACGCGTATAGCGACATTGACAGTAACAATAGCTCGACTAACCAGTTAAATGACGGCAAGCCAGACTCCGACCATCTGAGCGGATACGCTGATCGTTACTACAAAGGTCCGTCGGCCGAACTGCTGGACGCGTTTGTGTTCGGAAGCACCGAAATCGGCGAGGAGTCCTTACTGAGCGCCAAGCTGGGTAAACACACCCTGTACTGGGGCGAAAGTGTTCTCTCGCTCGCCCACGGTAACAGTTTCGGCCAGTCTGGCCTTGACCTTTATAAAGCGCTCGCAGGTCCAGGCACCGAAGCGAAGGAATTGTTTATCCCGCGTTCGCAGCTGTCTACGAGTCTGACGGTGAACCCGGAGCTGACTTTAGCCGCCCAGTACTTTTTAGACTGGGACACCACTCGATTGCCCGAGGCCGGCACATACTTAGGTTTCAACGACTCCATCCAGAACGGCGGCCACAACCTGACGGCGATTGGCGCCCCCAATCCGCTCTTTGGCACACCCGGGCCATTGGGAGTGAACCAGTTTTTACGACTGTCCAACGGCCATACGTTTACCCCTAGCAAGACCGGCGACTATGGCCTGATGGCGAAGTGGAGGCCGGAATGGCTGGACGGCACCCTTGGTTTCTACTACCGCAATATCTCTGACACCCTGCCAAACGTAGTACTTCAGCCAGTGGCTGTGGGCCCAGCGCAATTGGCATCGGGAATTATCGGTAGCTACAACATGGTATACGCCGATGACATCGATCTCTATGGAATCAGTTTGTCCAAGGACATCGAAGGGGTCAGTGTCGGGCTTGACGTCAACTACCGCCATAATATGCCGCTGTTGAGCGTGGGGGCTACGGTCAATCCGGCTGCAGGTGCCGCAGGTTTACCTGGGTTTATCTCGAGTTTTAATGGCGATAACGGCATGGCTAGGGGCAATACCGTGCACGCGGTGCTCAACGGCCTCACCACCATTGCCGCACCGATGTGGGACTCTTCGAGCTTGCTGATGGAGCTTTCCTATAGTCGCTGGTTGAGCGTGACGGACAACGAGCAACTATTCAAAGGTGACGATTGGTACCGTGGCGTAGACAAGGTCACCAAGGACAACTACGCCCTTGCCACCAACTTCACCCCGGTCTGGTACCAAGTATTGCCGGGGGTCGATCTGTCGTTGCCACTCGCTGTCAGCGTAGGCCTTAAAGGAGAGTCCGCAGTTCAACAAGGGGGCAACGAAGGCGCCGGTAGCTATTCAGTGGGTGTCGGGATAGATGTTCGAAATCAGTACCGTTTCGACCTGAAATACGTGGACAACTTCGGTTCCAACGACATCTGCAAGTCGCCAGGCTCCGCGACCGCACAAGGCGACGGCGCTACCCCCGGTGCCAACGGTCAGTACAACTGCACACCAGGGCAGCCGACCGCTTTTGCCGGCCCCCTCGCGCAGCTCACTGATCGAGGCATGGTCACCCTTACTTTCAAAACGACTTTCTAAAAAGAAGCCTTTCTGTTTACCGGAGATATCTCATGAATTTCGTTAAACCCTTTCTGGTCACCACATTGCTGCTGTCCATCGCCGCCATCGCTAACGCTGCGGTAACCCCTGAACAAGCCGCGCAACTTGGAGCCACCCTGACCGGGGTCGGCGCCGAAAAGGCCGGCAACGCCGAGGGCACAATTCCGGCGTTTACCGGAGGGTTGACGGCGCCTCCGGCCACCTACCAGCCAGGTAGCTCGATGCGTCCGGATCCGTTTGACGGAGAAAAACCTCGCGTTGTCATCACCGGTAAAAACGCCGCCGAATACACCGGCAAACTTACCGCCTCCACCCAGGAACTGCTCAAGCGTTACCCGAATTTCCGGGTCGACGTATACCCAACCCATCGCACGGTAGGCTTGCCGCAGCAAGTGTTGGCAAACTCAAAGGTGAATGCCGTCGGCGCCAAGACCGCAGAAGATGGACTGGCACTGGATAACGCGTTACCAGGGGTGCCATTCCCGATTCCGACCAGCGGCAATGAAGCAATGTGGAACCACCTGCTGCGCTATCTTGGCGTTAGCATGACCAACAAGTACGACTCGTGGATCGTTGATTCTTCAGGCGCCGCCTCTTTGAGCTCCACCGGTGTGTTCAACATTGAGTACCCATTGTATGCACCGAGTCGCCCGATGGGCCCGATGGCTGCTAACGAGGTGTTCTACAAAATTAAGCTGCAGAACACTGGACCGGCGCGACGTGCCGGTGAAGCGGTGCTACTGATGGACGCAGTCAATCCGCTGACGCAGCCGCGTCGAGCCTGGCAATACTTGCCAGGGCAACGTCGAGTGAAATTGGCGCCGGATCTAGCGTACGACACGCCTAACGCGACCACCTCCGGCAATTCTACCTACGACGATGCCTTTCTGTTCAATGGTGCGATGGACCGTTACGATTTTAAACTGACGGGTAAAAAGGAAATGCTTGTTCCGTACAACACCTACAAGCTGAATTACCACCTCGCAGCTACCGACGTAACGACCCCGAACTTTATTAACCCGGATCTAATGCGTTGGGAACTGCACCGCGTGTGGGTGGTTGAAGCCACACTGAAACCGGGCAAACGGCACATCTACAGCAAGCGCACCTTCTACCTCGATGAGGACAGTTGGGCTGCATTGGCTTCCGACGAGTATGACGCCAGGGGCCAGTTGTTCCGTGGCGGCTTTACCCACCTGACCTACAGCTACGACGTACAAGCACCGGACACGCTGAACCACACGATTTATGACTTTGTGTCCGGGGCGTACAACCTTAATGGTTTCTATGGTCCTTATGGCGGCATGAAGTACATCGAGCCGCTTTCCAAGGCGCAGTGGGTTCCCGAATCGCTGGCCGGCACCGGCATTCGCTAACACCAATCCCAGTGGTAACTGCCACTGGCGGGCCGCATCCCGCCAGTGGTTTTCCCCTCGAGAACGACCATGAATAACTTTAAGTGTGTAGCCCTCGCCGGATTGCTCGGCGGGTTGGCATTACCGTTTTTTGGTCCCGCGGCCGCTGCCGGGTTCGTGGATGTACTGGACACTCCGTCCCTGCACAGCGAACTGGCGGCCAAAGGTATGCTCACCGGTCTGGCCCACGCCGGTGAGCGTCTGGTCGCTGTCGGTCAGCGTGGCCACATTCTGTATTCCGATGACGCGGGCCGGCATTGGCAGCAAGCGCAAGTACCGGTCAGTTCGGACCTGGTGGCCGTGCATTTTCCGACACCGAACCAAGGCTGGGCAGTGGGCCACGATGGTGTGATCCTGCACAGCTCGGATGCCGGCGCGAGCTGGGAACGCCAACTGGATGCACGGCAAATCGGTGCGTTGTTGCTCGGTCATTACCGCCAGCAACTGATCGCCAGCCCAGACGATGAAGCGTTGCAGGCGCGAGTCGCCGAGGCCCAGCGAATCAACGACGAAGGCGCTGATCAATCCTTTCTCGACGTCTGGTTTCAGGACGATCAGGTCGGCTATGTGGTCGGTGCATTCAACCTGATTTTTCGCACCGAAGACGGTGGCCGCCATTGGACGCCCTGGCTGGACCGCACCGAAAACCCTGGCGCCTTGAACCTCTATGCGCTGCGCCCGATGGGTGATCAGCTGTTCATCGTGGGCGAACAAGGCCTGGTCTTGAAACTGGACCCGTTAGCCGGGCGTTTCAAGGCTACGCCGATGCCTTACAACGGCTCGTTTTTCGGCATCACCGGCAAACCGGGCGCCGTCCTGGTGTATGGCTTGCGCGGCAACGTGTATCGCAGCGTCGATGAAGGCATGAGCTGGAGCAAAGTCGAACTGGGTCTGCCGCTGACCATCACGGCCGGCACCGTCACCGCCGATGGACGCGTCCTGTTGCTCAGCCAGGCCGGGCACGTGCTGCTCAGCGCCGACAATGGCGCCAGCTTCACGCTTGAGCCGGAAAACCAGCTGGCCCCGGTATCCGCCGCCCTGGTGTCCAGCGCCGGCACCCTGGTAGTTGCAGGCGCGCGCGGCTTGCGTCAGTTGCCCTTCCAATGAGCCCACTCCCACTAAAACAAAGAGAGCCGTTGCCTCATGGGTAAATACGAACTCGATACGATGCCGGTGATTCGCGAGCTCAAGGGCTTCGATGCACGCTCCGGCAATCGCTTGGAACGCCTGATTTTCAACAACCGCCTGTGGGTGGTTTTGGCCTGTCTGCTGGTGACGGTTGCCTTGAGCTTTTTCGCCGCATCGCGGCTGACGCTCAATGCCAGTTTCGAGAAGATGATCCCGCATAATCAGCCGTTCATCAAAAACTACCTGGACAATCGCCAGGCCCTGCGGGGGCTCGGCAATGCGGTGCGGGTGGTGGTTGAAAGCAGTGATGGCGACATCTTTGACCAGCATTATCTGGACGCGTTGAAGGAGATCAGCGACGAGCTGTTCCTGATGCCCGGTGTCGACCGCGCCTGGATGAAATCGCTCTGGACCCCGTCCGTGCGCTGGACCGAGGTCACCGAGGAAGGGTTTCAGGGCGGCCCGGTGATGCCCGACTCCTATGACGGCTCGCAACAGTCGGTGCAACAGCTGCGGATGAACATCGCTCGGTCCGGCATCGTCGGCAGCCTGATTGGCAACAACTTCAAGTCCAGCATGATTTTCGTGCCCTTATTGGAGAAAGACCCGGTCACTGGCAAGTCCATTGATTACCACGCCTTCTCGCGCCAGCTGGAGGAGAAGCTGCGTAATCGCTATGAGTATTCCGGTCAAGGCGCTTCACGCGGCTCGGGCGAGGAGGGTAAGGGCCCGATCAAGATCCGCGTCATCGGTTTTGCCAAACTGGTGGGTGACCTGATCGATGGCCTGATGCTGGTGATGCTGTACTTCGGCGTCGCCGCGTTGATCGCCACCGCGATCATCTATTACTTCACCCGCTGCGCCCGCAGCACCGCGTTGGTGATCAGTTGCTCGGTGGTTGCCGTGGTCTGGCAACTCGGGCTGGTGGCGCTGCTCGGTTTCGAGCTGGATCCGTTCTCGATCCTGGTGCCGTTTCTGGTGTTTGCCATCGGCGTGTCCCACGGCGCGCAAAAGATGAACGGCATCATGCAGGACGTGGGGCGCGGCACCCACCAACTGATCGCCGCGCGTTACACCTTCCGACGCCTGTTTCTCGCCGGGCTGACGGCGTTGCTCGCCGATGCGGTGGGCTTCGCGGTGCTGATGCTGGTGGACATTCCAGTGATCCAGGACCTGGCGATCACGGCGAGCATTGGCGTCGCGGTGTTGATCTTCACCAATTTGGTGTTGCTGCCGGTGTTGCTCTCGTATTTCGGTGTCAGTCGCAAGGCGGCAGAGCGCAGCCTGCGTGCCGAAAATCAACCCGGGCCAGGCAAGGGATTCTGGACTTTTCTCGAGCGTTTCACCGAACGACGCTGGGCCAGCGGGGCAATCGCCGTCGCCGGTTTACTAGCGATCGTCGGACTGATTGTCAGCTCGCACCTGAAAATCGGTGACCTCGATCCCGGGGCGCCGGAGCTGCGTTCAGACTCGCGCTACAACCGCGATAACGCCTACATCACCGCCAACTATTCGCTGTCCAGTGACCAGTTCGCAATCATGCTCAAGACCCCGAAGGAGGGCTGCCTGAAGTATGAAACACTGGTGGAGGCGGATCGGCTGGGCTGGTTGTTGCAGCAGCAACCGGGGGTACAGACCACGGTTTCGCTGGTCAACGCGGTGCGGCAGATCACGGCGGGGTCGTTCGAGGGCAACCCGAAATGGCTGACCCTTGCACGCAATCAAAACGTCCTGAACTACGCGGCGCAACAGGCCTCGGTCAACAACCCGGAACTGTTCAATAGCGACTGCTCAATGATGCCGATCATCGCCTACCTGTCTGACCACAAGGCCGAAACCCTCGACAGGGTGGTGCAGGTGTCACAAGCCTTCGCCAACGAACACAGCACGCCTGATCGTCAGTTCATGCTGGCGGCGGGCAGCGCCGGAATCGAGGCGGCGACCAACATTGTCGTGCGCGATGCCAACCACACCATGCTGCTCTACGTGTATGCCGCGGTGATCGTGTTGTGCTTCATCACTTTCCGCAGTTGGCGCGCGGTGGTGGTGGCGGTGGTGCCGCTGGTGCTGACTTCGATTCTGTGCGAGGCGCTGATGGTCTGGCTGGGTATGGGCGTGAAGGTCGCGACGTTGCCGGTGATTGCGTTGGGTGTCGGCATTGGCGTGGATTACGCGCTGTACCTGCTCAGCGTGCAATTGGCTCAACAACGCGCCGGTCTTTCATTGACTGAGGCCTACCGCAACTCGGTGCGCTTTACCGGCAAGGTGGTGGCGCTGGTCGGCATCACGCTGGCGGCGGGCGTGGTCACCTGGGCCTGGTCACCGATCAAGTTCCAGGCGGACATGGGCATTCTGCTGACGTTCATGTTCATCTGGAACATGGTCGGGGCGCTGGTGCTGATTCCTGCGCTGTCGCATTTTTTGCTGCGGCGTGCATATTGACCAATGACAGTTCGTCGTGAACCCGGAAGTCCCGCACGCCTGGGCTTAGATATTTTTTTTGAGGTTCTGCAATGCCTGAATTCAATGCTCCGTTAACCGACATGCGCTTTGTGCTGAACGAGGTTTTTGCCGCACCCGCGCTCTGGGCGCGCCTGCCGGCACTGGCAGACATCCTCGATTGGCAAACCGCCGAGGCGATTCTCGACGAAGCCGGAAAGATCACGGGCGCCCTGCTCGCCCCGCTCAACCGCAGCGGCGACGAAGAAGGCGCGCAATGGCATCAAGGGCATGTGCGCACGCCCGCCGGCTTCAAAGAGGCTTATGCGACCTATGCCGAAGGCGGTTGGGTCGGCCTGAGCGGCAACCCGGTGTTCGGAGGCATGGGTATGCCGAAGATGCTCGCGGTGTGCTTCGAAGAGATGCTCTACGCCGCCAACTGCAGCTTTGCGCTGTACTCGGCCTTGAGCTCCGGGGCGTGCCTGGCCATCGATGCGCACGCCAGTGCGAAGCTGAAGAATTGCTATTTGCCGCCCCTGTACGAAGGCCGCTGGGCCGGGTCCATGTGCCTGACCGAAGCCCACGCTGGCACCGACCTGGGCCTGATTCGCACCCGGGCGCAGGTCCAGGCGGATGGCAGCTACCGCATCAGCGGCAGCAAGATTTTCATCACCGGTGGCGAGCAAGACCTGACAGAAAATATCATCCACCTGGTGTTGGCCAAACTGCCGGACGCACCAGCCGGGCCCAAAGGCATTTCGCTGTTCCTGGTGCCCAAGCGCCTGGTCAACGATGACGGTTCGCTGGGCGACACCAACGCTGTCAGCTGCGGCTCCATCGAGCACAAGATGGGCATCAAGGCCTCGGCCACCTGTATGATGAACTTCGATGACGCGCAAGGCTGGTTGATCGGCGAGGAAAACAAAGGCCTGGCCGCCATGTTCACCATGATGAATTACGAGCGCCTGTCCATCGGCATTCAGGGCCTGGGCTGCGCTGAAGCGTCGTACCAGAATGCACGCACCTATGCCCTTGATCGCCTGCAAAGCCGCGCACCGGGTGGGCCGGTAGCAGCCGACAAGATCGCCGACCCGATCATCGTCCACCCCGACGTGCGCCGCATGCTGTTGAGCATGAAAGCCATGACCGAAGGTGGCCGCGCGTTCGCCTGCTATGTCGGGCAACAACTGGACCTGGCGAAGTTTTCCGATGACACCGGCGAACAGCAGCGTGCCGCACAACTCGTGGCACTGCTGACACCAGTGGCCAAAGCGTTCTTCACCGACACCGGGCTCGATAGCTGCGTACTCGGCCAGCAAGTGTTTGGCGGCCACGGCTACATTCGCGAATGGGGCCAGGAGCAATTGGTTCGCGACGTGCGCATCGCGCAGATCTACGAAGGCACAAATGGCATCCAAGCGCTGGATCTGCTGGGACGAAAAGTGCTGGGCAATGGCGGCGCTGCGCTGCGGGTATTCACCAAGGAAATCGAACAATTCGTCCAGCTGCCGAACGCGCCCCACGCCGTCGAACTGGCTGGCGCTGTCGAACGCCTGGAAGTCCTCAGCGACTGGCTGATGCAACACGCCAAATCGGACGCCAACCTGGTCGGCAGTTCCTGCGTGGAGTATTTGCAGCTGTTCGGTTACGTGGCCTACGCCTACATGTGGGCACGAATGGCGGGGGTGGCGACTGACAACAGCCCGTTCCACCAAGCGAAACAGGCGACGGCGGCGTTCTTCTTCAGCCGTTTGTTGCCGCGTATCGAGAGCCTGGACACTTCGATTCGCGCTGGCAGCACAGACCTGTTCCGTTTGGACGCCGAGAATTTCTGAAGGCCGGTTTCATTTTGCCGAAACCCGCGGGTACCCGTTGACTATCAACACCAGGGAATGCCAATGGGCTTACCTTGGTGTGCCACCATTTTGGAATTGCCTTCGAGTGTCAACCGAGTTCTCGGTGGCATATGCATCAGAAAAATGGGGGCCGGTTGATCACTACATGGGAAGCATTTCGACAAGCAATCAACCAACAATCTTATAGTTCAGACCTGTGATCCGCGAATTTGGCGTAGGTGAGTCGAATCGTCGTTATCTGTTGGAAAGAACACTTTTGGCCGGTGGTTCCGATGCTGAAGGGCAGCTTTTGGGGGCTGCCGATCATGGCGACGAAGCACCTGGTCAAATCCAATGCAAACAGCTGGTAGGTCGAATGCAAATAGGTGGTCAAGTCAGTGCAATTACCCAGTGATGCCGTCCGGTCTGAGACCAGTGCACGTCAGGCTGTCTTTTGCACAGGAACTGGAAATCTCAGCGGCGCCCGGTGCGCAAGCACCGAGAGGCGTAAGAAAGGCCAATAGGCCGTTACCCTGTTGTTGATGTCGCTGCGGCAATGCAAATGGTTGGTCAAGCCAATGCAATTAAACATAATCGATGTACATACATTCCTGGGATCTCTTAGATTACTTCCTGAAATGAACCAACGGTCGATCCAGCATCGCTTGAGATACGCCATGCATATCCGCATTGGCCTGCCAAGTGAGGAAGCGCGCAAGAAGTTGTTGATTAACAGCCTTAAGCAGCTGATTTGCTTCAGTCAACTTTTCAATGCGCTCATTTGCTAGCTGGATGTCTTTAACCCACCCTGGCTTTTCAGTTGGCGCTTTGAGCGCAGCCTTGCGATCCTTCATTGCCATGTCTACCGCTGACAGTTTCATCAAGGACTGGCGAGCCCTATTGATGCTCAGCTTGGTTTTGCAGGCCTCGACTAGAAGAGGCCAAGTCAGCTTAGGTTCAGACCAATCTTGAATCAACTTGACGATGCGCGCTTCGTCTTTCTTCGTCAAATGCCCCACATCTATACCTCAATACTGTCTAGCATGTCCGCCAGCTTGTCTAAAGAAGACAGCGCCTCTTGTTTTGGTACTTCAATTGTTTTTGCGTTGATAAGTCCCGCCATTGCGGCAGCATTTTTGGTCAAGTTCCAACCATTATCAACATTCCACACAATGTCCCCGTTCTTGAGCTCAGGACTCTCTAAGACTTTGATCAACGTATCGCATTTGAATAGGTCTAGCCCTGTTTTTTTACGCCAATCAGAGGCGCCGAAGTCTGCTTGAGCTTCGGCAGTCGCCGCTTTTTCATAGCGCTGCTTTAGGTAAGCCCTCTCTTCCTTAAGATTGGCTAGCTTTACATCATCACCCTTCACACAAGCCAAGTTTCCACAAGTCAAACACGCCCCCATTTTAGGGCAGGGTTCACTCTCAAACGAATGTATACAAAGACCGAGGTGAGTTTTATGAATGACTCGATCTTGGTTACCCTCACTAATAGCAATCAAATCACTGAGATTCAAAGGTTCATTCGTATGAATTTTATCTAAGCACTTTGCTGCATTAGTCTGCTTGGTCTTAGGGTGCACTGCGGCAACCGCTTGGCGCTGTTCTTCAACAGTTATATGATTATAGACCGACCCTTGGGTAGTGCGTCCAGAAAACGCATCAATCAGCAGTTGCGAAAGGCCTGCCCGATGCATTTCCGTATTCAGTTCGTGACGAAAAGCGTGCGTGTTCACCTTTAGATCCCCGTACCCGTGTCGCTGGAAGATACTTTGTGATTGCGAAGCCCCTCCTAATTGCGCTGTCATTCGCGTATGGCCGACGGCAATTTCTACTCCAAAATCACGTTGCATTGCGAAATTGTTTTTTGTCTCATCGGGTAGGCTTCCAGTTCGCACCGTAAATAATGCATCCCGATACTTCACGCGCTTTTTCCCGTCTTCCACAGGTGTGGTGTACGGGAAGTCTCTAGGCAGGTATTTTTCGCGCACAAGGATATTGAGCTTTCGTAATGTAATGACCGCTTTATCGTTATACTGATAGTGATTAAGTCTACCGTTCACATAAACACGCTTTCCCTTGCCGGTGTCCCATCCTTGCCGTATTTCATCCAGTATCGTCCGTGTATGGGGTGTTAATGCTGTGCGTTTTGCTAGGGGGGCGAGCCATTTAATTTCAAAAACTTTTCGCGCTAGTTCATCTCCATAAACTTTAGTTTTGAGCGCCGCGCATGCCTCATCATACGAGAGAGGATCATCTTGACCTTTCGTGGGTACACCCTCATGCGGGGGAAATTCGTCGGGGTGATCTTCGAGCCACGCTGCATATGTGCGGGCCTCATCGGTGATAGGTGTTAGCAGCTTAATCAAGCGTTCCACTGAAGATCCCATGCCTGTCACAACGGGCTTCGTTGTCGCTCCACAGCCCTTCTCGGCGTACCATCGCAGGAACATTCGATGACCACCCTCGGCATCATCTTTGAATACAACGCAGTCACGTTCGACATCGGCTAATTCTCCTACGCGACTAGGCTGACTGAGCAAAAGGGCACATGCTGAGACTGTTATAATGTCTAGCGAACTGGTCAGATCATTATTAAATAGCTCGCCCAAGGCTCGAATCGATTCACGGCTCGGCAGTTTTTTTTCGTTATTTTTCTGCTGCTCCTTCAGTGTACCCGAGTCCTTGTATCGCAGCGGCGACGTCCATCGAAATGGCTTTGCGAGTAATCCTTTATCCTTCATTAACACGATAATCTGTTCGAGAAATTTGCTCCTATTGTACGCACTATTTCCATCAGGATACTCAGTCTCTAGTTGTTCACAAGCTCTGTTGCAGATAACAGCCGAAACTCTCGTCACGTCATTTGTTCCAGTCATCTCGAACAGCGCAACCTCAAGAATTCTCGCACCGGAAAGTATGTCCTTAGCCGATTTCTTTCTTCGAAATACGCAGTGATACACAATTACCGCTTTGGTGAAATCCATGAATGGCGGTTGCATATATTTTTTGTCTTTCGCATTCGAATTTCTCGGTGATCCATGTGCAGTGAAGGCGCAGCTGCTAATTCCAGAATTATGCCATGAGTCCATATCCCATCGAATCCCAGCATGGACCCGTTGATTAGCAACGCCCTTGGGCAAAGTGGCTTGCGCCCAAGTGATAAAAGCATCAAGCTGTGCGGCGGCTTTAAGGTGACTAAGGGGTTTAAAATCGATGATATTGCTCATATTGCACGTCCATCCATGCGTGATTTTCGCAGCGCGTTGCAATCAAGAATCACCTTGCGACATGCTAGAATTGCACGGTCCCATAGCACTCCCGTTGTTTTATCGTTGGTAATAGTTTGCGCACGGCGGCGTTCAAGCCGAGCAAGTGCGGCGCCATGATCCGCGTCAACGAGTGGCTGAAATTTAATGCAGCCATAACATGTAAATGGTGCATCCAAAAAGCAGGTTTGATCGGCGCCGCAGACAGCAAGGTCCTCGATTAGGCGGTCCACACGATCTCCATTTTTGGCAGAAGAACGATCCGTCACAATAAAGCCCGTAAACGCTCCCACGACTAGTGCCAGATGATCACTCATCTTTTCGTCAATCAGGCTCATTAACTCAGCTGATACCGCTCTGTATTTACGGACGGTGCGTGTGCCGGAATGCATTAGTGCACTAGCGATGGACCACTCATCCAACCCCGCGTTCGAGAGATCGGTACCGAGCGTATGCCTGAAGCGATGGCCTTTAGAAATTTTCAGAGGCTGATGTGTACGCGGCGAGATAGGAAAGCCAAGCATACTCTCCATTTGCCACAACCAAAGTCTTATCATTCCACCGGTGATATGAAACTTCGCCTGTGGGCCCTGCTCCAACACTTTTTGATCAGGAAGATCAACTAACACGGGAATTGACTTAATCTCCCTTCTTTCATTGTCTCGTTTGCGACGAAAGAGTGGTACGTTTCCAATCGCCTTACACCAATTGGCTCGATCAGGATACTCCCGCTCAAGTTGGGCTTGAATAAGAGCCTTATATGCCTGCACGGTATTGTAAAGATCTTCATCTAAGTTGAAGGTCTCGGATTTTTCTCGCCATCCCGAATCATCGCCTTTCTGCTTCGCCCAAAATATTCGAATAAGATAGCCCTGTTCGGTTTTGATAAAGTCATCAAAGACCATCATGCGTAGTTGTGAGCCACGCTGTCCGTAGATCATCGCCAGGCGCAAATAGAGATAGCGCTCAGGATCTAAATTACCGTGACAGAACTGTTCATGCGTCCACTGGTGCAGGGCGTCCTGCTCCATCTGCGTGAACGGCCCCTGTTCAGGATCTAGGCGCAAGATGACATCATTTCGCGGCCGCTTCTTTTTGGGGATCGCGTTATAAGCTTCAATCAAGGCTTTCGAAGGTCGCTGTTCAAGCGATTCGCATGCTTGCCAAAATCCCATGAAGCCGACCAGCGCGGAAAACTCCCCCATATTAAAACGCTCGCGCAAATCAATCAGGTGATTCTCATTGAGGGGATCTAGTCCCACCTGCGCAGCGCGCGACAGAATTGAGGCAGCTAGGCCAATAGTTCCCTGTGAAACCTCTGCCATGCGATAGGCCAAAGCGGCGTGTAACCAGCGTTGCCAATCGAATGGAACGCAGCGGATTGCAGCTTGCCAATTGATCGCATTACGGGATGACCTATCAGGCCACCACATCGGTTCAGATGGGGTGAACAGCAGGCCGCATTTGGCAAGGCGAGGTGTAATCAGCCATGCATCAAAAGAGTTCTGCGTGGGAACTTCAAGTGCTGAAATTGCGACATTCACTCTGCGTGTCTCCTGCGAACTTCAGCCTCGACACTCTCTCTGATAGCCTTGAATTTATCCGAGCGTTTTTTCATCGCCTTATTTGCTTCTTCCTTCCAAAATTTCGCCCCATAGAGGTTCGGCATATTGGATTGGGGACTCCATCCAAAAGCATAGGTTAGGATTTTTTGAGCTTTTGTTGTGCGATCTTCTGGGGTGTGTGTTTCCAACTCCTCTCGCATGCTCTCTAGCAGCGTGTAGACTGCATCGTGACGCAACACATGAGGGTGAATATGCGCCAGTTCGGGCGCTACTTTGCCAACCCGGGGTAGGATGCCATCAAGGGCTTTAACGCTCAGCGGCCTACCATCATTGCGTCGATGAGACACCAGCAGAAAAGGGTGTTTTTTGGCATCCGACGGCCCCCTCGTAAAGACACGGTAGGTGTCGATATATTTCTTGAGTGCGAAGATAAGGTCGTCACCCATTTCCAGCATTCGTTCGTGGGTTTTGAATTGCGGAGCCAGCATGCGTGGGTCGATTGCCTCACTCTCAAGATTGACGACCGAGAGTTCCCGGCTATGCCACCGAATATCGCCGAGCTTAATCAGAAGCATTTCGGACCGGCGTAGCCCCAGATCAAGGCCCAAGAGCAAAATAATGTAATTACGCAGCTTCAGAGCTTCATTTGCGAAGGGGTTCTCAGCACTCTCAGGACGCATGATCTCTAGAAGACGCTCTCGCTCCTGGCTGGTCAGACCTTTCATATCATCATTTCTGACTTTCTTCCAGGCAGGCTTGGCTGCCTTTATCTTGCGATTGATGCGCCGCTCGACCTCATCAAGGGCTGCATCTCGCGTCGTCTCGTCACCCAGCTTTTCGTACAGAAATTTGAGGTAGTCGCGCACGGCTTCAAGTCGCTGCTGCGCATGGACTCTACCCACTGTCTTGTAGGCCGCAGGCGCCAAACGTATACCTGTATACTTTGTGTCCAAAGTGGACTTGTATAATGCCGCGTCGGCGACAAATCGTGAGATCTCACTATCAGTCAGGTAGCGCGACGTCGGCCGCTCCTCTAGGCGAGCGATCAGGTCAATCGACTCATGCTTCAGAAAGTCCTCAACGACCCCGATGTGCTCCAAATATTTGTGCTGCGTGTTTAACGCCCGGCCCGACTGCTCTAAAGTCACATAAAGGTTCGGGTAGTAAGCAGGCATGTGCTCTTGCACCAGCACCTTTCCTCTAACACCATTGATCCTTATCGCTACAATCTGATGACTCACGATTCGCCTCCAAAACTTAACTTTTTCAAGTATAGTAACGAATAAAATCAGGCTCCATTAGAAACATGACTTTTTTTATTCCGTATCGCGTGCTGAAAAAATACAGCAAAGCCCCACCATATCTGAATCATAGGTGTAATAAAAATGGCAAAAGGTGACAAGCACGGACAAACAGGTTCTTACGTCTTCACCATGCATCGGCTGGGAAAAGTTGTTCCGCCGAAGCGGGAAATCCTGAAAAACATTTCGCTGTCCTTCTTCCCCGGCGCCAAGATCGGCGTGCTCGGCCTCAACGGTTCGGGTAAGTCCACGTTGCTGAAAATCATGGCTGGCGTCGACACCGAGTTCGAAGGCGAAGCCCGCCCGATGCCGGAACTGAACATCGGTTACCTGCCGCAAGAACCAATCCTCGACCCGACCAAAACCGTGCGCGAAGTGGTCGAAGAAGCCGTTGCCGTGATCAAGAACGCCCAGGCGCGCCTGGACGAGGTCTACGCGGCTTACGCTGAAGAAGATGCCGACTTCGACAAACTCGCCGCCGAACAGGCCAAGCTCGAAGCCATCCTGCAGGCCGGCGACGGTCACAACCTGGAGCGCCAGCTGGAAGTCGCCGCCGACGCGCTGCGCCTGCCGGCGTGGGACGCCAAGGTCGAATTCCTGTCAGGTGGTGAAAAACGTCGTGTGGCCCTGTGCCGCCTGCTACTGTCGGCCCCCGATATGCTGCTGCTCGACGAACCCACCAACCACTTGGACGCCGATTCCGTCGC
The DNA here is from genome assembly GCF_015163715.1 of Pseudomonas cyclaminis. GTDB lineage: Bacteria > Pseudomonadota > Gammaproteobacteria > Pseudomonadales > Pseudomonadaceae > Aquipseudomonas > Aquipseudomonas cyclaminis. Next base: position 37,445 of record NZ_JADDUM010000099.1, read on the forward strand.
CTGGTTGGAACACTTCCTTCACGATTTCCCGGGCACCGTGGTTGCGATCACGCACGACCGGTACTTCCTGGACAACGTAGCCGGCTGGATCCTTGAGCTCGACCGTGGCGCGGGTATCCCTTACGAGGGCAACTACTCCGGTTGGCTGGAAGCCAAATCCGACCGTCTGGCCGCCGAATCCAAGCAGCAATCGGCCCATGAAAAAGCCATGAAGGAAGAACTGGAGTGGGTGCGCAAAGGCGCCAAGGCCCGCCAGTCCAAATCCAAGGCTCGTCTGCAACGCTTTGAAGAAATGCAGTCGCAGGAATTCCAGAAGCGCAGCGAAACCAACGAGATCTACATCCCCGCCGGTCCGCGCCTGGGTGACAAGGTTATCGAGTTCAAGAACGTTTCCAAAGGCTATGGCGACCGCGTGCTGATCGACAATCTGTCGTTCTCCATGCCAAAAGGCGCGATCGTCGGCGTTATTGGTGGTAACGGTGCGGGTAAATCCACGCTGTTCCGCATGCTGATGGGCAAGGAAACTCCGGATTCGGGCACCATTGAAGTCGGCGAAACCGTGCAACTGGCCTGTGTGGACCAGAGCCGCGATGACCTGGATGGCAGCAAGACGGTGTTCCAGCAAATCTCCGACGGCTCCGACCAGATCCGCATCGGCAACTATGAAATCCCGTCGCGCACCTATGTCGGTCGTTTCAACTTCAAGGGCGGCGACCAGCAGAAGTTCGTCAAGGACCTGTCCGGTGGTGAGCGTGGCCGCTTGCACCTGGCCCTGACCCTGAAAGAGGGCGGCAACGTGTTGCTGCTCGACGAACCGTCCAACGACCTCGACGTAGAAACCCTGCGTTCCCTGGAAGAAGCCCTGCTGGACTTCCCGGGCGCCGCCATTGTGATCTCTCACGATCGGTGGTTCCTTGACCGCGTCGCGACCCACATCCTGGCGTACGAAGACGACTCGCAAGCCGTGTTCTTCGAAGGTAACTACACCGAGTACGAAGCGGACCGTAAAAAGCGCTTGGGCGACGCTGCTGCCCAGCCACACCGTGTGCGCCACAAAAAACTCGCCTGATCCGGCGGGTTTGAAAAAATGCGGAGCCCTCGGGCTCCGTTTTTTTTTGCGCATTTTTCCTGACTCACACCGATCAAATGTGGGAGGGGGCTTGCCCTCGACAGCAATTTATCTGTTGGTGCATGTGGTGATTTGAAATCCCCTTTTAAGTGCATAAAACACGGTAAAACTGGATACAGTTATATCCAATGCACCATTTAAATTCACAAAGGCGACATTTTGCCCTGTCGCAGTGCGACATGAATTGATAAAGTCCGGCCCAATCTCCCTTAAAAACAATCAATTTGCCGAGACTTTTCATGATCGAATCCGTCGAATCCTTCCTTGCCCGCCTGAAAAAACGCGACCCAGACCAGCCAGAATTTCACCAGGCTGTAGAAGAAGTCCTACGCAGTCTGTGGCCGTTTCTTGAAGCCAATCCTCACTACCTGAACTCGGGCATCCTGGAACGCATCTGCGAGCCGGAGCGTGCGATTACCTTCCGGGTGTCATGGGTCGATGATCACGGCAAGGTCCAGGTCAATCGCGGTTTCCGTATCCAGATGAACAGCGCCATCGGCCCGTACAAAGGCGGCCTGCGCTTCCACCCGTCGGTCAACCTGGGTGTGCTGAAATTCCTCGCCTTCGAACAAACCTTCAAGAATTCCCTTACCTCGTTGCCCATGGGCGGCGGCAAGGGCGGCTCGGACTTTGATCCAAAAGGTAAGAGCGACGCAGAAGTCATGCGCTTCTGCCAGGCGTTCATGAGCGAGCTGTACCGCCATATCGGCGCGGATGTGGATGTGCCGGCTGGCGATATCGGCGTAGGCGCCCGCGAAATCGGTTTCCTGTTTGGCCAGTACAAGCGCCTGAGCAACCAGTTCACCTCGGTGTTGACCGGCAAAGGCATGACTTACGGTGGCAGCCTGATCCGCCCGGAAGCCACTGGTTTTGGCTGTGTGTACTTCGCTGAAGAAATGCTCAAGCGCGACGGCCAGCGGGTTGAGGGCAAGCGTGTGGCGGTGTCCGGCTCCGGCAACGTGGCGCAATACGCGGCACGCAAAGTCATGGACCTGGGCGGCAAGGTAATTTCCCTGTCCGACTCCGAGGGCACCCTGTACGCCGAAAGCGGTTTGACCGAAGAGCAATGGTCAGCCCTGTTGGAGCTGAAAAACGTTCAGCGCGGTCGCATCAGCGAATTGGCCGAGCGTTTCGGCCTGGAGTTCCGCAAGGACCAAGCGCCTTGGGAGCTGGCCTGCGATATCGCCCTGCCATGCGCCACCCAGAACGAACTGGACGCCGCCGCCGCCCGCACCTTGCTGCGCAACGGCTGCATCTGCGTGGCCGAAGGCGCCAACATGCCGACCACGCTTGAGGCTGTGGATATCTTTATCGAGGCGGGTATTCTCTTCGCGCCGGGCAAAGCGTCGAATGCCGGTGGCGTGGCGGTGAGTGGCCTGGAGATGTCGCAGAACGCCATGCGCCTGCTGTGGACCGCCGGTGAGGTGGACAGCAAGCTGCACAACATCATGCAGTCGATCCACCACGCGTGCGTGCACTACGGCGAAGAAAACGGCCGGATCAACTACGTGAAGGGCGCGAACATCGCCGGCTTCGTGAAAGTCGCCGACGCGATGCTGGCCCAAGGCATCGTCTAAGTCTCGGCTTCGATAAGCAGCACCTCGATCAACTGATCGCCGACGGGGCGCTGCCACAGCACCTCGTCGCCGATCTGGGCGCCCAGCAAAGCGCGACCCAGGGGTGAAGCCCAGTTGATCAGGCCTGCAGTCGCGTCGGCCTGGTCTTCACCGACCAACTGGATGCGCTGCTGCTCGTCCTGTTCATTGGCGAAAGTGACCCAGCTGCCGATCTGTACCTTGTCGGTGGAAGTGGCTGACGTCACCACTTGGGCGCTGTGCACCCGCTGGTTGAAATAGCGCAAATCCCGCTCGAGATCGGCCTGGCGCTGCTTATCGGCCTGTTCGCCCTTGGCGGACTCGGCGCTGTATTCGGCCTGTAGTTGCGCAACCTTGGCCTGCAACTGCGCCAACCCTTGCGCGGTTACGCGATTGGGCTGCTCGCTGACCTGCCGCTCCACCGGCTGATCGGCCTGGGCAGCGGCGTTGTCTTCATTCACAAAAGCTCGGCTCATGGTGTTCTCCCTCTAATGGAGCTTGGGCCATGGTCGCCGCGCTTTAGTTTCGATGGATGTCTGAAAGCGACCTATTGCGAGCGATAGGCCCGGGCGGCATCGCGGTCCTTCTCTTGCTGCCAGGCACGTTCACGGTCGTCCCAGTGATTGTCCTTGTAGTCGCGTAGCTCTTCGTTTTCACGCATGGCCTTGCACTGGCGAAAACCGTCTTCCCAGCCTTCGGCGTACTCCCGGTCTTTCAGGTAGCGCGGCACGTTCTTGCGAAACGTCCCGGTAATCACCCCAGCCGCCTGGCGACCGCTGCTGCAGCCGTCATCAAAACCATCGGCAAAAGCCGGTGGATAGCCTTTGGCCAACAACTCCTGGTGAGTCGATTGACAACCCGCCAGCCACACCACCGCACACAGCATTACCGCATACCGCCACATGGCGTACTCCCTGGCCGTTTCACGGCTGATAAGGGAAGTCTAGAAGGGGATTCGTCGGGGAGATGTGAAACGCGTGTGAGAAATCTGTAGACCGCTATGGACTGTGCAGGTGGGCGTTTGTGGCGAGCGTGCTTGCCCGCGTTGGCTGCGCAGCAGCCCCAATACAGCCAATGGAGATTATCCAGAAAGAGCGCTGTACCTGGTTTCAGGGCTGCTGCGCAGCCCAACGGGAGCAAGCTCCCTCGCCACAGGGGGTATTGTCCGCCCCTAGTCGTAATAACCCACTGTCTTTTTCAATTGATCCGCATACTCGTAAATCTCATCAATGGACGAAATCGCATGGCGGGTTTCATTTTTTTCCTCGTCGAATATCCCGAGGTACTTCTGACTGCGGTTGAAGTGAAGGCGACAAATCGGCTTGCGATTGTTGTCGTCCAGCAAAATTCCAAAATAGCTTTGAGTATCTCGCTGAACAATTCGCTTGGCATCTACCACCGATCTCACAACTGCCCTGACGATGTGATAACCCTCTAACTCTTCAAGTGTCGTCAGGATCTTGTCTTCTGATTCATCGCGGTCCTGCGTATCAGAAATCGCGCTGTTTGCCACTGGCATCGAGGCGATAGTCGGTTGAATTACGCCGCTCATGGCTGACTTGAGTCGATCATTGATTTGATCATTCAGAAATTGCGCTAGCGCTTTTCGAGTCAGTTCAAAAAACTGTTCACGCACTTTCTGCGTGATGACGCCGTCATAAACGCGGGATGCGAAGAATTTCACGAACTCGTCTTCTGGTTTACTGACCTGAGCGCCGATAATTTTCTTGAGTTGGCTGACGTACTTCAGCTCTCCTGCAGCATTGATGATCGAGTCTACATCGAAAGCCGACTTAGTAAGCTTGATCAGTTCCGGCACGGAATATTCGTCAATGTCCAGCAAGTCGAGTTCCAAAAATGGCTTTTCGTCCATTTTGTTGGGGGCGTCCAAGTCGGTAAAAAATCTGTATACCTGGCCGTTTGTGAGAATGGAGATTCTTGCGCTTGTCACATGAAAGTATCGAAAAAGCTGAGAGGCGTGATTAATGCTCAGTGACTCGCCGATTTTTTTGCATTCGATGAGTATTTGAACCTCACCGTTTTTCATGATTGCGTAGTCGATCTTTTCGCCTTTTTTAGTTCCCACATCGCAGACGAACTCAGGCGTCACTTCCTGGGGATCAAACACGTCATAACCCAGCACAGTGTTTATGAAAGGCATTACGAAAGCATTTTTTGTAGCTTCTTCCGTTTGAATGGCAGGGCCCTGTAACCGAACTTTTGCTGCCAGACTGGTAAGCTTTTCAAAAAAATCCATAGTCAGCCTCTACCTATTCAGATCCGTGGATAGACTTGGTGGCAATTTGATTGCTATCCGAGACTAGCCACAAATCCTCATAAAGCGAGGGCAGTAAAAGCAAGTTGGTATCAATTAGAAAAAGCTAAAAAATAGGCTGAGGTTTCCTCCTTATTAATCAGTGGCTTGAAGATGCCTAAAGGATTTCTATATCAGCGAATAAATTTGCCAATTTTTACCCCACTCGACCGCGTGCCGCATGCTCAGCCAACTCTTGCTGAATAAACGCCGAAATCAATGCGCGATAGACCTGCTCGGTGACTTCTGGATTGGCGCCCAACGTGTGCGACAAGTCCCGCACCTTGGCGATCACCTGTTCAACCCGTTGTGGTGCCTTGACCGCATCTGCATCCTTTTTAAAGCGGGCTGCCTGGGATACGTAGCCGCCACGTTCAGCCAGCAGGCTGACGATTTGTTGGTCGAGGCGGTCGATGTTGTCACGGACTTCTTCGAGAGTGTTGCAGTTAACTGCCATGTTGATTGGAACTCCCTGAGATGGAAACTGAATAAATACGGGCAAATGTGGGAGGGGCTTGCCCCCGATAGCGGTGTGTCAGTCACTGAATATTTGGCTGATGCACCGCCATCGGGG